>CAXQKF010000313.1:0-24187 GCA_964224285.1 Donghicola sp. | reverse complement strand
CGTGCGCCCCTTTGTGAAACGTCAGAAAAATGATGCGGCCGATGCCGAGGCGATCGTAATCGCAGCCCGTCAACCCGAGATGCGTTTCGTTGAACCCAAGACAGTTCAGCAGCAATCCCGCGCAGCGATTTTCCGTGGCCGGGAGCGTCTGGTTCATCAGCGGACCGCAGATGTAAACGCGTTGCGGGCGCTCCTCTATGAACACGGCCATGTATTCCCAGCGGGAATACGCCATCTCAATCGCATAGCAACCGTTGTGGAGAATGCGTCCTCTGATTTGCCGGCTTTGATCCGGGAAGAGTGCCTCGACCTTCTGGCGCAGATTGCAGAGAAAACGACGCGTATCACAGAACGGACCAAGAAACTTTCGACGCTGGCCACGCAGTCGGACCAGGCGCGCCGCCTCCAGACCATACCTGGTGTTAGGCCTCTGACAGCCATCGCCGTGGAGGCGCTTGGGCCTGATATGGGGTAGTTCAAAACGGGACGTTACTTTGCGGCTTGGTTAGGCCTGGTCCCCAGGCAGCATTCATCTGGAGGAAAAGAGCGTTTGGGGCGCATGACGAAGGCGGGCCAAGCCGATATCCGGCGCCTCCTGATTATTGGAGCAATGTCACGAGTCGGATGGCTTGGACGGCGTTCCATTTTGGAGGGCAGCTGGCTGTCGCGGATGTTGGCGCGCAAACCAAAGATGCTGGTGGCAATTGCGCTGGCAAACAAGATGGCCCGGCAGATATGGGCGATGTTGACCAAGAATGAAGATTACAAGGATCCGGCGCTTGCAGGTATGGCATGATATTCATGTCAAGCTGTTCGCAACGGTGCCAAGGGGAGTGTGAGAAGCCGACGACCTGAATGGACAAAATGATCGAACAGATCCAGATCGGGAAAACCAGTTAGCAACTGCGAGCGCTCAGCTCGTAATACAGATTTGGACTCGATCTGCTGATCTCCATCCCGGCCCGCGGCTCTTGGAAATGCCGCATCAAGAGGCCTGACAAAAGTACGCATTCGATCACACGCCAACAGGGTCAAAAGCTTCTTGCATCACGGGCGGCAACCACAAAATTTGTTAAGGGGCTTCATAAGAGGAAGTCGCTTGCCTCCAACGTGCCGCGCACGATCATGATGCCCATATCGGCTGTAGCGTCGCCATCCACATCCACATAGGCATACGAATGGGCGGAGCCTCGATCTTCGATCCAGACGGAATGCGCCGCCGCGGCACTTGAGAATGACAGTGACTCGGTTCTGCCCGTGGACGTATCTGCATCGATACCGGAAAGGTCGATCAGGTCCTCCCCACTTTCGAACTGGACGATCTTGTCCATCTTGCGACTTGACGGGCTGTCGCCGGCGTTTCTGAATACAAAGACATCCACATCATCGTCACGACCGGCCTTCATCGTATCCTTACCTGTGCCGCCAACAAACGTATCCGCACCGGACCCACCGACCATCTTGTCCTTACCGCCGCCACCTTCTAGGGTGTCGGCACCCTTATTGCCCTTCAGCACATCGTTGCCGCCACCACCGAACAGCTGGTCTCCGCCACCTTGGCCTCGCAGCGTGTCCCGCCCCCCATCGCCAGCAAGTGTGTCGCTTCCGCCACCACCCTTAAGGGTGTCGGCACCCTTATTGCCCTCGAGCAGGTCAGCGTCTTTCTGGCCGTGCAGGCGGTCCGCGCCGTCACCGCCGTACATCTCGTCCTCGCCAGCACCGCCGTCCAGCAGGTCGTCACCGGCTCCGCCCGATAGCGTGTCATCTCCTGCCTCTGTCGAAAGACGATTGCTCACAGAATCGCCGACGAGGAGCCAATCCCAAGCACCGCGAATGATAACGTTTTCGATATTGGCAACTGTGTCGTTTGTAGGGCTGCCCGGATTGTTCAGTGATCCAGAAAAGCCGATCTGTAAGTTAACGGTTGCAATGAAGTCCGGAGGGAGAGAGATGCCCGAGAAAACGGAGGTGTCCGTGATGAAGGTATCAATTCCATCACCTCCGTCGTACGACTGTTTGCCACTGCCATCCTGTACGATCGTGTCGTTTCCAGCACCTCCAAACAGGCTGTCATTACCTGATCCGCCCTCGAGACGGTCATCGCCATCGCCACCATACAGCGCGTCATCGCCGTCGTTGCCGCGCAGTTCGTTGTCGGCATCGTCGCCCGTTATAACGTCGTCAAAGTCGGTGCCTCGGATGATCTCGAAGCCGCTGATTATGTCTTCATTTCCAAAACTATCCGTGGCCGTGCCGGTCGCAAGGTCGACGACGACCCCGGTTGAGCCATCCTCCCCGTCGTAGGCCAACTGGTCGCGGTCCCCGTCACCCCCTATGAGCGTATCGCTTCCAGCCCCACCTTCGATGTAGTCATTGCCCCCGCGACCATCGATCAAATCGTCCCCGCCTTTTCCGACCAAGCTGTTTCCGAGGTTATCCCCCAAGAGCGTATCATCGAAATTGTTGCCAGTGACGTTCTCTATGTTGACCAAAGTGTCCGTGTCGCCAAATCCGTCCGTAACGGTGCCCGCCAGTATGTCCGCGCTGACGCCGCTTGGATCAGACCGATAATCTGCACGGTCGCTCTCGCCATTGCCACCGTCCAAACGATCATCGCCTGGACCGCCGTTTAGGTAATCATCGCCGCCCAAACCCAAAATCGTGTCGTTGGCGAGTGTGCCTTCCAGCAGAAAATCATTGCCGTTTGTGCCAATGATAGTTGACATGAAAACTCCTTGGATGACGCATCCACGGTGGAAGCGTAGTAAGATATCGAATTAGTTTGAAAACTAGGTCATGTTGACAAAAGGCGAACCCAGAGGCGGATAGACGTGATGTCTATGAAACCGAGGAAGCTTTCAGCGGTTTTGTCGTAGCGTGTGGCGACCCGGCGTGCGTTTTTCAGCTTGTTGAAGCAACGTTCGACGAGGTTGCGTAATGAATACAGCGAATGATCGACACCGACGCGCATCTTGCGTGATTTGCGCATGGGGATTTGGGTGAGCACGTCTCGTGCCTCCATCTTTTTTCGAATGTTGTCAGAGTCATAGCCTCTGTCTGCCAACAGGACGCTCGCCTCTGGCAGATTGTCGGCCATGACGAGGTCGAACCCCAGATAATCGGATGTCTGCCCCGGCGTGATCTCAGTCCTCATGGGCAGGCCTGCTGCATTGACGCGAAGGTGGATCTTGGTCGTGAAGCCACCTCTCGAGCGGCCAAAACCCTGTCGTAGAGTCCCCCTTTTGCGCCCGCTGCCTGATGATGGGCGCGAACCACGGTGCTGTCGACCATTTGGAGGGCATCCGGCACTGCCCCGCTTTGGTTCAGGGCGTCCATGATGTCCTCCCAGAGACCTGCCCGCGTCCAGCGTCGGAACTGCTGGTAGACGCTCGACCATTTGCCAAACTCCTCAGGCAGGTCCCGCCATGGGGCACCGGTGCGAGCAATCCAGAAAACCCCATCAAGAACAAGGCGGTGGTTGGTCGGTTTGCGCCCGTTCGGCGCACGGACCGCCAGGATAAACCGTTCAAAGAACGCCCACTCCTCGTCCGACATCAGGTCTCGTGCCAAGCTGGTCTCCATCGCAGATGCCAGCTTGAATCATGCCCACACCGCGATGTGAATCCCTTTTGTCAACACGGCCTAAGACTTTGTGAAAATCGCAGACCGGTCATACCGGCTATGGCACGCGATTGATCAACACGATGTCGTTCTTCAAGAAATCCTCCAATCGCAACGCTACAAATGCGCGGCAAGCGGCGAACGGATTACTACGGTCAAACTGCGATCCTATTGTGCTGCAAAACGTGAGGTCGTACGCGACCTTGATCACCGGTCCCGCAAGGGACCCAATATCCGCTTTGAAAACAGCCAATTACCTATGCGCTAACGATAGCGGAAGAGGCGGGGGTTCCGATCACCGTGTGGCTTGTAGCACTTCGTTTACATAAAATACGAAACCTGCAATTGATACTCTGTCCCAGCCCGCCGACGTTCTATCCTTGCTATCCGCTAAAAAAGGGTCGAAGCACTCCAAGTGAAGAAATCTGCGGCAAGTGTCTCTTGAGATACCTTCGGAGCCACTATTTGACCCATATATGATTTAACGGAACAACACCTTTGCAGTGCCATTGTTCAAGTGAATTACTTAACATAATTTACATTATACGATCATTAGGTGTGTAGCGGTGGATTCACAAACGAAGTGCAAATTCTGCGATAAGCCAGAGTTTCCCTCGTTGCTTGTCCAGTCCCCAAGCTCCCTGTGATTGAGCGACTGACGGCGCCAGATATCCGGCGCCGTTATTTTTTCCCGAAAACACGTATTGGGTTCTGAATGCAGCTGACGGGCTGTCACCTAACTCGCGACGTTGAGCCATCACGAAGCTGAATCCAGTTCGCTCCATAGATTCAGAAATTGAATTAGACCGGGGTAATCGAAATACCGATACTGGCGCATATGATGAACCCTATGCCCGCGCCGCTTTATATGACCCGATTGGACCCGAGCCGAAACATGGCGCGGTTCTATGCACTGTCCCTCGAACCCACGCTCTTCGGTGAGGTCTCTTTGATCCGAAACTGGGGTCGGATCGGAAAGCGCGGTCAGATGCGCACCGAGACATTTGACCAACCTGAAGCTGCCAGCGCGGCGTTCGAGCATCTGCAAATCCAGAAGCTGAGGAAGGGGTATAGCCCCCAGAAAATGATCTAGGCGCCTTCCATCGAGAAACGTGTCACGAATAGATTTCACAGCCCATAAGGGCAGCAGAGCTGTAGCGCGTCCGCTTCTTCAGGCGAGTGCAGCCCCTAGATCACCGCTGATCACACATTTAGCAGCGACAACGGGAAGCGCACTTCCATTGATGGGCAGGCGGACATGCAAGTCGCCACAGATGCAACCGAATGGTGCAATCGGATATGTGCCCCGCCCTGAGCAGCTATCACATTGCTGCATTGCGAGCGCATTTGCGGTCTCTTATTCTGGAAATATGGTTATCGGGCGCCCGAATAAGCGGGCGACATGGAGGTTGCAGCCTCCACCCCGCCCTGACCACAACGTGTCGTACGAGGACAACGTCATGGCTATGGCCTCCCTAAACGCATGCGCGAGCGTTCGCAATATCGTGCCCTCTCTTGGATATCCGGGATCAACTCCTCCGCCTGATGCAATCAGGCGGCATCTGCAGCCTTAATCAGACCTGTTCTGGGCTGCCAGCACGGGCCACTGCCGTCCGGCAGCGGTCTGTCCTGCTGCGTCCAGCGATCTGACTTTTCCAATCTATGCGCCATTCCGGCCCTGATCTCTCTGACCTCAGATTCCGAGGAGGATACCCTTTGCCCAAAGAGAACTTACCTGCACCCGACTACGTCACCCTGCCCGAGAGCGGTCTGCGCCTCTACCTGCCCCCGCGGAGCAGCCATGTTCCCGCAGAACAATGGGTCCCCTACCCTGGCTCCATCCCGAATAACTGGCATACCATCGCAAAGGCAAAAGGCTTCCGCATTCACAGCCGCGTGCGCGACAGATACCATCTGTGCCTCCAGTGCCAGACCTGCGGTGCTTTCACAGCCCAAAAAGTCTACACAGTGCGCACCGCACAGCCTGCTTGCGTCGCATGTCTACATCAGGCCCGCGTCGCCCTTGCGAAATCGGCAGGGCTGTCGTTCCTGCGCCGCGACCTCCTGAACAGCAACTACGGTGTGTTTCGCGCACCCTGCGGGCACAAGATATCCAGGCAGTTCTCGTTTTTAGAGCGGATCGCGGCGGGAGAGGTCGAGCATCGCTGCGAGTACTGCCTTGAAAACCGGGAGCGCACAGAGGCGCAAAGCATCGGCTGGGACCTCGTGTCCAGAGATTCCGAAGACGCCAACTATCGGCTCTACCAGCACAGCTGCGGCCACATTCAACGCGTCAGCCGCACGAACATGCGCTGGGGTCAGGTGGACTGTGCGAGATGCGGACAAAGCTGGAGTTCGCGTCCATCATACATCTACCTGCTGCAGTTAAAGTGGCCCAATTCTGACCATAACCTTCTTAAGGTCGGTTTCAGCGGCAACCCCGAAAGGCGGTTCCGACACCAGTTCGGTTTGTCAGCTGACGTGGATGTACACCTGCATCGGACCGTGCCGTTCAAGACTGGGAACGATGCCTGCCGCGTGGAAAGGAAGCTGCACTCAACGCTGCGCAAAGCTCATCCCGACCAAGTCGTTCCTCGCGCAGAGCTCAAAGAGCGCATCAACGTGGTTTCCGAGGTCTATCGTCCGGCTCTGCTGCCGCGCATCGAGTCCTTGTTCGATCGCATCGCAAAAGGACAGATCCGCTAAAGCAGTATCTCCGTTTCAATAGGACCGCGCTGACCGACGCGCGGCCCTATTTCTTGAAAGAAGCGCGGGCAGTGCTGGCGTTGCGTTGCTTTATGGCAAAGTTTGTCATAGCGTTGCTGAAAAATGGAGATCGTCATGGGCACTATGAATATCTCGCTCCCTGATCAGATGAAATCTTGGGTCGAAGACCAATCGAAGTCAGGCCGCTACGCCAATTCCAGCGATTACGTACGGGACTTGATCCGACGTGATAGGGCGCGTGTCGAAGCGGTGGCCGAAATTCAGGCAGCCGTCGATGCGGGCCTTGCCAGCGGGGCCGCGGCTCCGCTGGATCGGGACGCGTTCAAGCGCCGGATGCGCGATCAGCATGGCGGCACCTGAAGCGTGGAGCTTGAGGCCTGCAGCCGAGGCAGACCTCACCGAGATCTGGCGCTACAGTGCGGCGACATGGGGGCCACAGCAGGCGGATAGCAATTTAGACGCATTATTTGCTGCGTTCGATCTGTTGGCTGACTTTCCCCAAATGGCGCGGGAACGATCCGAGTTCACCCCTCTCGTGCGCATCCACCACAGCGGGACCCAACTGGTAATTTACCAAACGACCGATCAGGGCATCGACATCATTCGCCTGCTGCACGCCCACCAAAATCTATTCGCCTATTTACAGGACAACTGAGACCGCGCCTTCACCCGCGCGGTCTTTTTGGTTTTGACACGTTGTGAATCACCGTCCTGCGCTTTGCGAACCGGCGCGAATTGGCCGCGATCAAGTCGCTTTTCGAGACGCGCAAACGCAGATTTTCCGAATGGCGCCCCACCCCATCTACCGCCCAAACACCCACCAAACCGCCTCTCGGTGCGTGGGGATGGTGTCTTTTATCAAGAAGGCCGTCAGGGCCGCCGCGATAAAAGCAGGGGGGACGGTTTACCGTCGCCATACCCTGCTAGGCAGCGAATGACAGGTCGATACGCGTGTCTACTCACTGCGAAACCTTAGTAAACATTCAGACATGACATCAATGAACTTTGTCGGATCACAGTTCTGCATTTTATCGATCGATGCCATTTTTTCTTAGTTTTTTCGCGAATCGATCATACCAATGGACTCGTTAAGTGCGAGTTCACCATGTCAAAGACCACGGATATCACCCGCGCCAGAGAGGCGTTAGACGGCCTGAAGGCACAACCACCCAAACGCGGTAGTCCGTTGATGGATCTTGTGCGCACGCTCGCAGAAGACATCCGCGGGGCGATGCTGGAGGGGCATACTCTGACAGATATCGTGGCTGCCCTAAACGCGAACCGTGACGCAGATCAGCAGATCAATCTGCAGACCTTCCGGAACTATCTCCAGAAGGCTCGAGCCGAACAGGGTCTCGCGCCGGTACAGCCCAAGCGCGCGCCAGCAGCGCGGCCACAAGCTTTCAAAGCCAACAGTGAATTTTTGCGACCTGAGCCAAATGCTCAGTGGCGATCCCGCCCTGACGCGCAAACACCGCGCCAGACTCAACCTCCCAAAAGAAACAGTCGAAACATGAAAGGTGACCTATGAAGAGTGTACTGTTTATCCATGGCGACAAAGGGGGCGTGGGCAAGACCCAATGCGCAACCAGAACCGCGGCAGCTTTTGAAGCAGTGGGGCGACCGCTCACACTGGTGGACGGAGACGTCAAAAACCCCGGCCTTGATATGCTGTTTGAAGACCGCACCACATGCGTGGACCTTCGGACCGCGGCGGGCATAGAAGAGATGCTCGAGATCATCGTCAGTAGCCCACATGATGTGTTGATTGACCTGCCCGCGGGAGGGTCCGACGCAACTGCGAAGATGACCTCGGGCGGGTCCGCCGAGGGCACGATTGATCTTGCCTTCCTTCTCGATCAAATCGACGCCCGCGCGGTCATGCTCTTTGTGATCGACCAAAGCCGCGAAGTCCTCGCCGCGCTTCGCGACGAAATGGCGGCCTTTGCAAACCACAAACTCGACTGGGTTGTGGTCCGGAACCATTTCCACGACCGGCCCTTCAGCCGTTTTGATCAGAGCCAGACCAAACAAACCTTGATGGACATTGGCGGACAGGTCGTCGAGATGACCCGCCTTGATCCCGCGGTGGTCGCGTTCATGGCCGATACCGGATGCAACCTGAACACCATTCACGGCCATCCGGACGCCAGCCTGATCCCCAAAATGCGCGCGTCATCTGCCTTGCGCACGTGGACTGAAGAATTGGCAAAAGTTGGCCTTTCGCGGATGGAGTATGATCATGTTTAAATACCCGGAAAATCTGTTCGCGCAGATCTATGAAAGAGCATCGACCAAAGCTGACCGTGCGCGCCTAATGAGGATCAAGGCGGCACTGGGCCTTTCGGATCGGGATGAGTTTTGGCCCCTTCTTTTGGTGCTCGACCACTACCTTCAGTGGATCGAAGCCGCACGCCGTGCGCTCGTGGCAGACGTAGATAATGCGATCATAAAGCACGCCCACCTCATGAAACAGGCTGGTGGCTTGGCTGACGAAAAAGCCAGCAGGGCTGTCGCGAAAGCCATTACCGAAAGCACGGATAAAATCGCCGCAATCTCCGAGGCCGCGATCCAGAGCCGTGCGGATGAGATGAGCAATCGCGCTCTAAGGCGCGCTGCCCTGCTGGGTGGGGCACTGGCGGTCTGCCTCATGGGGGCTGCTGCGCTCGTGACCTACGGCGTTATGGCCCTGAACGGAATTTGCGCAGGCCCTGACAGATATCTCACTCCAAGTGGCCCGCAAGTTTGTGAGGTGACACGCCTGCCCTTCTCGACCTGATGGCCTCGGCGGGCGGCGGAGATGGGCTGTAGGGAAGAAAAAACAGAAAAGAGAGGCCCGAGAACGTCGGGCCCTCGCCTCGGGGCATGAAGGATTGAGAGCAGATGGCACAGGCAGGAGATAAAAAGCGTAGATCGGAAAAGCGGCGCGCCGCAAAGATCGTTCAGAAACGTGTGACAGAGGCGCAGCACGCGGAGTTTGTGCGGCGCGGCGAGGCGGCAGGTTATGACACCCCGAAAGATTATCTAGCGGCTTTCGTGTTGGGCAACGTCGTCATCAAGCGTCGAGAACGCCAAGAAAGCCTCAAGCTCTATGCTGAGCTGTCAAAGCAAGGGTCCAACCTCAACCAGATCGCCCGTGCCATCAACACAGGACGCGTTGCGCAACTCTCGCAATCGGACATGGAGGTTTTTAAAACAACCCAAGCGATCCACGGGTCGCTGATCAAGCGTCTGGGAAAGACGCTGTCGTGATTGTCGAGATCATCCGGAAGCCCGGTGAGAAAGGATCAGGTGGCACAGCAGAGGCTTTCCTGCCCGGGATCCGTTATGTCTGGCAGAAGGCCACCCATGTGGAAACCCGCAACCTTGCCGCCACCGATTGGTACCACGCAGCCACCGAGATGCGGCTTGTCTCGGAACTCAACAGACGCGTACAAAAGCCCTATTACCATTTGGCCGCCAGTTGGCACGCGCAGGAGCAGCCCTCAGACGCGCAGCAGATGGCGGCGGCAGAGCATCTGATCGAGGCCCTCGGGCTTCAGGACCATCAGAGCGTTATCGCCATTCACAGGGACAAAGCACAGGCGCATTTCCACATCGTTGTGAACACGGTCCATCCCGTCACAGGGAAGGTCTGGTCGAAATCCAACGACCATATGCGGGTCGAAAAGGCCTGCCGCGAGATCGAGGTGCTGCAGGGCTGGAGCCACGATCGCGGCCAGTTCGACTTTGACATCGCTCCTGACGGATCGGTACGCCTGAAACCCGCGCCAGAGGCTTATGAGCGGAAGAAAGTGGCGCGGGCCAAAGGTAAACGCCCCAAAACCAGCGGGGATCGCAAGTATGAGAAATCCACTGGCTTCGAGACGTTCGAGCATTCTTTGACAGACGCCCTGCGCGATCGTTTTGCGGCCGCGGTAGCGACAAGTTCGGATTGGCAGAGCCTTCACGCCGCGCTTCTGGCGATGGGTCTGCGCTATGACAAACATGGCTCGGGTGCGCGGGTCTTGCTGATGGGCAGCGGAGAGCATCTGAAAGCTTCGGCTTTCGGAGCAAAGTTCTCGATCTCGAAGCTTCAAAAGCGCCTCGGCCCTTATGAGGCACCGCCTCAGGAACAAGCGGCGTCGATGCCCAAGCCCCCTGCCCCCATCGCGGGCATGTCCGGCCTCATCGCGAAAGAGGATCGGAAATACACCTCTGCCTCCTCTTTCAAGCTGACACTGCTGCGCCGCATCTATTGCGGGATCCATATTGATCCCCTTGTCGCACAGGCGATCAAGTTCGTAGGCCTTGCAGAAGTGCCCCCGCGGATCACACTACGGGATACGACAACCCTTCTCGATTACGGAGAAAGGGTCACAACCTCCGGCGATACCAAAGAGGCGCGCGCCATCATGATCGCGATGGCAAAGGCCAAGGGCTGGTCCGCTGTGAGATTTACAGGCCCCCCAGAGTTTGTCCGCGCGGCGTCTCTGGAGGCGGCGCAGGCCGGACTCCCAATCAGTGGCGTCCCCGAAGACCTTCAGACCGAATGTGACGCCATCCTTGCACGGCTAAGGGCACAGGAAACCAAGATCGAGGCAGTCACCAAAGGGGTTGCCCTTGCGGCGCAGGAAGCGGTCGCCGACCATGATGCAGCACGTGCAAAGAGCGGTCAGGCGCGGGCAGAACGAGATGCTGAGAAGGCTGCGCACCTCCGTGAGTTAGAAGACGTTCTAAAAGCCCTGAAGCCATACAAGGATCCAGCCTCACGGGCCGTAAAACGCGTCGCACAGGATGAGAAACGCCAGATCACCGCTGCCTTCCGCGGCGAACGCGGCAGCACGAACGCGATTTCTGCGAAGGACGCCGATCAGGCAGGCTCTGCCAAAGGGCGGCGGATCGCGCGCACCCTCCGCGATCATGACGAGACCGAGTTGGCCCGCATGAAAGAGGTGCCGATCGATGTGATCGCCACCCTTGGCGGCTGGACCTTCACGCCGCGCCACAAAGACGGGCACAATGATCCGAAGGGGCACAAGCTGCGCACCTATACGCGCGGCCCCGAGACGATAAAAGCAACGCGGAAAGGGCCCCACTGGGTCTGGACGAATAACAAGACAGGGGGCACAGGATCGGTGATTGATCTGTGGCAGGCCGACAATCCCGGCAGCACCCTCGGGGACGCCCGAAAGGCATTCCGCCAGCTCATAGGGACCGATGGGCCGGCGCCTATGACACCCCGCGACAGGGCCCTCGAAGAGCCACGGGATCACACCCAAGCGCGCCGGCGATGGGAAGAGGCCCCCTATATCGAGGATCGCCGCACCTATGCGGAAGACCGGGGCATTTCGAAGGCCACGCTTCTGCGGTTTTGCAAGAGCGTCCGCGCTGGCGTTTACGGTGGTATCTACTTCGCGCACAGGCATCCTGACACTGGCGACATCTTGGGCTTTGAACAGGCTTGGGAAAAGGATGGCATCCGCAACACCGCACGCTTTGCCAAAGGCGGGGTGAAGACCGTATCGGTGCTTGGCGACCCAAAGGCCGCTACGCGTATGGTGGTGTTGGAAGGCGGGCTGGATGCCTTGGCCCTAGCCGAGATAGAGGCGCGGTGCGACACGCTCTACGTCAGCACCGGCGGCGGCTTTGGCCAAAGGACAGAGCAGGCCCTAAAAACCTTGGCAGATGGTCGTCAGGTCGTCTCGGGCTTTGACAACGACCCAGCCGGTGAGGCCCTGCATGCACAGCTCTCGCGTCTTCTCCCCACCGCTCAGCGCCACGCGCCGCCTGCGCGCATCGAAGGCAACCCCCGCCCTTGCAAGGACTGGCTCGATGTTCTGAACGCCGTGGCAGAGCGGGGCAACGTGGAACCAGAACGCGAAGCAGATGGGTCCTCTCAGGAATTGACCGTCCCGTAAGCGGCTCCCTGGGATCACAGTTGGACACACCCTCCCAAGATGGCTGAGTTCATGGAACCAAGGGGTCCATTGGGCCGCAGCGACCATATCCGGCATCGAGACTGCGCCCATGATCTGAATGGGGCAGATCCCAACGGGCGGAACTTTGGCCTCCCAGTCCAGTATTCAACGCGCGGGTGAATGTGTCCCCTGATCAGCCTCGCTGAAACGAATTCAAACTTTGTGGCGGAAGCTCTCAAGGAGCCGATGCCTTTACCGCCGAAGCCCACACGCCAGCGGCGATCATTTTTGCATAGCTCAAACCTATACGTTTGGATATCACCCCGAAAAACAAAGGGCATCGGAGCAATGAAAACAACTGACCAGGCCGGCGCGGCAGACCGCGACACGTTTTTGGAGCAGATCGACGAAGACCTTGTTGGGGTATTCCCTTTCCAAAGAATGAGTTTCGATCGCAGCGATGATATAATTTTCCTGTATCACACGCCTATTTGTAGCCTTTTCCGAGTGAAAGCGATGGCGAGCGCGGAAGACAACAGCAATACATCGTATATCATCGACGTGGAGACGCATAATGGGCGGGTGACAGAGGTCATTGTGCCGAACGCTTTGCTGACACGGAATGCACCCGCTGCTCTCGAAATCATGGCCGATAAAGGGTTTAAGAGCTTCGGTGATGTAAAGAGCATTAAACACCTCATTATGAATTGGCCCACGGAGGACGCACATGTCATCGCGACCCATCACGGATGGCACAATAGAGATTATTTTGCTCTGGCAACCGGCGAGGTTCTGACCGCGCCGAATTATGAGCACACTGTGATCTTCTCCAAGAACGCGACAGCTGAAACCTCTGGAACGTTTGAGGGCTGGAAAGCAGGGATAGGGCGCTTGGCAAGCGGCAACCCCTACCTCATCTTCGTGTGCTCGGCCGCATTTGCGGGGGCAATCATGCCCTTTGTTTCGAACGTACAGAGCTTTGGGGTGCATCTGTTTCTTGGAACCAGCACCGGCAAAAGCAAATTGCTTCAGGCCGCCGAGAGCGTCTGGCCACGCTCGAAGTCCAAGAAGTTAAAAACATGGCGGTCCACCGGCAATGCGCTGGAAGGGCAGATGGTCGAAGCGAACAACACCATTTTATGCATGGATGAGCTGCCGAAATCCCAAAAAAACCTGTCGCTGTCCAACGTCATCTACATGCTCGGGAACGAAGCGGGGAAAGGGCGTGCGACGAAGGACGGTGCCGCGATCTCCCGAGCAAACTGGAAAACCATCATGCTATCGACGGGCGAAGACAGCATGCTACCGAGCCTCGAAGCGAATGGCGAGACAGTCCGCGGGGGTATTGAAGTCCGCATGCTCGATATTCCCATCGAAGCCCGGTTCGGTGCGTTCGATAGCTTGCACGAACTTTCGGATGGTCGAACATTCGCAGACACGATCGGGACTGAAGCAAATACAAACTTCGGGCACGCAGGTCCGGCCTTCGTGTCGGAGCTGCTCAAGTCTCCAGGCGCCATTAAAGATATTTCCGAGCAGGTTTCCGAACTCGAGACCCTGCTCATCAAAGAGCTTGGGCCTCAAAAAAACGTCGCCAGCGAAATCCCGAGGATCATCCGCCAATTTGCAGTCATCACCTATGCCGGAAAGCTGGCAACAAAGGCGGGCGTGACCGGCTGGAAAGAAGAAGACATCTTGCCGTCTGTGCAGCACGTGGTGCGTCAATGGTTCGAAGCAAGAGATGGCACCATGTCTTCTGATCTGCGCACCGTTGTCAAAAACATCCAAAAATATGTCCATGCTTTGAAATCGGACGAGCTTTGCCCACTCATCCGCGCCAAAGAAGCTGAAAGGCCAAAGGTCTTCGAAGATGAAAGCTTCTTCTATTTTTTAAAAGTGCCATTCACGAACGCGATTGATGGGGTGGCCAAAGCCACCGCTTGCAAGCAGCTCAAAGAACAGGGCCTTCTGATCCCGCCTAAGGAAGAAGGAGACATGACGCGCATCTCTGACAAAGAACGTTCGCGAGCTTACAAAATTTCCAAGAGCATCATGGATCGATGATCCGAAGTCTGTGCCGCGACATCGGGCGCCGGGCCAGATCTGCGTCCAAGCGGACGTTTCCCTCTGCATACCGCGCGTTCCGTCCCTGTTTCAGATCGCAGCGATAGTCTTCGGGGAGAAAATTCGGACATATTGCCGATCTGCCCGAAATCATTCCGATTATCTTGGCCTGCTTTCGGACGAACTTTATTATTAAAAAACAGTGCTCTAGAACACTATGTCCGAATAAATTAAAGATTAATAAAGATATAATATCTCACACGCACACACACAAACATTTAAGATTCGCAATTTTTCTGTACCAGCGTCCCATCACCCATAAGCATATGATTTCAAGGGAATCTCACTGGTACAGAGCCTGTACCACCTCTGTACCATTTTGGGCATGACCGTACCGCTTGGCGCGGTGTCAGGCAGTTTCCTCCACGAACAACGTGTGTTGTTCCGGGTAATCGGTGCCGCTTTGAGGCCAGCTTTCGACAAAAAAGATAAATGGCATCAAATCTGCGGCAGCCGGTTCATCCCCCCGCATGCAGGGAACAGTATGTAGCACGCCTAACTGCCGCACAAGCCCGCAGTTCATCCCCGCGCATGCGGGGAACAGGACAGGGCTCAAAACGCTCTCTCCCTCTGCGGCGGTTCATCCCCGCGCATGCGGGGAACAGATGGGGTACGTGATGCCCAACGCAGGCAGCGCCGGTTCATCCCCGCGCATGCGGGGAACAGCGGGTCAGGGGAAAAAGATCGGCGGCAACCCTTGTGGACGGGACGACAGCTGCGACCAGCATGTCATGCAACTCAGACAAAAGGAGAAGTGCTGTGGCCGCGAAGGAAACTGAAGGAACAGCCGTCGAAGATGTCAGGCGCGCGCGCCCTTCTTGCCCTCTTGCCCCGATCCGCACTCGGACGAGTCAGAGCTTTGCCTGACCCTGGCTCACGTGCCGCAACGGCTGATTTCCGTGGAAACACGATGTGTGTTGTCTTGAGGAGCAGTAGGCAGACCGACGAAGCCTCGATACCTTGCTCGGCTCGCCGGGATTTCGAACGGCCCCTCAACGGCAGCCCGATAGCTTGGATTCTCACAGCACGACCATCACCGGCCTCCTGCCAGCTGCGGCCAATGCAATCCGGTGGTCGTCGGACATCGCTTGCGACCCATGATCGCTGCGCGGAGCTGCGTGTCCGGCAAAGCGAGGAGTAACACCGCTGATACGGGCGAAAGGAGATCATTGAAGCGACCCGCCCGCCCCAGCGACCGTTACCGGATGGCCGAGATGAAGCGTTGCCACGACCATGCGACGGCTGGTCGGGCTGGCGCCGGAGGAGACAGCACGGCCAGCGGCACGTCGCAGGGAGAGACAGCGTTTCAGCTCGGGGAGGGCGGCTGCGCTCAGCCGACCGAGTAGGGCGCGGTCCTGACCAAAGGGCAGGAGGGGCCAATGTTCCCCTTGAATGCTTCAACTAAAAAATCAAAAGTTACTTCAACGGCAGGGGCATTGAGACAGGCGGAACACATTTTGATTGAGCTGAAAATCGAACTGGTTGGCATCAAACCGCCCATCTGGCGCCGTATCCTCGTGCCGAATGACATCAGCTTGGACATCCTGCATTCCGTTCTTCAGGGCGCTATGCCTTGGCAGGACTATCATCTGCATGAGTTCGAGATTGGCGAAAACAGGTTCGAGGCCCGCGACGAACGTGACGACAGCTGGGACCCAAACGATGGCCGGAAGGACGAAAAGAAGTTTGCTCTTGGAGAGCTGGTCAAGAAAGGCAGTCAGTTCACATACACTTATGATTTCGGCGATGGCTGGCGGCATCTCGTGACCGTTGAGAAGATTAGCAAACCAACCGGAAGACCAGATCTGGACTTTCCCGCCTGTGTTGCCGGAGAGCGAGCCTGCCCGCCAGAGGACTGTGGAGGACCCTACTCTTACGAAGAGTTTCTCGACGCGCTGACCGACAAACACCACCCGGAACATCGCGATACAAAGCAATGGTCGGGCGCGTTCGAACCGGAAGTGTTCAGCGTGCAGCAAGCCAATTCTGCCGTCGGTGCGATGTTTGTATGGGCAAAAGAACGCCACAATCGAAAGTGAAACTTTGCGCTGGTTTGGCGAAGGTCTACGTGCGGGGCTACCTTCTTACGGCGTCAAATACACAACGAGAACCTGGAATTTGCTGAGTAAGGCCACGCTAGCGACCTAGAGCGAATTTGGGGGTCCAGCTCTCAATCAATGAGGCTTCTTCTTCGTAGGCTTCGTCATCAGGGTCGTCGGCAAGTTCCTCACTGGAAAGGACGGTAAGGGTGAAGCCGTAAGCGCCGAGACCGATGACTTCTTCATCCAACGTAAGCCGTCGCCTGCAAGAAAACCATTCAGCAAGACTGGTCTGACCACATATCGAGCGCGCGGACCGGATGTTTTGCGTATCAGCGTTGAACCGCAGGGTATGGGTTCGTGGTAGCGGAGTGCCCTTTTTGAGGAATGAGAGCTTATCAAGCTTTTTGAAGCTTTCAGACAAGAACGTATATGCGACCTTGTCGCCAGAACTGACGACAACCGCCATCGGATAGTCGCAACATTCGGCAGCTCTGATGGCAGAGGCCGTGAGCGAGCACTCGGCCAGCTGGCTTAGCGCAATGATCCCATCCAGACCGACACGGCTTCCCCCAATGACCTCGCCCACGAGTTTCGATGGCATGAGCAGCCCAGACGCAAAATGATCCGCCTCCAGCTCTATCGAACTCGTCCCTTGTGAAAACCCGGCCCTGGACATGTGGATCGGAGCAGACTTCAGAATTTCCTCGGGATGCCCCTCAAGAAAATAGTGGCCAAGTTCGTGAGCCACGGTAAACCTGCGAAACCCCTCGCTCTTGATATCGGTCGCATAGAAGATGCCAACGCTCTCATCATGGAAGATGATCCCGCCGCTCACGCCAACCCGGCCCGGATCCTTTGGCTCGACCAAGATGTCTTCGCTCTCCGCGATCGCAAACGGATCAACGGGGAAGGCATCGTAGCCTTTTTCTCTTGCTTTGAGTTCACCTTGGCGCCGCGCCATATGAATTCGGAATTTGCTCAACGACCCGACTTTCTCTGGTTCATGAGGTCGATCATCATTTGGATGTGCTCTCGGTCGTCGTCTGACAGGTTCTCTTCACCACGAAATGCCGTTGTTGCTCCCGCCATGTCGTTGGTCCTGCCTAGCAAGTAGTCTGACGTAACGCTCAATGCCTTCGCGAGGGCCCTAATGTTTGCAAACGAAGGCTTGCGCCGCTCCTTCTCGAAATGGCCGATTGCTGATGGTTGTAACCCAGTCTTCGCCGCAAGTTCCGTTTGGTTGATCCCTCGCGCTTCTCTGGCCTGACGTAACCTGTCACCGAACCCACCATTGGAATCCGTAGAATTTGACATGACGCTCCCGCATGTGTTAGTATGACGATATCGTAGGATTCCTGCCGCTTGCTCGCGGCTTCTTTTTTCGCCTTCCGTCCTACGAAAACGTCAAAAACTGTAAGACGGATCAGCGAATCCGTCAAGCCTGAGGGGGCAGAAGAAGATGAATATCAGGACGAACCTCGAAGATTTCGCCCGCAGCCTGGAGATCGACCCTGTAGAAGCTGCGCTGATGGACGTTGCACGTGCCATCCAGATTACCCGCACGATGCACGACGAAGCCGACCGCCATTTTCGCGGGCTCGCTAAGTATGTCGACCGCCCTGGCAGCCCTCTCGAAGATTTGGTCCTTGAGATCTACCCTTCTGGCAGCTTTGCAATCCACGCCGCGACTCGGTCACGCCTGAAGACCGACCAGCACGACGTTGATGCCGTGCTCGAGATCGCGATCGCTCCTGGCACCGACCCGGCCTGGGTGCTTGAACAATTGTACAAAGCGATCAAGGGCGAAGAAGGCAGCAAGTACTACAGCTACCTGATTGAGAAAAACAGTCGCTGTGTCACGGTTACCTACCCGGACGGTGTCACGGTCGATCTGATGCCGGTCGTTCGTGTCGATGGGGCACCAGAACGCGTGGCGACCCTGTTTCATTACAAGCCTGAGACGGACGAGCGGTACCACAAGGAGATCAATCCGAAGGGGTTTGCCGATCACTTCAATGCTCGCGTCGAGATCAGCGAGGCGTTTCAGAAGCGCTTCGATGCGCGCCGTTACCTCGTCGATGGCGAAACCTACACCGAACTGGCCACGCGGCTTTCAAATGAGACGTCTGGTCTGGCGTTGCAAAAGGCAGATACCCAACCGATGCCGGTGCATGTCCCGCTCGACCAGAAATCGCCTCGCGTGGTTGCCCTGCAGCTGATCAAGAGGTTCCGCGACAAACGCTATCGCAAGCACGACGATCACCGTGGCAAACGCAAACCACCGGCCGTCATTATCGCATCGATTGCAATCGATGCCGGCCCTGCAAACGATAGCCTGGTCGATGAGGTGATAGCGATTGCCAAGCGGATGCGCTGGCAGATCCGCAATGCTGAACAGAACCTGCGGTTGCTGGAAGTTCGCAATCCGGCACACTACCCCGACCTCTTTACCGATCGGTGGCCGGCTCAAAGGAGCGACCAGCAACTCTGGGCGGCGGACTTGCTCACCCTCATCGAACGCCTCGAAAACCTGAAGCGGGTTGGCTTCGATCCTGCGGTTATCCAATCGACGTTCGACGATTTGTTCGGCGAAAAGGCCGGCGAGACCGCTCTGCAGGCCTATCATCGCGCACAGACTGTCCAGCTCGAACATGGTGCGCTCGGCATGACACCGAGCGGGCATTTGAAACCTGCGGCACCTGTTTCGTCCCTGGCTGCTCCGGCTCTGGGTGCTGGGATCGCATCCGCACCAGGCCTCGTGAAGCCTGCACGCGCGAATACGAACATGGGGGGCACTGTACCTGATGATAACTGTTGGTGATCAGATTGCGGACATGGCCGATGTCTATCCTGAATGGTCATGCGACCGGCTGAGCCAGCGAACTTGCGTTTGGGAAGGGCATCTGCAGCCACACAGAACGATGTACCGGCTGCGGGTAGAATATACGGAACCCTTACTGCTTGAAGGCCAATCAAACCTGTACCTGCAGCCACTGGTTGAGGTTCTTGAACCGACCTTGCAAAGGCGTTTCGGCAACGAAGAAGGGTCCCTGCCGCATGTTTACGTTTCACATCCGCGAACAGACCGTACGGGGCCATTCCTCTGCCTCTTCGACAACGAAGCGGATCAGTGGTCGCCAGATGACCTGATCAGCAATACGACCATTCCCTGGGCGTCCAACTGGCTGAGCTGCTACGAAAGCTGGCTCGCTTCGGGAAAATGGTT
This sequence comes from Donghicola sp., assembly GCA_964224285.1. Taxonomy (GTDB): domain Bacteria; phylum Pseudomonadota; class Alphaproteobacteria; order Rhodobacterales; family Rhodobacteraceae; genus Donghicola. The sequence continues at coordinate 4,547 of CAXQKF010000313.1, read as the reverse complement.
TGGGACCGGCAAACACATCAGAAGTCAGTCAGGCGAGCGATCCAGGTTGGCGGTACTTATGGAGAGATTTCATGGCACAACCTCAATCCCGCCGCTCGCAGGGCACCATCTTTCACCGTCGAGATCAAATCGAATGGCCCGCAGATGATCTTCGCATACTGTCCATTGATGGCGGCGGCATAAAAGGCATTCTGCCTGCGGCAGTGCTGGCGGAATGCGAGCGTCGTTTCTTGAAGGGCGGTTCGGCAGCCAGCTACTTCGACATGATCGCCGGCACTTCGACCGGAGGAATAATCGCGCTCGGCATGGCAGCAGGGATGCGCGCCGAGGAGGTTCTCGAGATCTATATGCGCCACGGGTCGGAAATATTTCCCCGGCCTTGGACTCCGCCAACTCGATTTGGTCGCGCGATGCGATCCGCTTACCAGTTTTCCCGCGATCTTGCCGTATATCGATACAACCGCGAACCCTTGGAACGAGCGCTTCGAGATCGCTTTGGCAACAGGACACTGGGCTCGGTCAATGTGCGTTTGAACATTCCCGCCTTCGATGGGTTCAACGAGGTCAACGTCCTCAAGACCCCGCACCACCCTGACTTCCGCCTCGACTGGCAGGAAGAACTGGTTACGGTGGCATTGGCGACGTCAGCCGCGCCGACATTCTTCTCGACCTACCGAAACGGCACCCGGCACTTTGCCGATGGCGGTGTTTGGGCGAACAACCCCGTCATGGTGGCGCTGGTCGATGCCATGAGCTGTTTCAACGTAGACAGACACAAAATCGATATTCTGAGCCTAGGCTGTGGCGATCAAGACCTTCGTATGACTGACGGTCAGATCAAGCGCGGCGGCATGTTCCACTGGAGAACAATCATCGAGAGCGCAATGCACCTGCAAAGCCAGAACGCCCTTGGACAGGCCGGACTTTTGATCGGGCGAGACCGCATGCTTCGTCTGACATCCGCTCCGACGCTCGAACCCATTGCACTTGATGACTTCACGCGAGCGAGTGCCGAACTTCCGCAGCAGGCGAAACGTCTTGTCGAAGAAAACGCCGAACGGCTTGAGACATTCTTTGATGCTCCTCGGGCTTCGGCTGCATTTTACCACGGACCGCTTAGCACGCCCGGAGGAACTTAAAATCGGCCACATTCGCCGATAAACAAACACCGGTTTTCTCGTCGCAGGAACGACTGATAGTCGCTCATCTGCGAAGCCCACATGGCCGGGTGTATTCTCAGCTGTTCGAGGGCATCCACCCCTGCTTTTCTAGTGAGTTTCAGAGCCGACAACCACCAGTCTCTTTGAAAACGAAAAAATTTGTCCATCCTTGACAGACTATTTTGTGGGTTTCCACTGAAACAAGTGGCGCTGCTCGTCCGGATACTCCCATATGTGGCCAAGGAGGAGATATTTACGCTGCAGGGCGGGACGGCCATCAACCTCTTCTATCGCGACCTTCCGCGCCTCTCGGTCGATATCGATTTGACCTATCTGCCCCTCACGGATCGCGCCGAAAGCCTTGCCGAGATCAACGACGCGATGGACCGGATTGCCGCCACGATTGAGGGCGGCATCCCCGCAGCTAAAGCGCAGCGCATTGCCGGCTGCGCCACGCGTCTCGTCACTCGGCGACGTTCAGAGCGTTCTGGCAGAAGCTGCAGGAGGCAGGGCAACCGGTGAAAGCTGCTTTGGCTGCGACTGCCCGAAAGCTGCTCAGCGTGCGCAACAGCATGGTCGTGGACTGCACCTACTTCCGGGAAGTTCAGCCAACCTGAGTACAGCTGCCGGAAAACCCGGAACGCTTCATGACCCCTCTCACCGATACCTGCAACAGCGGTGTGGACTTGCAATTTGACAAAACGTCCCTCGTGTGGCTAAGTGTCCTTGGTCCGGGGACAGAGGACATTTCGTATAAGACGATGAAAAGTCAAGATATTGTCATTTTGCTCAAGCTTGTGAGCCTGCAAAATCAGGAAGATTCCGATCTTCTAGATAGCCCCGACTGGTCCTCGGGTCGCGAAGAACCTTACTCGGTCCGTGGTCTGGGCAATTCTCTTGGCATCAGCAAGACAGAAGTCAGCGCTTCGCTCAACCGTAGCCTAGAGTCCGGCCTGGCCATAAGGGATCGTAGCTATCGGCGGGTGAAGCCAAATCGTCGTGACCTGTGCGAGTTTATCGCCAATGGTCTGAAGTTTGTCTTTCCGGCGAAACCCGGCGCGCCAGAGCGAGGCGTTCCAACTGGGTTCTCTGCGCCGATGCTCGAAGGTCAGCTCATTAGTGTCGGCCAAGACATCTATGTATGGGCTTATGCGGAGGGTCGAGTGCGCGGACTTTCGATTGAACCGCTGTTCAAATCTGTCCCCGAGGCCGTCCAGAAAGACCAGCGCCTGTACGAATATCTCGCACTGGTCGACGCCATCAGGCTTGGCAAGCAGCGTGAATCCAATCTTGCCGTCGAGCGGCTCAAGCAAAGGCTCCTGAACAAATGACAGTCCAGGGGCAGCTTCTCTATATGCTCGAAACCGTGGCCGAGGCCATCGGGGACGATCTGCGCGATCGCCTTGTGTTTGTCGGCGGATGTACGACGGCACTCTTCATCACTGATCCGATCACGCTGGAAGACGTGAGACTGACAAATGATGTCGATCTCATCGTCGACCTGGCCGGCTACGGCGAGTGGATAGAGCTGGAGGAACAACTGTTCGGGAAGGGCTTCACGACTTCCCCGCAGGACGAGGTCATCTGTCGCATGAGACTTGGCGAACTCATCGTCGATTTCATGCCGGACGACGAAAGCATCCTCGGTTTCTCGAACCGCTGGTATGCGCAGGGCATCGAAACAGCAGTGTCACATCCGTTGACGGGCGAACTGGAGATCAAGCATCTGACTGCGCCGCTCTTTATCGCGACAAAGCTCGAAGCCTACCGCGGGCGTGGTGGCGACGACCCGTTGGGGAGTCATGATCTCGAAGATGTCGTAATCGTCGTGGACGGGCGGGAGGAACTTCTTGCTGAAGTTAAAGGCGTAGACGAAGGCGTGCGCAACTTTATCGCTTCAGAACTCCGGGCATTCAAAGAACACGCGGACTTCGACAACTTCCTAGAAGGGAATATCAGAGGCCCGGCTGGACGCGTCGACATTGTCCGCGACCGTATCGACGCGCTCGCGAATTGCGATGGCGGCGGCTGAGATGGGAGTAGAGATCAGGTGGCGCAGCGAACAAGGACATCGCACCGATGACAATCGCGATTGTTGCGGGGTTGGGCTTCGTGACGATGCTGTTCTTGCTGTTGTGCTCGACGGCTCCTCGAACGGGAAAGCCAGTGGCGCTTTCGCTCGCGACGTAGCGCGCAATCTGATTGACTGGTTCATCGTTGCGGAAGTCGTGACACCGAAGACCATCATCGACCGTTTGCGCGTGATCCACGCGGAACTTTCACGCACATATCGGCGAGACTCGGCGAGTGTCGTGATTGCACTTATCGAAAGGCAGGGTGCGATCTGCATTCTCCACGCCGGTGATTGCCTTGCAGGATTGGTTCAAGAGACGTCTAACGTCGAGTGGTCGATACAGCCGCACACCCTGGCAAACGCCATATCGCCGGTTGCGATTGATGAGCTCGCACGGTCACCGTCGCGTAACCTCCTTACGCGGAGCTTTCGCACAAAACGATTCATGGTTCCCCAAGAGACCGTCCAAACATTCGGGGCGGGTCAGCGCCTGGTGCTCACGACTGATGGGTTCTGGGCCTCACTCGATCCCGAACAGAAGACCGCGTTTCTTCGGAGCGGTGCGTTCCAGCCTTCCGAAGACCGGGATGACTGCAGCGTCCTCACGTTAACTGTCGTCGAAGATCAGCCGGACGAGGTAATCGAAGCGGCCGGTGACAACTTTTACGTCGTAGATGCAAGACCCTAGACCGAGAGTGGCTCGCACGATTTCGTTTTTGGAATAAATTAGGTACATTCGGCATCCGTCCGCTCCCCACCCGATCACAATGCGCGGTGCCGGATCATCGCTGCGCCGTACACCGGTGACCGCATTCTCAGGAATGCTGCCGTTGCTGCGCTGCGCCGCCGAAAGTCGGCTCTCCGCCCACAACGATGAGGAGGGAATGCCTTGTCGCTAATAAATGCACGAGGCTTCGTTCAGAAATCGTGAAACGATTATCACATTGCAATCACGCGACTCTCTTGGCGCGCAGATGAATCGTTGCACAGCAAATGAAACGATAAGCACAACGGCGGACTTCATCCTCAGCATCGGCAACGCGTTACCCATAATCGATATGTGGCGCTTCGCCTACAACCCCCGCATCCTCCAACTGCTCCCGATCGGGAAGATCGCGCAGGCTTTCCAACCCGAAGGCGACAAGGAACTGCTCGGTCGTCACAAAGGTATAGGGCGCACCGCGGCGCGGCGATCGTGGCCCGGTCCCGATCAAGTCGCGTGCATGCAGCCGCCCGATCAGGTCACGGCTGATCTCCTTGCCGAAGATGTCCTTGAGCCCGTCGCGCGTGATCGGCTGGTGGTAAGCAATGGC
>CAXQKF010000312.1:0-2366 GCA_964224285.1 Donghicola sp. | reverse complement strand
TGCCCCTGCCGCCTACGCAGCCGCCGCATAAGGGAGAGGACCATGGCCAAAATTACCCTTGATAACCTCGCCCACTCGTACCTGCCGAACCCCACGTCCGAGGACGACTTCGCGCTGAAACAGCTGGATCACGACTGGGTCGATGGCGAAGCCTATGCGCTGCTGGGCTCGTCCGGTTGCGGCAAGTCTACGCTTTTGAACATCATCTCGGGCCTGCTGACGCCCTCGCAGGGCCGCATTCTGTTTGATGGTCAGGACGTGACTCACGCTCCGACCGCAGAGCGCACCATCGCGCAGGTGTTCCAGTGCCCTGTGGTCTACGACACGATGACCGTCCGCGAGAACCTTGCCTTTCCGCTGAAAAACCGTGGCGCGGACCCCAAATATGTCGCGCAGCGCGTCCAGCAGATCGGTGCGATGATCGGCATGGAAGCCGAGCTCGACCGCAAGGCGCGTGGCCTGACCGCTGATGCCAAGCAGAAGATCAGCCTTGGGCGCGGCATGGTCCGCGAAGACGTAAACGCGCTGCTGTTTGATGAACCGCTGACCGTGATCGACCCCCATATGAAATGGGAACTGCGGACCCAGCTGAAAAAGCTGCACCACGAATTCGGTCACACCATGATCTACGTGACCCACGACCAGACCGAGGCTCTGACCTTTGCGGACAAGGTTGTGGTGATGTACGACGGCCGCGTTGTGCAGATCGGCACGCCGGAAGAGCTGTTCGAAACCCCCGAACACACCTTTGTCGGCTACTTTATCGGCTCGCCCGGAATGAACGTGATCCCCGCGCAGGTGCAGGGCGACAAAGCCTATGTGAACGGCAGCTACGTGCAGCTCGGCCGTGGCTATGCGCCGATCGACGGCAAAGTCGAAATCGGCGTGCGCCCCGAATTTGCGACCCTGTCCGAAACCGACGGTCTGCCAGTCAAAATCCGCCGGATCGAAGACGTGGGCCGCCACAAGATCATTCGCGCCGAGTTCTTTGGCAGCGACATCAACATTATCGCGAACGAGGGCACCCCGATCAGCGCGGACATGAACCGCGTCAGCTTCGACCCCGCCCACGTCAACGTCTACGCCAACGACTGGCGCGTGAAGGGGGAGGTCGCCTGATGGAAAAGACAGTAAATCAAAAGGCATGGTTTCTGGTCCTGCCTGTTCTGATCCTCGTGGCGTTTTCGGCGGTGATCCCGCTGATGACAGTTGTGAACTATGCGTTTCAGGATACCTTCGGGAACAACCAGTTCTTCTGGGCCGGTCTCGATTGGTTCGATGAGTTGCTGCACTCGGACCGGATGTGGGATGCGCTGGGTCGCCAGATCGTGTTCTCTGCGATCATTCTGGCAATAGAGATTCCGCTGGGCATCTTCGTCGCGCTGAACATGCCAAAGAAGGGTTTCTGGGCCAGCTTCTGTCTGGTTCTGATGTCCCTGCCGCTGCTGATCCCTTGGAACGTGGTGGGCACCATCTGGCAGATCTTTGGCCGCGTGGACATTGGCTTGTTGGGCTATACGCTAGATAAACTGGGCATCAGCTACAATTACACGCAGGACTTCTACGCCGCGTGGATCACGGTAATCGTGATGGACGTATGGCACTGGACCTCGCTGGTGGCGCTGCTGGCCTATGCTGGTCTGCAATCGATCCCCGACGCCTACTATCAGGCGGCCAAGATCGACCAAGCCAGCCGCTGGAAAGTCTTTCGCTACATTGAACTCCCCAAGATGATGGGCGTTCTGATGATCGCGATCCTGCTGCGCTTTATGGACAGCTTCATGATCTACACCGAGCCGTTCGTTGTGACCGGCGGTGGCCCCGGCAACGCAACCACCTTCTTGTCGATCGACCTTGTGAAGATGGCGCTTGGGCAATTCGATCTGGGACCGGCAGCAGCCTTCTCGCTGATGTACTTCCTGGTGATCCTCTTGATTTCGTGGGTGTTCTACACCGTCATGACCAACCTTGATAAGCGGGAGAGCTGATCCATGGCCGATATGACCGTCAATCAATCCGCTGCCCGCAGCAAGCCCGCGATCAAGGTGAATACCCGCGCCATCGTCATGGGCATCTACCTCTTGTTCCTGCTGTTGCCGATCTACTGGCTGCTGAACATGAGCCTGAAAACCAACGCGGAAATCCTCGGGGATTTCTCGCTCTGGCCCCGTGATCTGACGTTCCAGAACTACGCGACGATCCTGACCGATCCCAGCTGGTACATGGGCTACGTGAACTCGCTGATCTACGTGGTGATGAATACCGTGATCAGCATCGTGGTGGCGCTGCCAGCGGCCTATGCATTCAGCCGCTACAGCTTCATGGGGGACAAGCACCTGTTCTTCTGGCTGCTGACCAACCGCATG
>CAXQKF010000311.1:0-9703 GCA_964224285.1 Donghicola sp. | reverse complement strand
CAAAGTGACAAATGCACAGACTTTCCAGCTGCGCTGCAAAACCCAGGTCAGCGCGACGAAGGCTGCGATAACGATGAACGGATGGGGCGTTTGCAACACCCACAGAATGGCGTCGATCAGCAACTCCATCGCGTTGGACATCCCTTCGAAAAAGAATTCGGCGTTGTCACGAAGGAAATCAAAGACGTCTTCGGCCCAAGCCCCTACTGGAATTTTGTTATCTGTCAGCCATTGAAGCATAATTTACCCTTAAGTTTCCTTGTTCGACTGTGTCCTTCGGTGCCGGAACGAAAAGGGCCCGCCACGCGGACGGGCCCCCTTCGCAACTTCGGTCGTTACAGACCCAGCGAGGCTTTCACAGCTGCCAGACCTTCTGCACCGTCCAGCGTGGTCACGCCTTCCAGCCAGGGACCCAGCACGTCGGGGTTGGCAACCAGCCATGCTTTGGTTGCGTCATCCGCGTCTTCGCCGTCGTTCAGGATCTTGCCCATGATCTCGTTTTCCATGGCAAGGCTGAACTTCATGTTCTTCAGCAGGGTGCCGACGTTCGGGCACTCTTCGGCGTAGCCTTTGCGGGTGGTGGTGTAGACCACACCTTCACCGCCAAAGAAGTCTTCGCCGCCGGGCAGGTACTTCAGGCTGAAGTTCGCGTTCATGGGGTGGGGTTCCCAGCCGAGGAAGACAACGTCCTTCTCGTCCTTGTAGTTACGCGAAACCATCGCCAGCATGCCCTGCTCCGAGCTTTCGACAACTTCGAAGTTCTTCAGGCCGTGGGTGTCGTTCTCGGTCAGGCCGATCAGGTAGTCGTTGCCTTCGTTGCCGGGCTCAATGCCGTAGATCTTGCCGTCCAGCGACTCTTCGAACTTGGCGATGTCACCATAGGACTGCAGGCCGCGTTCCCAGGTGTAGGTGGGAACCGCAAGGGTGTACTTGGTGCCTTCGAGGTTCACGACCAGCTGCTCGATCTCGCCTTTGTCGAGGTAGGGCTGGATCGCGCCCGACTGTGCGGGGATCCAGTTGCCGAGGAACACGTCGACGTCATCGCTTTCTAGCGAGGCAAAGGTCACGGGAACCGACAGAACCTTGGTGTCGACCTTGTAGCCCAGACCTTCGAGGATGTGGGTCGCGGTTGCGGTGGTGGTGGTGATGTCAGTCCAACCCACGTCCGAGAAGGTCACTTCCGAGCAATCTGCAAATGCAGGAGCGGCTGCGGCGATCACGGCCAGAGCAGAGATAGTTGCCTTGAATTTCATCTGGATTTTCCCTGTGTAGTTTGAGTGCGGTTTTGTTGATTGACTGGTCAATAAAAATCTGGTCTCGGTGAGAGAGTCAACGAAAAAGCCGGAAAGGCACGGTTTCGTGCCGCAACGGACCAGATTTTACGCGGTTTACGGGCTAGGTTTGAGAAGCCCGGTTTCAGCAGGCAGCTGCGATCAACCAAAGGAGGAGCGAAGATCATGAGCGACACGAAACGGCCGAATATCCTCATCTTGATGGTGGACCAGCTCAATGGGACGTTCTTTCCGGATGGGCCGGCAGAGTTCCTTCATGCGCCCAACCTGAAGAAGCTGGCCGCGCGCTCCACGCGTTTCCGGAATGCCTATACGGCCTCGCCATTGTGTGCACCTGGCCGCGCCTCCTTTATGTCAGGGCAACTGCCCAGTGATACCGGTGTTTACGACAACGCTGCGGAATTCACTTCGTCAATCCCGACATACGCGCACCATTTACGCCGTGCGGGGTATCAGACCTGTCTTTCGGGTAAAATGCATTTCGTTGGTCCTGATCAAATGCACGGCCTCGAAGAGCGCCTGACCACCGACATCTACCCCGCCGACTTCGGCTGGACCCCTGACTACCGCAAACCCGGCGAGCGGATTGACTGGTGGTATCATAACATGGGGAGCGTCACAGGGGCAGGGGTTGCCGAAATCAGCAACCAGATGGAATACGATAACGAGGTTGCCTACAACGCGACCCGTAAAATCTATGATCTGGGACGCGGTCTGGATGACCGCCCGTGGTGCCTGACCGTCAGCTTTACCCACCCCCACGACCCCTATGTCGCCCGCAAGAAATACTGGGATCTCTACGAGGATTGCGAGCATCTGCTGCCCGAAATCGGCTCGATCCCCTACGACGAACAGGACAACCATTCGAAGCGAATTTTCGACGCGAACGACTGGCGCAGCTTTGACATCACCGAGGATGACATCAAACGCTCGCGCCGCGCCTATTTCGCCAACATCTCGTACCTCGATGACAAGATCGGCGGGATTCTCGAAGCACTGGACGGCACCCGCCAGACCGAGAACACCATCATCCTGTTTGTCTCGGACCACGGCGATATGCTTGGCGAGCGCGGTCTCTGGTTCAAAATGTCCTTCTACGAGGGCTCGTCCCGCGTGCCGATCATGATCGCCGCCCCGCAGATGGAACCGGGTCTGGTCAATGAACCCGCCTCCAACATCGACATCTGCCCGACCGTTTGTGATCTGGCAGGCGTCAGCATGGAAGAGGTCATGCCGTGGACCACGGGCGAGTCGCTGGTGCCCTTTGGCCAAGGCGTCAAACGCGAGAGCCCCGTCGCGATGGAATACGCAGCCGAAGCCTCCTACGCGCCGATGGTTTGCCTGCGTCAGGGCAAGTACAAGTTCACCCGTTGTCAGCTAGACCCCGAACAGCTGTTCGATCTGGAGAAAGACCCGCACGAGCTAACCAACGTGGCGGGCGATCCCGAATACGCCGACGTACTGGCCGAATTCCAAGCCGAAGCAGACCGCCGCTGGGATCTGGACCGCTTTGACGCGGATGTGCGGTTCAGTCAGGCGCGGCGCTGGGTCGTTTATGAGGCTCTGCGCAACGGCGACTACTACCCTTGGGACTACCAGCCCCTGCAAAAGGCCTCGGAACGCTACATGCGCAACCACATGGACCTGAACGTCCTAGAGGAAAACAAACGCTTCCCCCGCGGCGAGTGATAAGCGATCTGCCAGCGGTGGCAAGCCGCTGGCCCTTGACCTTTGGTTTCAATCTGTTGGACCCTGCGGCATCCCCCGCGGGGTCTTTTCGTTTTGCAAAGGTCAGCCATGTCTCCGGACCAGTTCCCATCGCCAGACACCTTGCGCGCCGATATCGGTGACGCGGCGTGGGTCGACGTGATGCAGGCCGTGGACCGGACCTATGCGGAACTCGTGGACTATCAGGAACAGCTGGAAACCCGGAACGCCGAGCTAGAGGCGCTGCGGACCTTCCTGTCCTCGATCATGCATTCGATCAGCGACTATCTGGTGGTCACCGACACCGCCGACTGCATCGCGGATGCCAGCCGGTCGTTCTGCAAAGCCGTAGGCCTGCCCGTGGAAAAGCTGGTCGGCCAGCCCATCGCGGGCTTTCTATCGGGGACCAGCAGCGCCGATCTGATGACCGCAATCTCACGCACCATGGCGCAGCGGGCCGAAAAGACCGCCGAGGCAGAGCTCTCCACCACCATCGGGCCCGAACCTGTGGAATTCCGCGTCTCGCCTCGCTTGCGGGCTGGCCGGAAAAGGGCGGGCGTGATCCTGACGGGCCGTCCCTTGGGCGAACTCCGCCGTGCGTATTCCGAGCTAGAGACCAGCCACGAGGAACTGAAACAGGCCCAGACCCAGCTGGTCCGCAACGAAAAGCTGGCCTCGCTTGGCCGCCTCTTGGCCGGTGTGGCGCACGAATTGAACAACCCCATCAGCTTTGTCTACGCGAACACCCACGCGCTGGAGAAATACCTGAACCGTTTCGAAACCTACTTTGACCGCGTGCAAGCCGGAGCGCCCCGAAACGAGTTGATCGCCCTGCGCGCCGACCTGAAATTAGACCGCGACCTGCGCAACCTGCGGATCGCCATCGACGGGGCCCGCGACGGGGCAGAGCGGGTCAAAAACATCGTCGAAGACCTGCGCCGCCTCTCTGCCGAAGGCTCCGGCGAGTTGCGTCCGACCGATCTGGTCCAGACCGCCCGCATCTCGGCGGACTGGGTCGAGCGCGGCAGCAAAAGCCACGTCAAAATCACATTCAGCGGCGAAGACCAGTGCATCGCCCATGCCCGCGGCGGCCATATCCAGCAGGTTCTGATGAACTTGATCCAGAACGCCGTGGACGCCACGGCAGGCCAAAAAGAAGCGCGGCTGGATATCTCGACCCGCTACGACGGCCCCCTTGCGATCATCGAGGTCACGGACAACGGCCCGGGCATTCCTGACAGCGCCAAGCCCAAGGTTTTCGACCCGTTCTTCACGACCAAAGAGGTCGGCCAAGGCACCGGCCTCGGGCTGTCGATCAGCCATAAAATCGCAGATGAACACGGGGGCGCTCTGGAACTGGTTCCGACCGACAGCGGCACGTGTTTCCGGCTGACCCTCAATCGCGGAGATCAGGCATGAACATCCTATGGCTCCAGTCTGCGGGCTGCGGCGGCTGCACCATGTCGCTGCTCTGCGCCGAAGACCCCAATGTTCTCGACCTGCTTGAGGGGGCGGGGCTGAGCCTGCTGTGGCACCCGTCCTTGTCCGAAGCCACGGGGGCCGAGGTCCGTCGGATGCTCGACGCCATTCTGACCGGAGAGCAGCATCTGGACATCCTGTGCGTTGAAGGGTCAATCCTGCGCGGCCCCAATGGCACCGGGCGCTATCACATGCTGGCGGGCACGGGCCGTCCAATGATCGAATGGGTCCGCGATCTGTCAGCCATCGCCAGCCACGTGGTCGCTGTGGGCACTTGCGCGGCCTATGGCGGGATGAGCTCGGCGGGCGAGAACCTGACCGATGCGGTGGGCCTGCAATACGATGGCGGCCACGCGGGCGGTGTATTTCCTCCGACATGGCGCAGCGCGTCAGGCCTGCCCGTGGTAAACGTGGCGGGCTGCCCGACCCACCCTGATTGGGTCACCGAAACCCTGATGATGATCAAAGCAGGCGCGCTGACCGAGGACACTATCGACGGCCTCGCCCGCCCCCGCTTTTACGCGGACACTCTGGTTCACCACGCCTGCACCAAGAACGAATTCTACGAATACAAAGCCAGCGCCGAGCACCTCTGCGAAATGGGCTGCATGATGGAGCATCTGGGCTGCGTCGGCACTCAGGCTGTCGGCGACTGCAACACGCGCGGCTGGAATGGCGCGAACAGCTGTACGCGGGCGGGCTATCCCTGCATCAACTGCACCGCGCCCGAATTCGAGGAACCCGGCCACGGCTTTACCGAGACCCCGAAATTCGCGGGCATTCCCGTGGGCCTGCCCACCGACATGCCCAAAGCGTGGTTCATGGCCCTCGCCAGCCTGTCCAAGGCCGCCACCCCGAAACGACTGGCGGAAAACGCGGTGTCCGACCGCGTGACCGTGCCGCCCACCTTGCGAAAGCCCAAACCATGACGACCCTTCTTGTTGGCCCCTTCAACCGTGTCGAAGGGGATCTGGAAATCCGGCTCGAGGTCGAAGACGGTCGGGTCGCGGCGGCCTATGCCAACTCGCCGCTATTCCGCGGGTTCGAACGGATGATGGTGGGCAAAGGCCCGTTGGACGCGCTGACGATCACGCCGCGGATCTGCGGGATTTGTTCGATCAGCCAGTCGATGGCGGCGGCGGCGGCGCTGGCCGATCTGGCTGGGGTACAGCCCGCGCCCGAAGGGGCTAAGGTCGCGGCCCTGCTCCATATGATCGAGAATGTCTCGGACCACATGGCGCATTTCAATCTGTTCTTCATGCCCGACTACGCCCGCGCCGGATACGCGAGTGCGGACTGGCACGGGCAGGTTCTGGAGCGGTTCACGGCAGGCCAATGTAGCGCCCTGCGCCGCGCCATCGAAGCCCGCGCGGACCTGCTGCACGTGGTCGGGATGCTTGGCGGGAAATGGCCTCACACTTTGGCGATCCAACCGGGCGGCGTGACCCGTGCGCCCACAACCCGCGACCTGATCCGCATCGGCGCGACCTTGCAGGCGTTCCGCCGGTATCTGGAGGCCGAGACCTTTGGCGGCAAGCTGGAGGATTTCGCCGCGTTGAACAGTATCGAAGCGCTAGAAGCGTGGGCCGGAGGCGACGCCGCCCTGTTCCTGCGTGTCGCTGATGCCACGGGAACTGGCGCTATGGGCCAAGGATCGGGACGCTACATGTCGTTCGGCGCCTACCCGCTGCCCGAAGGGCGCGTGTTTGGCGCGGGCACTTGGGACAATGGCACCGAAGCCACCGTCGATTTCAGCGCCATCCAGGAGGACATCAGCCACGCGTGGATGCTCGGCGACGCGGCTCACCCGACGCAGGGCGAAACGATCCCCGACGAGATGATGCGCCAAGAGGCCTACAGTTGGTGCAAAGCGCCGCGCCTCGCCGGTCGGACGTTTGAAACCGGCGCACTGGCGCGGCAGGTCATCGTGGGGCACCCCTTGGCGCGGGCTCTGGCGGCTGAGGGCGGTGTGCGTGCACGGGTCGTCGGGCGCTTGTTGGAGATGGCTTTGACCCAGATCGAGATGGAGCGCCTGCTGCGCAGTATTCGCCCCGAAGAACGGTTCATGGATCAGGTCGCATTGCCCGCAGACGGCACAGGCGTGGGTGTCGTCGAGGCCGCGAGAGGCGCTCTGGGACATTGGATCAGCGTCGAGGACGGTGCAATCAGCAACTACCAGATCATCGCGCCGACCACGTGGAATTTCAGCCCTCGGGACTCGGGCGGGACTGCCGGCCCTGTCGAGGCCGCACTGGTCGGCGCTCCTGTGACTGACGGCGACGACACGCCTTTGTCTGTCCAGCACATCGTCCGCAGCTTTGACCCTTGTATGGTTTGCACGGTCCATTGATGCGCGGGCTTCGCATCAGGGTACGCGGGCAGGTTCAAGGGGTCGGGTTCCGCCCCTTTGTCTGGACTTTGGCGCAGGAATTGGGCGTCACCGGCCATGTGCTGAACGATCCCGAAGGCGTGCTGATCGAAGCCTTTGGCCCAGTGGCCGCCCTACCTGATCTGATCCGGTCCAAAGCCCCGCCATTGGCGCGGGTTGATGCGATCGAGGTCACGGAAATCACAGGCTCTATGCCATCCGATTTCCGCATCATCGCGTCCAGTGGCATCGGGGCCGAGACCCGCGTGACGCCGGACGCCGCGACCTGCCCCGACTGCCTAAGGGAAATCGCGGACCCGATAGACCGCCGCCATGGTTATGCCTTTGCCAATTGCACCCACTGCGGGCCGCGCTACACGATCCTGAACGCACTACCCTACGACCGTGCGCAGACCACCATGGCCGCGTTCCCGATGTGCTCTGACTGCGCAAGTGAATACGCTGACCCCGCCGACCGACGGTTCCATGCTCAGCCCATCGCCTGCCCCGCCTGCGGGCCGCGCCTGTGGATCGAGCCGCCCCACGACGCCCCCATTGCCGAGGCCGCCGCGCGTTTGCGTCACGGCGAGGTTCTGGCGATCAAGGGGCTCGGCGGGTTCCACCTTGCCTGTGATGCGATGAACGCAGGCGCAATCGCCAATCTGCGCGCACGGAAACACCGCCCTGCCAAGCCGTTTGCCCTGATGGGTACGCTCGGGATGATCCGCCAACATGCGGCCCCGTCAGAGGCAGAGGTCGCGCTGCTGTCGGACCCCGCTGCGCCGATTGTCCTGCTGGCCAGCAATGGCACCCTGCCCGATGGCATCGCGCCGAACCAGAGCACCTATGGCTGGCTACTGCCCTACACGCCGCTGCATCACTTGCTGCTCGACGCCTTTGGCGGGCCACTGGTCATGACCAGCGGGAACCTGTCTGGCGAGCCTCAGGTCATCGGCAATGACGAAGCCCGAGAGAAGCTCTCCCCCTTTGCCGATGCCTTTCTGATGCATGATCGGGGCATCGCGCGGCGGTTGGATGACAGCGTTGAGCGGATTACCCCGCACGGGCCGATGGTGCTGCGGCGGGCGCGGGGGCGCGTACCAGGGACATTGCCTCTGCCCCGAGGGTTCACTGACGTGCCCCAGACGGTTGCCTATGGCGGGCAAATGAAAGCCGCCATTTGCCTGATCAAGAACGGGCAGGCCCTATTGGGGCACCATCTGGGGGAGTTGAACGAAGCCCTGACATGGGAGGCCTTCCAGCAGGCCGACCGAGACTATGCCGCGTTGTTTGGCCACAATCCGCAGGTCGTGGCGGTCGATTTGCACCCAGATTTCCGCGCTTCGCGCCACGGGGCAGCACGGGCAGAGGCCGAGGGGCTGACCCTACTGGAAGTCCAGCATCACCACGCCCATCTGGCGGCGTGTCTTGGTGAAAACCTGTGGCCGCTGGACGGTGGAAAAGTCGCCGGAATTATTCTGGACGGGCTTGGGCTAGGGCCGGACGGGACCATCTGGGGCGGGGAAATTCTGTTGGGGGATTATCTGGACTTTGAGAGGGTGATGCACCTGTCGCCTGCGCCCTTGGTGGGCGGTGAAAGGGCCCAAAGCGAGCCTTGGCGCAACGCGATGGTGCGACTGGATCAGGCGGAACTGTCTGATTGGGCGGACACCCTGTTCCCCGATGCGCCTCGGGATATGCTGCGGATGGCTGCGGCGCGGGGCTTGAATGCGCCAATGTCCACCAGTGCGGGGCGGCTCTTTGATGCGGTCGCGGCCTGTCTGGATATTTGCGCGATGGGCCAAAGCTATGAAGGCGAGGCCGCGATGTCCCTAGAGGCGCTGGCGCTGAAAGCCCCCGTAGAGGAACAGCGCGCGCCCTACCAGATGCCCGTAACCGCCGAAGGGTTCGACGCACGACCGATGTTCCAATCCATTCGCGCGGACGTAGAAGGCGGGATTAACCCTGCGACGATCGCATGGCGGCTCCACGCCGGACTGGCACAGACATTTGCCACCGCCGCCCGCTCGCTGGTCAACAACGGTCAGGCCAAAGCGGTCGCCCTGTCGGGGGGCTGTTTCCAGAACGCGCTCCTCCTTGATCTGACCCTTCGGGCGCTTGGCGACACCCCCGTACTGATCCACACCAAGACACCTGCTAACGATGGCGGGCTGGCCTTGGGCCAAGCCCTGATCGCCGCCGCCCGCTCGCACCCCGAGCGGTAAGCATCTGACCAAACGGATGGAAAGCTGGCAGCGCACCATCCGAATGCACCTGCAGAACTATTCGCTATTTTCGCAGCAAACCGCTGATCTGACAGCGTTTTAAATGTGTACCGCCCGCACACCCATTCGCTTTGATCGAAAACCTCACCTGTCCGAAATTTAGGCTGACGGAATGTATGCAATCGCATTCCGACGGAATCGATCCAGTCAGGGGAGGACCAGTTTTGAGCCAGATCGAAACCTTTTACGACGTCATGCGGCGTCAGGGGATCACGCGGCGGAGCTTTATGAAGTATTGCTCTCTGACCGCTGCGGCCCTGGGCCTGAGCCCCAGCTTCGTGCCGAAAATCGCCCATGCGATGGAAACCAAACCCCGCACGCCGGTGATCTGGGTCCACGGTCTGGAATGCACTTGCTGTTCGGAATCCTTTATCCGCGCCGCGCACCCGCTGGCCAAGGAGGTGGTTCTGTCGATGATTTCGCTGGACTACGACGACACGCTGATGGCCGCTGCCGGTCATGCTGCAGAGGCCGCGCTGGAAGACACCATCCAGAAGTACAAGGGCAACTACATCCTCGCGGTTGAGGGCAACCCGCCCCTGAACGAAGATGGCATGTTCTGCATCACCGGC
>CAXQKF010000310.1:0-12180 GCA_964224285.1 Donghicola sp. | reverse complement strand
CCAAAATGTCTGTGCAGGTTTTCAACCCGTATCACGGTCTGTTTTCTCCGTGCTTGTTTTTAAGCGTAGCCCAATCGCATAAAAGTACAGCCCGGACAATAAGCCGGGCTGTACCTCTAACGTAGCGTTAGGTTTAGCGGATGTTTTCGGTCTCGTAGGCGCTGCCGGTGATCACGTACTCGCGGTAGGTGCCAGCTGCTTCGCCGGGGCCGATCAGTTCCACGTTGGTTGCGCCGACATAGTCGATGTCACCGCCGCCAGCCAGAATCTCGAGTGCTTTGCCCAGTTCACCGGGCAGAATCGGCTCGCCGGGTGCGTTCGCCACTTCCAGCATCTTGGACGCTGCCGCCGCCGAGGTTGCTTCGCCGCCAGCTGCCATCGCCAGAGCGATCAGAGCTGCTGCGTCGTAGCTTTCACGGGTGTATGCGCCTTCGGGGTTGATGTCCGCGTCAACGGCCATCGATGCGAATGCCATGGTGCCTTCGCCTTCGGACCACGGAACAGCACCAAAGGAGCCTTCCATTGCGTCACCCAGATCGGCAACCAGCTGGTCGCCGTACATGCCGTCACCCAGCATGAAGGTGTCGAATGCGCCGGTGTCGAGCGAACCCTGGATGATGCCGCGGCCACCTTGGTCGGTGTAGCCCAGAACAACCAGCACGTCGCCGCCAGCCGAGGCCAGGGCGCCAACTTCGGCCGAATAGTCAGCCTTGCCGTCTTCGTGGGGTGCGTTGATGGTGACGCTGCCGCCAGCCGCTTCGAACGCCGCGATAAAGCTATCGCTCAGGCCCTTGCCGTAGTCGTTGTTGGTATAGGTGACAGCGACTTCCTTGATGTCCTTGTCCATCAGGATGTCCGACAGAACGACGCCCTGACGCGCATCCGACGGAGCGGTGCGGAAGAACAGGCCGTTGTCCTCAACGGTCGACAGACCGGGGCTGGTGGCCGAGGGCGATACCATGACGATGCCGTTGGGCACAGCCACGTTGGTCAGGATCGCGCCGGTCACGCCCGAGCAGTCCGCGCCCATGATCGCCGCCACACCGTCCGAGGTGATCAGTCGTTCAGCCGCTGCGGTTGCGCCTGCGGCGTCCACACAGGTCGAGTCCGCACGGACCGCCTCGAGCATTTTGCCACCCAGCAGACCGCCGGCATCGTTGATCTCTTTCATCGCGAGTTCGGCCGAGTCGGCCATCGCGGGGGTCAGGGATTCGATAGGACCGGTGAAGCCCAGAATGACGCCCATTTTGACAGTTTCGCCGTGGCTCTCGGCCATAGCTACACCTGCGGTCAGAGCGGTGGCCGCAGTGGCCAGCAGAAACTTTTTCATTGATTTTTCTCCCAGTTGGAACGCGTTGTCCGAGGCAAAGCGTAGTGGGCCTTTTTCGAAAAAGAAAGAGGGGAAGCGTCGCTCAAAAGCGACCCTTTGATACACGCAAACGTCAACATTTCTATCCCGAAGCTGTGCTAGGTCTAACAGAAAGGAGTTTGTGATGCGCCGAATGATTTTTGCCCTCTCTCTTTGGCTCGGGGGGGCTGCACAGGCCGCCTACCAGATCACCCCCGTAGCCAGCGGATTTGACTCGCCGTGGGCTATCGGGATCTTGCCGGACGGGGCGTTCCTTGTGACCGAGAAGGCGGGGGAACTGGTGTTATTGGAAAGCGGGCAGGCCACCCGCATCGGCGGGTTGCCCGAAGTGCGCCAGATCGGGCAGGGCGGTTTGCTGGATGTGATGGTCCCGCGGGACTTTGCCCAGAGCCGCGAGATTTTTCTCAGCTACGCCAAGAGTTTATCAAGTGGTCAAGGAACGGCGCTGGCGCGGGGCATTCTGGCCGAGGGCGCGACAGAGCTGACAGAGGTCCGCGATCTGTTCGTCATGACCGCAGGCAGCAGTGGCGGCAATCACTTTGGCAGCCGGATTGTCGAAGGCACGGACGGCACGTTGTTCATGACCATCGGGGAACGGGGGGACGCGCCCTTGGCGCAGGATCTGGGCCGTCACAACGGCAGCGTCATCCGCATCGACCGCGATGGCTCTGTGCCGGCGGACAATCCCTTTGTCGGGCAAACGGGCGCGCGTCCGGAAATCTACAGTTACGGGCACCGCAACCCGCAAGGCGCTGCACTGGATGCGCAGGGCAACTTGTGGGTGGACGAACATGGCGCACGGGGCGGGGACGAGATCAACCGGATCAAGCGCGGTGCCAACTACGGCTGGCCGGTGATTTCCTATGGCCGCCATTACAGCGGCGCCAGGATCGGCGAGGGCACCGCCAAAGAAGGCATGGAGCAGCCCGAGTTCTACTGGGATCCGTCCATCGCCCCCAGCGGGATGGCGATCTACAGCGGTGCGGCGAACGATGAATGGGCTGGCGACTTCCTGATCGGCTCTCTCAAGTTCGACATGATCGCGCGGGTGGATGCGGACACCATGCAAGAGGTCGAGCGCATCCAGACCCCCGAAACCCTGCGCGTGCGCGATGTGGTCGAGGGGCCGGATGGGGCGATCTATTTTCTATCGGAGATCAACGGAACGCTCTACAGGCTTGATCTGTAGGGGTTATTCCAGATCGGCGGGCTCTTCGCCGCGGCGTGTGCCGTGGCTGCCACGTTCCCGATATGGCGTGGTCTCGTAGTGGGCGCGGTAGCACTGGGAGAAATGCGAGGGGCTGGCAAAGCCGCAGGCCAGCGCCACGTTGATCACGCTCATGTCTGTCTGCATCAGTAGGTTGCGGGCTTTGGACAGACGCAGTTCCATGTAATAGCGCTTGGGGCTGCGGTTCAGATAGCGGCGGAACAGACGCTCGAGCTGGCGCGTGGACATGCCCACGTCCTTGGCCAGAATGGCGGGGCTGATCGGCTCTTCGAGGTTCTTTTCCATCATCTGGATGACTTGCGACAGCTTGGGGTGACGCACGCCGATCCGGGTGGGGATCGACAGGCGCTGGGTGTCGCGGTCCGTGCGGATCGAGCTGTAGATCAACTGGTCCGCGACAGCGTTCGACAAATCCTCGCCGTGGTCGTCTGCAATTATTTTCAGCATCAAGTCGATAGAGGCCGTGCCTCCAGCGGCGGTGATCCGGTTTCCGTCGACCACAAAGACCGATTTGGTCAGATCGACCTCGTCAAACTCTTCGGTAAAGCTGTCCTGATTCTCCCAGTGGATGGTCGCGCGCTTGCCATCCAGGAGCCCCGCCTTGGCCAGCACATAGGACGCGGTGCACAATCCGCCGATGGGCGCGCCGCGGCGGGATTCCTTGCGTAGCCAGTTCAACAGGCGCTTGGTCGTGGCCTTCTGAACCTCGACGCCGCCGCAGACCAGAATGGTGGACTCGCGGGGCAGGTCGTCCAGATCGGAATCAAGCTTGAACTCAACCCCTGCGGAACTGGTGACGGTCCCGCCGCCCTCGCCAACCAGGCTCCAGGTGTAGATTTTCTTGTCTGACATACGGTTGGCAATGCGCAGCCCTTCGACCACCGACGCGAAGGCCATCAGCGTAAACCGGTCGAGCAGGGCAAAGACAAAGTGTCTGGGTTTGGCTCCCGCATTTTCGATCGGGATCACGAGTCTTTCCGTCTGGGCCATGCCAGCACTCCGTCATAGGCGTGGGGCGGGAGCGACACCCGCCAAATTTTAAGCAGCCATTTCGACCAGTCAGAAAGCCCGCGTCAAGAGGTTAAGACAATTCGGTTATGGTCATCAGTCTGTTGGTTATGTATGACGGGTCCACTTTTCACATCTCAAAAGCGGAGAGAGAGATGACCGAGTGGAGCAAATCGACCTGGCGCAACCTGCCCCGAGTGCAGATGCCTGAGTATACCGATTCTGCCGCCCTGGCGGCTGTAGAGGCCAAACTCTCTTCGTATCCACCCTTGGTGTTCGCCGGTGAGGCCCGCAAGCTGAAGTCCGAACTGGCCAAAGCGGCGCGCGGCGAGGCGTTCCTGCTGCAGGGTGGCGATTGCGCAGAGAGCTTCCAGCAGTTTCAGGCGGACCTGATCCGGGACACCTTTAAGGTGATGCTGCAGATGGCGAGGGTGCTGACCTACGGCGCCAAAGTTCCGGTGATCAAGGTGGGCCGGATGGCCGGCCAGTTCGCGAAACCCCGTTCGGCCCCGACCGAGGTCAAGAATGGGGTGGAGCTGCCCAGCTATCGTGGTGACATCATCAACGATCTGGACTTCACCCCCGAAGCCCGCATCCCGAACCCGAACAAGATGCTCGAGGCCTACACACAGGCGGCGGCGACCCTGAACCTGCTGCGCGCGTTCTCGACCGGTGGTTATGCGGATGTGAACAAGGTCCACAGCTGGACCCTTGGCTTCACCGAAGGCGAGAAGTCGGAAAAATACCGCGCCATGGCGAACCGCATCAGCGATGCGCTGGACTTCATGAAGGCGGCCGGCGTGGACAGCAACAGCGCGCACACCCTGCAAAGCGTTGATTTCTACACCAGCCACGAGAGCCTTCTGCTGGAGTACGAAGAGGCACTGACCCGTATGGACTCGACCAGCGGCAAATGGCTGGCAGGTTCCGGCCACATGCTCTGGATCGGCGACCGGACCCGTCAGCCTGACGGGGCCCACGTGGAATACCTGCGCGGCGTTCAGAACCCCATCGGTCTGAAATGCGGCCCGACCACCACTGCCGAAGATCTGAAGGTCCTGCTGAACAAGCTGAACCCCCAGAACGAAGCAGGCCGTCTGACGCTTATCGCACGCTTCGGCGCGGGCGCCGTTGGCGACCACCTGCCGCGTCTGATCAAGGCCGTTCAGGAAGAAGGCGCAAACGTCGTCTGGTCCTGTGACCCGATGCACGGCAACACCACCAAGTCGTCGACCGGCTACAAAACCCGCGCGTTCAACAGCGTCCTGAGCGAAGTCAAAGAGTTCTTCGCGATCCACAAGGCCGAGGGCACCATCCCCGGCGGCGTGCATTTCGAGATGACCGGCGCAGACGTGACCGAATGCACCGGCGGCGTGCGTGCCGTGACCGACGAGGATCTGTCGGATCGCTACCACACCGCTTGCGACCCGCGTCTGAACGCGTCGCAGTCGCTGGAACTGGCGTTCCTCGTGGCCGAAGAGCTGTCCAAGCGCAACGCCGATCAGGCCGCCGCTGCTCTGGCCAGCTGATAGGACGGGGCGCTTAGTCCGCCCCGCCGTCGATCAATTCAAAGCCGGTCCCTTTGGGGGCCGGTTTCTCTGTTTTCGGGGGCAGCACCCCACCACACAGAGCATCGGTCGAGGCATGTTCCAGCCGGAACCGTTTGGTCGGGCCGCTGCCATCCTCGGCTACCAGACAGCCCAGAGCACGGCTCGCGTCCCCGAGGTCCGAAAGCATCGGCCCGAGCGCCATGCGGTAGTTGCCGCTGGCCGACCAGCCCGCAGACAGGGACATGTGCAGGATCGCGGGGCGTTGGAAGCATTCCTCGATCAGGCCGGAGAGCTGGTCGCGATAGGGTGGCTCGAACAGGGCGGACAGGGGCATTCCGCGCAGGTCCATGCCAAGAACGTCGCATAACACGCTGCCACATAGACGAAATCTGACGTGGCCGGTTCCGATACGCTCTAGCAGGAAGACCTTGTCCAGATGGCCGCCCATATCCTTGGGGGACAGATCGCTGCGTTTTGGCAGGCCGCCATCGACCCGCAAACTCTGCCAATGATCCCCGATTTCCTTCAAGGCACTCGGGGGTGCGTCTTTGATAAAATCGGCCAAGCTCAGCACCACTCCCATAGTGCAGCCTCCTGTTCTTCAACTCGTTTGATGCAAAGGTCCCGAAAACTCATACGGAAGTTTCGGGGTATTTCCGTCGCTTACGAGGGGAATTTGACAGGTTTTCTCTTTAAAATCCCCCCAAACCTGAAGAAGCGGTTAACGCGCGGGCGGGCCTGCCCCTTGCACGCCGGGCCATGGCAGGCATAGTGGGCCCCAGAATAAAGGAACGAGCATGAAATCACTTACCGGATACGCCAGCCTCGAAAACCATGGGGAAGGGCTGCGTTGGCAATGGGAATTGCGCAGCGTGAACGGCAAGGGACTCGACCTGCGCATCCGGATGCCTGACTGGTGTTCGGGGCTCGAGGCCGGGTTGCGAAAACGTGTGGGCGCCGCGATTGCGCGGGGCAACATGACGATTGGTCTGCGGATCTACAGCGACGGCGCGGCTGGCGCGACCAGCGTGGACACCGAGCAACTGGATCGCACGCTGGACATGCTCTCGATGGTGCAGGAACGGGCAGGCCATCGCGGCCTGAGCTTGGGTCCGACATCGGCGGCGGACGTGCTGGGAATGCGCGGCGTCCTCTCCGAAGAAACGCGGGCCGACGGAATGACCGAGGCGCTGTCCGCCCTGTTGCTGCAGGATTTCGACAGCGCGCTGGAGGCTTTTGTCGCGAGCCGTGCAGCCGAAGGGACGGCACTGTCTGCGGTGATCACCCGTCAGCTCGATACAATTGCGGATCAGTTGGTTGCGATCCGCGCCATTCTGCCCGCCCGCGCCGAGGCGCAGGCCGAGGTACTGCGAGCAGGCATGGCCAAGCTGCTAGAGACAGAACAGCTGGACGCCGCCCGTCTGCATCAAGAGGCCGCCGTGCTGGCCGTCAAATCCGATGTGACCGAGGAAATGGACCGGTTGGATGCCCATGTGGCCGCGGCCCGTCAACTGGCCGGGGCGGATGTCCCGATTGGCCGGAAATTTGATTTCCTCTGTCAGGAATTCAACCGCGAAGCCAACACGCTTTGCTCGAAATCGCAACACAGCGGTCTGACCGAACTGGGGCTTGAGATGAAAGTCACCATCGACCAGATGCGCGAACAGATTCAGAACGTAGAATAATGCCCCACGATACCCGCCGCGGCCTGCTTGTTATCCTGTCCTCGCCTTCGGGCGCTGGGAAATCCACGCTGGCCAAGCGCCTGATGGCATGGGACCCGACGCTGTCGTTCTCGGTTTCCGCCACCACCCGCAAGCCCCGTCCGGGCGAGGTGGACGGCAAGGACTACCAGTTCGTCACCGAGTCCGCGTTCAAACACATGGTCTCTGACGACGAGATGCTGGAACATGCCCACGTTTTCGGGAACTTCTACGGCTCTCCCAAGGGGCCGGTGCAGTCCGCGATTGATGATGGCAATGACGTGCTGTTCGACATCGACTGGCAGGGCGCGCAGCAGATCCGCAACTCGGCCTTGGGTCAGCACACCCTGTCGATTTTCATCCTGCCGCCGTCGATCCCCGAATTGCACCGCCGCCTGATCAGCCGCAATCAGGACGACGCGGAAACCATTACCAAGCGCATGAAGAAAAGCTGGGACGAGATCAGCCACTGGGGCAGCTATGACTATGTGCTGGTGAATGACGATCTGGACCGGACCGAAGAAATGCTGAAGTCGATCCTGACCGCCACCCGCCTGCGCCGCTTGCAACAGCCCGGTCTGGTCAAACACGTCCGCGCCCTTCAGGACCAATTCGAGGAGCTCGACATTTGACACTATATGCATTGGACGGCATCGCGCCCGAAGTGGCCGAGGACACATGGATCGCCCCCGACGCCAACCTGATCGGCAAGATCGTGGTCGAGGAGGGCGGCTCGGTCTGGTTTGGCTGTACCCTGCGCGGCGATAACGAGGAAATCCGCGTGGGCAAGGGCAGTAATGTGCAGGAAAACTGCGTGCTGCACACCGACATGGGCTTCCCGCTGGTGATCGGCGAGGGCTGCACGATTGGCCACAAGGCGATGCTGCACGGTTGCACCATTGGCGACAACACTCTGATCGGGATGGGCGCGACCATTCTGAACGGCGCCAAGATCGGGAATAACTGCCTGATCGGGGCGGGGGCCTTGGTCACCGAGAACAAGGTGATCCCAGACGGATCGCTGGTGATGGGCGCGCCCGGCAAGGTCGTGCGCAAAATGACCCCCGATGGGATCGAGGGCCTGAAGAAATCCGCCATCGGCTACCAGAACAACATGCGCCGCTTCCGCGCGGGCATGACCCGGATCGATTGATCCGGCCAGATCGGGCGGCGTGCGTGGCCCTATCCCTCTGACGCCGTCGGCCAGCAGCTTGTAGTAAAACTGTTACAATTCCATGCCAAGCAGCGTCGAGTATATCCGGATGCGAGGAGCGTCCCCATGGACCTTATGCCTATCAAGACCATTGTCGATGGTCTGCCTTTGGCTGCGATGGTTGTCGATCAGAGCCGCCGTCTGGTCTGCTTGAACGCCTTGGCCGAAGAGATCTGGGGCGCTGGTTTGGCGGGACGTCACTACGAGGTCGCTTTGCGTCATCCGGTCCTGACCGGCGCGATTGCCGAGTGTTTCCGTGACCAACAGACCTTCCAGACGCGGATCAGCACACGGATCGGCACGCGAGAGACCACGTTTTCCCTGAAGGTCGCGATGGTTCAGGGCGAGGCCTTTAGCGGTGTGCTCGTGACCTTTGTGGACGTGAGCCCGATGGAGGATGTCGGCCAGATGCGCCGCGATTTCGTGGCGAACGTCAGTCATGAACTCCGCACGCCGCTTACGGCGCTGTTGGGGTTTATTGAAACCTTGCGGGGGCCGGCTCAGAACGACGAACGGGCCCGCGAACGTTTCCTCGGGATCATGGAGACCGAAGCCAGCCGCATGAACCGTCTGGTGCACGACCTGCTGTCCCTGAGCCGTGTCGAGAGCGAAGAGCGCATCCGCCCCGGTGATCAACTGGATGTCTATGCCAAGCTGCAAAGCGTGGTCAAAGCACTGGGCCCAATTGCCGAGGACAAAGGGATCAAGGTGAACCTCAGCGCCCCTGACGAAGAGGTCATGGTGAATGGCGATGCGGATCAGCTCTATCAGGTGTTCAGCAATCTGATCGAGAACGCGATCAAGTATGGGGGCAGTGGCGGCGACGTGACAGTGACCCTCAGCGTTCTGGAACGTGACCCGACCGTGCGCGGCCCTGCGGTGCGCATCGAAGTCAAGGATCAGGGGCAGGGAATCGATCCGATTCATATTCCTCGCCTCACTGAACGCTTTTACCGCGTCGATTCACACCGCTCGCGGGAAATGGGGGGCACCGGATTGGGCCTTGCGATTGTAAAGCACATCGTCAACCGACACCGCGGCCGGATGCAAATCGCCAGCGGTCTGGGTGAAGGCTCTACATTTACTGTTACATTACCGAGACTTTGACAGTTCCGCCCCTGCCAAGCGCAAAAAGTCACAAAGAAAAATTGGTATCTTTGGAATTAAATTTACTAATTAAAACAGTTACTTGTTGTGAATTTCGCCTATTATTTGCACAAATTCTGCAGGTGTCATAAACCTGTTACAAATCTGTCGCAAAAGCGTAGTCGGCAACCTTTAGCACCCGCCCCAAGGTCCACAACGACTGGGACCGTTCGAGTTTAACAGGAGCTACAATATGTCCTTCGTGAAACTGACCGCCTCTACTCTGGCGATCGCCGCTGTTTCTGCCACTGCCGCCGTTGCTCGTGACAACGTGCAGGTTGCCGGTTCGTCGACCGTTCTGCCCTACGCTTCGATCGTTGCCGAAGCCTTTGGCGAAAACTTCGACTTCCCGACCCCCGTTGTTGAATCGGGCGGCTCGTCGGCTGGCCTGAAGCGCTTCTGTGAAGGCGTTGGCGAGAACACCATCGACGTTGCAAACGCATCGCGCAAAATCAAAGACAAAGAGATCGCAGCTTGTGCCGAAGCTGGCGTGACCGACATCATCGAAGTCCGCATCGGCTATGATGGCATCGTGTTCGCTTCGCAGATCGACGGCCCCGCGTTCAACGCGTTCGAGCCCGCAGACTGGTACAACGCTCTGGCCGCTGAAAAGCCCGTTGACGGCGCAATGGTTGCCAACACCACCGCGACCTGGGCCGATGCAAACGCTGACCTGCCCGCCGTTGAAATCGCTGCCTTCATCCCCGGCACCAAGCACGGCACCCGTGAAGTCTTCGAAGAAAAAGTTCTGCTGCAGGGCTGTGAAGACACCGGCGCCGCAGCTGCCATGCACGATATGGGCATGGACGAGGATGCAGTCGAAGCCGCATGTATGGCTGTCCGCACCGATGGCAAGTCGGTCGACATCGACGGCGACTACACCGAAACTCTGGCCCGCATCGACAGCAACACCAACGGTGTTGGCGTGTTCGGTCTGGCGTTCTACGAGAACAACACCGACAAGCTGAAAGTGGCGACCATGTCGGGCGTCGTTCCTTCGACCGACTCGATCGCAACCGGCGAATACCCCGTATCGCGTCCGCTGTACTTCTACGTGAAGAAAGCGCACATCGGCGTTATCCCCGGCCTGAAAGAGTACGCAGAATTCTTTGTTGCTGACGAGATCGCAGGCCCCGATGGCCCGCTGTCCGCATACGGTCTGGTTTCGGACCCCGAGCTGACCGCAACTCAGGACGCTGTTGCAAACGAAGAGACCATGTAATTGGTCTTGCGGACGCCCGAACGGGACGTCTGATACGAACTAAGAGCGCCGCCGACGGGTCGGCGCTCTTTTCCGATTTCTGGATCCCACGGAGCCGATATGCCCCTTCTTTGGTTAGTGTTGATCGTACTGGCGCTTGGTTTCGTCGGCTACGTTCTTGGCCGACAAAAGGCCATGACGAGTGCTGATGGCGACTCGCGTCACCTGCATTCCTTGCCTGTTTACTATGGAACGAACGTCAGCCTGTTCGTTGTCCTGCCTGCGATGCTGGTGATGCTGTGTTGGCTGATCGTGCAGCCGATGGTGATCAACAACTCGGTTGCCGGACAAATCCCTGCCAGTGCCATTCCTGAATCCGGCACCCTTGGGCTGGTCATGAGCGACGTGCGCCGTGTGGCGGACGGTCTGGATCTGGCTGTGTCCCAAGGCGCGCTGACCGGCGCAGAGGCTGGCAGCCTGCAAGTGGGCGAAACCGACGTGCGCAAGCTTTTGGCGGACGTGGGCGTTGCACTGGGGTCTGACGTAACCGAGATCACATTAGGCGCGGCGCAAGCAGTCCGCGCGAAGGCCGCGACGGGCCAGCTGGCGATGACCGTTGTGGTTCTGGCGCTCGCGATTGCGGGTTTTGTCTATTCCTACGGCCGCACGAACAAGGACTTCCGCGCCCGCAATGTGGTCGAGAAAGTGATCCGCGGTATCCTGATCCTTGCGGCGTCGATCGCGATCCTGACCACTGTGGGGATCGTGCTGTCGCTGGTGTTCAACACCATCGAGTTCTTCAAGCTGTACCCCGCGGCTGACTTCTTCTTTGGCACTACTTGGAGCCCCAGCTTTGGTGGGGGGTCTGAACTTGGTGTCCTGCCGCTGCTTTGGGGCACGCTCTATATTTCGGTGATCGCGCTGGCGGTGGCCGTTCCGATCGGTCTGTTCGCCGCGATCTACCTGTCTGAATACGCTGGCCCCAAAGCACGCGGGATCGCCAAGCCCCTGATCGAGGTTCTGGCCGGTATTCCGACGATCGTTTACGGTCTGTTTGCCCTGCTGACCGTTGGTCCGCTGCTGGTGAATGTCTTCGGGCAGGGCGGTGCGCTGGGGGTGAACTGGATGTCCGGTGCGTCGTCGGTGACCACTGCGGGTCTGGTGATGGGCATCATGCTGATCCCCTTTGTCAGCTCGCTGTCCGACGACATCATTAACGCTGTGCCACAGGCGATGCGCGATGGTTCTTTTGGCCTTGGCGCGACCAAATCCGAAACCGTCAAGCAAGTGGTTCTGCCCGCAGCCCTGCCCGGGATCGTCGGTGCGATCCTGCTGGCCGCGAGCCGCGCGATTGGCGAGACCATGATCGTGGTTCTGGGGGCAGGGGCCGCGGCCCGCCTGTCCATGAACCCCCTCGAAGCGATGACCACCGTCACCGCCAAGATCGTCAGCCAGCTGACCGGCGACGCGGACTTTGCAAGCCCCGAAGCGCTTGTTGCCTTTGCCCTCGGCATGACCCTGTTTGTCATGACGCTCGGCCTTAACGTCCTCGCGCTGTATATCGTGCGCAAATATCGGGAGCAGTACGAGTAATGACCGACGCAACCGCAAATTCCCCCAAGCAGAAGACCTCTCTTCTGACGGTCAGCCCGCGGGTCAAACAGCGCAACGCTGCCGAAGCCCGCTTCCGGATGTACGGCATTGCCGCTGTGATGACCGGTCTGGTGTTCCTTGTCATTCTGGTCTCGACGATCCTGTTCAA
>CAXQKF010000309.1:0-2916 GCA_964224285.1 Donghicola sp. | reverse complement strand
AGATTCTTTCTTTGCAACCTTAAAGTGCGAACCCTGTCAAATTTCGGTGAATTGTTGGGCGCTTTACAAACAGCCCGCCAGTGCACAGCGCAGCTAACCGACCGCGCTCAAATAAAAATTCCGGAATGTGGTTTAAACCGGCCTTCTGGAACACCTGAGCCTTGCGACAATTATACAACTCAGCTTTCCAATCACGATAGCAACCAGATGCAAAAACGCCCGACATTTCGGCGGGCGTTTTGCTTCGTCTCATGCTGTACAGGGCTTAGGCCAAGGCAAGCACCGGCTTGGCGGAGATGGTCTGTTTCACATCGTCTTCCGAGATATTGTCGATCTGCGAAATCGCGACGCTGACCTGATTCAGACCCTCGGACTGCTGCTTGGCGTTCTCGGCAATACCGCTCATCAGATCGGCCAGTTCCGAGACCGCGTTCAGGATCTGGTTCAGGGACTCACCAGTTTCAGAGACTAGTTCCACACCCTCTGCGACCTGCTCGGACGAAGTGGTCACCAGATTGCGGATCTGCTGGCTGGCATCGGCAGACCGCTGCGCCAGTTTGCGGACTTCCTGGGCGACGACGGCAAAGCCACGCCCTGCCTCGCCGGCCCGCGCCGATTCCACTGCAGCGTTCAACGCCAGAAGGTCCGTCTGACGGGCAATCTCGTCGATCACGGTGATGATGGTGTCAATCTGCGAAGAAGAGCTCTTGATCGCGTCCATGGCGTCCATAGCGCGGTGCACAACGGTGCCCGAGCCCTCGGCATAGGAACGGGTCTGTTCAACCACTGCACGCGCGTTGCTGGCCGTCTCTGCGGCGGCGCTGGCGGCGGCAGATATCTCTTCGACCGCAACGGCTGCCTTCTGGCCTTCTTTGCGGGTGCGGGCCGCGACTTCCAGAGCCTGCTCACGAGCGGTTTCTGCTTCGACCTGCGCCTCTTCGGCGGCGGCGGCGGATTTGCTAAGCTCTTCACGACCGGAAATGATCAACGCCTCGGCCCTCTGCGAGCGGATCATCGACCACATCAGGATCGCGGCCTCGAAGATCACGATAACCGCGTGAAAGACCACGCGGCCCAGAACATCCAGAACATCCAAGCTGGGGAAGACCAGCGAAGGCGCCAGCAACCCGAAAGCAAGGTGATGCACCGCGGTGACAGCCACACCGGCCAGCAGGGCGGGAATGCTGCTCATGGTCGCGATAATGGCCAGAACCGCAAAGAACAGCATGTGGCTGTCCAGCTGCCACGGGTGGCCCGCAAACGCCGAGGTAAAGGCCACACACTGGCCAATCAGGACCGTCGCCAGCACCACCGCCTGGGATTTCTCGGGCACGCGATTGGACGCAAACGCGAGGGTGAGCAGGACTGCGGAGACGATCAGTTCGGCGACCAGATTGCCACCGGCTAGAAACGCAGCAAGTGGCACGATGGGTGTCATGCCCATGGCCACTTTGCGGGTCAGTGCGATTGCGCTCGCCTTGGAGGAAGAAGTGTCTTCTGTACTCATTGGGGTGTTTCCGTTGCGCATAGGAAGGGAACGTTTTTAGGATCGAGCAAAAACCAGGCGCCTGCTTCTTTGAATGCAGCGGGTGTCGCGTTCGTCGCGACCACAGCCAGCGGAGCGTTGGACGGGCCAACGACAGAGCCACCAGCAGCAGAGACAATCGCCTCCGGACCTCCGTGCCAAGGAGGGCTGACAACAAGCACGAGCTCCGCATCATCAGGCACCGACGCGACAGCAACGCTCGCCAGTTCTGCAAAGAGAATGGCAATCATTCCAAGGGCGATAAGGGGCGCAGGGTGAAGGTTTCGCATTTTGTTTGTTTACTGCACGCATACAGCCAATCAATCCGGTCCAGACTTATGCGTTGCAGCTTCATCCAATCGGGTTAGCGCTCACTGACCAAGTTGGTGTTCCTCCATCCCCATTCGGTCTTCAGCCCCTGAAAACAAAAGAAAAACAGGCGCCAAATGGCACCTGTTTCCGCGTTCAAATCGTCATTTGCGTTAGTTGCGGGGCATATCCTTGGCCCGCGCCAGCCGCTTTTGCGCGGCGATGCGCATCGGCGCGTTCGGAGCACCGTATCCGGCATAGCCATCCCGACGCTCGAGCACCTCGACGAACAGACCGCCGGGAATCGCTTGGCTGTAGACCTGAAAGAACTCTCCATGCTCGTCGCGGTCATAGAGGATGTTCAATTTCTTCATGGTGGCCAGTTGCTCCGGCGCGATATCGAAGCGGGCCGCGAGGTCGTCGTAGTAGTTTCCCGAGATCGGTAGCGATGCAAAGCCGCGGTCCGCCAGTTTCTGCGCGGTGGCAAAGATATCGTCGGTTGCCAGCGCGATGTGCTGGACCGGTGCGCCAAAGCTGTCAGCGAGGAATGCCCCCGCCAGCGTGCGGTGGGTTTCCGCCCCGTTGAGCGTGATGCGGAAGCCGCCGGTCGATGCCTCCATCGCGCGAGAGCGGACCAGACCGTCGGGGTCGGTCACGTCGAACATGGGCGACTGCTTCATGTCGAACAGCGAGGTGTAGAACAGCGACCACGACAGCATGTCGTCATAGGTCATGGTCTGCGCCACGTGGTCCACACGGGTCAGGCCCACGCCAGCGGTGTCTGCCTCGACCGGGGCAAATTCGGCGTCCCAAACGGGGGCCAGCTTATCCGACTGATCGAGGAAGTGCAGCAGGCTGCCCCCCAGACCACGGATCACCGGAATGTCGATCTGCCCTTCGGACAGGGGCTGCGAGAACATGGTCGCCCCCAGCGCCTTGGCGCGGGCCACGGTGTCAGCGGCAGAGCCAACGTCCAGACCGAAATCACACACGCAGGTGCCGTGCATGTTATACGCCGAGCCCGCGAAATCATGGGGCTGCTCGTTGATGATCACGCGGATATCGCCCTGCTGCCAAAGCGC
>CAXQKF010000308.1:0-10758 GCA_964224285.1 Donghicola sp. | reverse complement strand
GCGCCCGAATGCTTCATCATCGAGCAGCGCCTGAAAGAGGAGATGGACATCCCCGTCTTCCACGACGACCAGCACGGCACCGCCGTGATCTGTGCCGCCGGCCTGATCAACGCCCTGCACATCAGTGGCAAAAAGATCGAAGACGTGAAGATCGTTCTGAACGGCGCGGGTGCGGCGGGCATCGCCTGCATCGAGCTCTTGAAATCCATGGGTGCGCGTCACGAGAACTGCATCGTCTGTGACACCAAGGGCGTGATCTATCAGGGCCGCACCGAAGGCATGAACCAGTGGAAATCGGCCCACGCGGTGAAAACCGACCTGCGCACCCTCGAAGAGGCGATGAACGGCGCGGACGTGTTCCTTGGCGTGTCGGTCAAGGGCGCTGTGACCCCCGCGATGGTCGCGTCGATGGCGGACAACCCCGTTATCTTTGCGATGGCGAACCCCGATCCGGAAATCACCCCAGAAGAGGCGCACGAGGTCCGTGTGGACGCGATTGTCGCAACTGGCCGTAGTGACTACCCCAACCAGGTGAACAACGTTCTGGGCTTCCCCTACCTGTTCCGCGGTGCGCTGGACATCAACGCCCGCGCTATCAACGACGAGATGAAGATCGCCTGCGCCGAGGCTCTGGCTGAACTGGCCCGCGAGGACGTGCCGGACGAAGTGGCGCTGGCTTATGGCCGGAACCTCGCCTTTGGCCGCGACTACATCATCCCGACGCCGTTTGACCCGCGTCTGATCCACCGCATCCCGCCCGCCGTTGCCAAAGCCGGCATGGACACTGGCGCGGCCCGTCGTCCGATCATCGACATGGACGCCTACGAGGTCTCTCTCAAAGGCCGCATGGACCCCACCGCCAGTATTCTGCGCGGGATCCACGCACGTGCCAAAGCCGCTCAAGCGCGCATGATCTTTGCCGAAGGCGATGACGTTCGCGTTCTGCGCGCGGCTGTGCAGTACCAGCGTTCGGGCCTTGGTAAGGCTCTGGTTGTTGGCCGCGAATCCGATGTGAAGGAAAAGCTCGAGGCCGCAGGTATGGGCGACGCGGTCCGCGAGCTGGAGATCGTGAACGCGGCAAACACCCGTCACCTCGATACCTACAAAGAGTTCCTGTACGAGCGCCTGAAGCGCAAAGGCTACGACCGTCACGACATTCACCGTCTGGCTGCTCGTGACCGTCACGTATTCTCGGCGCTGATGCTGGCGCATGGCCACGGCGACGGTCTTGTGACTGGCGCGACCCGTAAATCGGCGCATGTTCTGGAACTGATCAACCACGTGTTCGATGCGGACGCTGCGCATGGTGCCGCGGGCATCACCGCCCTGTTGCGCAACGGTAAAATCGTTCTGATCGGTGATACTCTGGTCCACGAATGGCCCGAAGCCAGCGATCTGGCCGATATCGCAGAGCGCGGCGCAGGCGTTGCCCGTCACCTTGGCCTCGAGCCTCGGGTGGCGTTCGTCAGCTTCTCGACCTTTGGCTATCCGCGCTCGGAACGCGCAGAGAAAATGGCGCTGGCCCCCGATGTGCTAGAGGCGCGCGGTGTGGACTTCGAATTCGAAGGCGAGATGACCGTGGACGTGGCCTTGAACCCGAAATCGGCAGAGGCCTATCCCTTTAGCCGCCTGTCGGGTCCGGCGAACATTCTGGTCGTTCCGGCCCGTCACTCGGCCAGCATCTCGGTCAAGCTGATGCAGGAAATGGGCGGCGCGACCGTCATCGGCCCGATCCTCACCGGTGTGGACCAGTCGATCCAGATCTGCTCGACCAATATGACCGAGACCGACATTCTGAACATGGCGCTCCTGGCGGCTTGCAAAGTCGGCTAAGGCAGAAACATCGCAGAACCCATTGTAAAACGCCCCTCGCGGGCGTTTTATGCTGTTCAGAGGGCAGCTTCAGGGGGCGCAAATGACCGTTTTCAATCGTGGATCGATCAACGCGGACTACACGTACCAAGTCCCGCACCTGCCCCAAGCTGGCGAAACCCTCGCAGCTAGCTCCATGACCCGCGGTCTGGGCGGCAAAGGGGCGAATATGTCCGTGGCCTGCGCCCGCGCGGCGGGGCGCGTGTTTCACATCGGTGCGGTTGGCTTGGATGGCATTTGGGCGACGGATCGCCTGCTGGAATACGGGGTCGATACGCGGCATATCTCGGTACTCGAGGAGCCGACGGGGCACGCCATCATCTCGGTCGATCCAGAGGGCGAGAACAGCATCCTGATCCTGTCCGGCGCGAATACCCAGATCACAGAGAAAATGATCGCCGCCGCGGTCTGCGAAGGCGGGCCGCAGGATTGGCTGCTGCTGCAGAACGAAACCAACGGTCTGAAAGAGGCAGCCGACATGGCCAAGCAGGTCGGCATGAAGATCGCCTACGCCGCCGCGCCCTTTGTCGCCAAGGATGCCGCCGAGATTGCGCCGCTGGCCGATCTTCTGGTCCTGAACGAGATCGAGGCGCAGCAGTTGCAGGACGAGATGAACACCACGCTCTCTGGCCTGCCGATCGCCGATATCATCGTGACCAAAGGCGACAAGGGCTGTGCGTGGCATCACGGGTCGGACGTTACCGAAATCCCCAGCTACCCTGCCGAAGTCGTTGATACCACGGGCGCGGGCGACACTTTCACCGGCTATGTGCTGGCCAGTCTGGACCGTGGAATGACTATTCCGCAGGCAATCGATCTGGCGCAGCGCGCGGCCTCTTTGATGGTGCAGCGCTTGGGTACAGCGGACGTGATCCCTGATCTCAAAGAGGTTCAGGATGCGTCATTCGGCTCTAGCCAGCGCTGATCAGGCCATTTCGGTCTGACCTCTGTTCAATTCATCATGTTCGGCCACTTGCTTTGGCGGGGCGGCGCGATCAGGCTGCGTGCAACCCACTAGGACAAGGCGCGCAGAATGACCGACACAGATCACGTCTCGACTCACCAGTCGCAGGACGACCCCCGTAACGAAGAGATACTGATCTACGTTAACGGCAGCCTAAAACCCAAGGCCGAGGCGTTGGTCAGTGTCTATGACAGCGGCTTTATGCTGGGGGATGGCATCTGGGAGGGGCTGCGCCTGTACGACGGCACGTGGGCCTTTGTCCAAGAGCATCTGGACCGCCTGTTCGAGGCCGCCTTGGCCATCGATTTGGATATCGGAATGACGCGGGAACAGGTCTTTGACGCGCTAGCGCAGACCCGCATCGCCAACGACATGCACACTGATGCCCACGCCCGCCTGATGGTGACGCGGGGGATCAAGACCCGCCCGTTCCAACACCCGTCGCTGTCCCGCCAAGGTCCGACCGTGGTGATTATCATGGAACATTCACAGCCCAAAATCCCGCGTCCGATCCGCTTGGCCACGGTGCCGCACCAGCGCGGGTTGCCCATGACCCAAGACCCCAAGCTGACCAGCCACTCCAAACTGAACTGCATCCTCGCCTGTATTGCCGCCGAAAAAGCTGGCGCGGACGAGGCTCTGATGTTGGATGTCCACGGGTTCGTAAACACCACGAATGCCTGCAACTTCTTTATCGTTCGCAAGGGCGAGGTTTGGACCAGTACAGGGGATTACTGCATGAACGGTATCACCCGTGCCAAGGTCATTCAGGTCTGCCGCGAGGCGGGTATCCCTGTGTTTGAACGTAATTACAGTCTGGTGGAAACCTACGGCGCTGACGAGGCCTTCCTAACTGGCACGTTCGGGGCTCAGACGCCGGTGGGATCGATTGACGGGCGTCAGATCGGTTCGGGCGAGATGGGCCCGATGACCCGCCGCATCCGCGATCTGTACAAAGCTCTGGTCGCAAAGGACGCCGCGAAATGAGGCTCGCTGTCTGGTCCGGCCCCCGCAATCTGTCCACTGCAATGATGTACGCCTTCGGGCACCGAGAGGATTTCACAGCGGTCGATGAACCGTTCTATGCCGCTTATCTGGCGAGAACCGGTCTGCAGCACCCCATGGGCGAACAGATCCTCGCCAGCCAGCCGACGGACCCCGAACAGGTCATTCGCGATCTTCTGGCGCCCACGCCCAAAGAACACGTTTACCACAAGCACATGTCCCAACATATGATCGACGGCGTGCCGCGCGGGTTCATTGAGGACTGCACCAACGTCTTTCTGATACGCCATCCGGCGCGTGTCGTCGCGAGCTTCTCGGCCAAGTATGACGAAGTCACGCTCGACAGCATCGGGTTTGTTCAACAGCACGAACTGTGCACCCAACTGGTCGACCAAGGCATGAAGGCCATCGTGGTGGACAGCGCCGACATACGCCGCGCGCCCGAGGCGGCTTTGCGTGCGTTGTGCGATGCGATTGATCTGCCGTTTGATCCGAAAATGTTGTCCTGGCCCGCTGGTCCGCATCCGGATGATGGGGTTTGGGCGGCGCATTGGTACGGCGCGGTCCATAAATCCACAGGTTTCGCCGGAGAAGAGGGACCGTTGCCTGAGGTTCCGGCCGATTTGCAGCATCTGGTGGATGGCGCGATGCCCCATTATCTGGCGATGCGAGAGAGGCTGCTCGCCATTACATGATCGGCGCACAGCCCCGCAGTACGGCCCGCATATCGCGGGCCTTTTTCATTTCAGGAACTTGGCCAGTTCCATCGCAGCGGCCGGATTTCCGCTGACCTTCATTTTGCCCATCATGACACCGGTCATGGGGTTCAGTTGGCCCTTGAGCAGCTTTTTCAGGTTCTCGAGCGAGATTTTGATGGTGCAGTCGGTGGGGCGGTCTTCCATCGCGACTTCTTGGCGGTCCAGCACCATGATGCCGTCCGCGCCGCAGTCGATCTTCAGGCTCTTGTCGTTCGAACTGGTGGCCAGGACAGGGGCAACGCGGTCAGCTATATCCTGCAACGAAGTGCTCATGTAGAAACCTCTAAACTAATGAGTTCAGACAAAGAAATGGCCCGCCGGAGCGAGCCATTTCAAGTGTGACGGTGCGTCGAAGGCTTAGCCTTTGTTGCGGCGGTTGCGCGCGGCCAGCAGCTTCAGGCGCAGGGCGTTCAGCTGGATAAAGCCGGCTGCGTCCTTCTGATCGTAGGCGCCTGCATCCTCTTCGAAGGTCACGTGCGCTTCGGAGTAGAGGCTGTTTTCCGACCAGCGGCCAACAGTGCGAACCGAGCCTTTGTAGAGCTTCAGACGGACGGTACCGCTGACATGCTCTTGGCTCTTGTCGATGGCGGCCTGCAGCATTTCACGCTCGGGCGAGAACCAGAAGCCGTTGTAGATCAGCTCTGCATAGCGGGGCATCAGCTCGTCCTTCAGGTGCGCTGCGCCGCGGTCCAGAGTGATCTGTTCGATGCCGCGGTGTGCCTCGAGCAGGACGGTGCCGCCGGGGGTCTCGTAGATGCCGCGCGACTTCATGCCAACAAAGCGACCCTCGACGAGGTCCAGACGGCCGATGCCGTGCTTGCCACCCAGTTCGTTCAGCTTGGTCAGGATGGTTGCGGGGCTCATTGCCTCGCCGTTGATGCTGACCGCGTCGCCCTTTTCGAAGCCGACTTCGATGTATTCGGGCTGATCGGGCGCGTCCTCGGGGTGGACGGTGCGCTGGTAGACGTAATCGGGTGCTTCGACCGCGGGGTCTTCCAGAACCTTGCCCTCGGACGAGGTGTGCAGGAGGTTCGCATCAACCGAGAAGGGCGCTTCGCCGCGCTTGTCCTTGGCGATCGGGATCTGGTGCTTTTCAGCGAACTCGATCAGCTTGGTGCGGCTGGACAGGTCCCACTCACGCCAAGGCGCGATCACCTTGATCTCGGGATTCAGAGCATAGGCGGCCAGTTCGAAACGAACCTGATCGTTGCCTTTGCCGGTTGCGCCGTGTGCGACAGCGTCAGCACCGGTTTCGGCAGCAATCTCGACCAGACGCTTCGAGATCAGCGGACGGGCGATCGAAGTTCCCAGCAGGTACAGGCCTTCGTACAGGGCGTTGGCGCGGAACATGGGGAATACGAAGTCGCGCACGAACTCTTCGCGAACGTCCTCGATGTAGATGTTCTCGGGCTTGATCCCCAGAAGCTCGGCTTTCTTGCGAGCGGGGTCCAGCTCTTCGCCCTGACCGAGGTCAGCGGTAAAGGTCACGACTTCGCAGCCGTATTCGGTCTGGAGCCATTTCAGGATGATCGAGGTATCAAGGCCACCGGAATAGGCCAGGACGACTTTTTTGGGCGCGGACATGAAGAATTCCCCTTTAATCGGACAAAGGGCCGATAGCGGGTTTTCTGCGCGGGGGCAAGTTGAGCCGCTAGAATCCTGTGTTTTCGGGCGCACGGAGCGCTGAATTCCTGCGCGTGGTTGTTGACCGACCGGAAAATCCACGCGATTCAGGTTTTAGACTTCTAGTAAAAGGTGAGCAGATGACGGCTTGGATGTTGTTTCGACACGCGGTGCTGATGGTGGCGCGGAACTGGCGCGAGGCGCTGAAAATCTCTGGTGTGCTGTATCTGATCATCGCGGTGTTCGATCTGTCGATCTCTAGCCAGATGCCCCATGGCGGGATGGGCGAGGGCATGGCAAACGGCCAGTTCGCGATGTCGCCCATGAATGTCTTCATGTCGATCATTCTGATTGCGGCCTACATCATCATCAGCATGTGGATCGCCGTCGCGTGGCACCGCTATGTCCTGCTCGAAGAGATGCCAAGCGGCTGGTTGCCCCAGTGGAATGCCAAGGCTGTGGGGCGGTACTTTGGCCAGTCTTTGCTGATCATGATGATTGTGATCTCGGCTGGTCTGTGTGTCGGCCTGTCCGTGACGATCACCGCCGTGTTCGCGCCGCCGATCGCTGTGTTCTTTGGTCTGGCGGGGATGCTGTTCGTTGGCGCGCTGTTCTATCGTCTGTGCCCCATTCTGCCCGCCGTGGCTGTAGGCGAGACCCTGTCCATCAAAGAGGCATGGCACCAGACGCGCGGGCTGTTCAGCTCGATCATCCTGCTGGTTCTGCTGCAGTTCATGCTAATGCTGGCGATCCAGATCCCTGTGGTTCTGATCGGGTCTCTGATCCCCTTCCTTGGTCTGTTGGCACAAATCGCGGCCAGCTGGTTCCTGACCCTCGTGACCGTCAGCCTGTTGACCACCTTCTACGGTCACTTTGTCCAAGAGCGTCCTCTGGCAGATTGACGCCTTGCGCGGGATCGGCGGTTGAGCCACTGATATCGGCATGACCGATTTTCGCACTCTGGCCCAAGCCGCCGAAGCCGCCATGCGCGAGGTGTTCCCCGCAACACCTCTGCTGCGTAACGATTACCTGTCCTTGCGCTATGACGCCGACATCTGGCTCAAGCGCGAGGATCTGAGCCCTGTCCGCAGTTATAAAATCCGCGGCGCCCTGAATTCCATGCGCAAGGTGCTTGCGGCGAACCCCGACAGCAACGTGTTCGTCTGCGCCAGTGCAGGCAACCACGCGCAGGGTGTGGCCTATATGTGCCGCCATTTCGGGGTCAAAGGTGTGATCTATATGCCTGTGACCACCCCCCAGCAGAAAATCATGAAGACGCGGACCTTTGGTGGGGACGCGGTCGAGATCAGGCTGGTTGGCGACTATTTCGATGACACTCTGGCCGCCGCGCAGGCCTACTGCACCGAGGCTGGCGCACATTTCCTGTCCCCCTTTGACGATCCCGACGTGATCGAGGGCCAGGCCAGTGTCGCCGTCGAGATCGAGCAAGAGCTTGGCCGCGCACCTGATCACATTGTGCTTCCTGTGGGCGGTGGGGGGCTGTCCTCGGGTGTGTACAACTATTTCGGGGATCAGAGTGAATACAGTCTGGTCGAGCCGCTGGGCGGTATGAGCTTGAGCGAAGCGCTCAAGGCAGGCCGCCCGATGAAGCTGAAACGTGTGGACAGTTTTGTGGACGGTGCGGCGGTGGCCCAGATCGGTGCCAAGCCCTTCGAGATTCTGAAGAATCTGCCGGTGAACAGGGTGTTTGCCGCGCCAGAGGACCGGATTTGCGTCACTATCCTCGATATGCTGAACGTTGAGGGGATCGTGCTAGAGCCTGCGGGGGCCTTGGCGATCGACGTGCTGGCGGACATTCGGGACCAGATCAAGGGCAAGACCGTGGTCTGCGTGGCCT
Organism: Donghicola sp.; assembly: GCA_964224285.1. GTDB lineage: Bacteria > Pseudomonadota > Alphaproteobacteria > Rhodobacterales > Rhodobacteraceae > Donghicola. Next base: position 2,678 of record CAXQKF010000308.1, on the reverse strand, counting down.
CGGGCGGGAACTTCGATTTCGAACGTCTGCCAGAGGTCAAAGAGCGGGCGCAGCGGTATTCGGGTGTGAAGAAGTACTTTATCCTGCGTCTGCCCCAGCGACCCGGTGCGTTGAAAGAATTCCTGAACCTGCTCGGCCCCAAGGACGACATCGCACGGTTCGAGTATCTGAAGAAATCAGCGCGTAACTTCGGTTCGGTCCTCATCGGGATCGAGACGGATGACGCACGTAACTTCGCGGGATTCTTTGCCAAGCTGGACGCCGCCGGTTTCGTCTATACCGACATCACCAACGACGATCTCTTGGCGCAGTTCCTGATTTGATCAGGCAGCGCCTTTGACCAGCGCGCTGCTCAGGAATTGCTCTTTCGAGGCATCGTAGGTCGAGACCACCGCAGCGATATCCACGGTTTCGGGTTTGCCGCCGCGCGCGGCAATCTCGCCTTGCTGGCATAGATCGGACAGCTGGGCAAAACCGAGGTTCAGCGCGCTACCTTTCAGGAAATGCAGATCCTCGCTGAGGGTGTCCAGATTGGGGGTAGTCCGCAGTGTCTCGATCGAGGCATCGACTTCTGACACGAACATTTCTGCGACTTCGGCGAAATCCTCTGCTCCGATTTCATCGCGGAGTTCTTTGATGCGATCCCAATCAATCATTTATTAGTTGCCCCTATTCACCTGATCCAAAGCTGGCATGACGTCTCTTACTTTCAAGTAAATAATCGGCCCAAATCCACAGAATTTTACGTTTTACTTCCGATTAAGACAGTGGTGTCAGTGCTGAGTCCTGTGGGAAATGGGACTACTGATATGATTTCAGATGATCGCCTTTTGGGCACATCACTGGGTGGAACAGGCCGTCCATTCAAGATCCTGGTGGTGGATGACAGTGCATTGCAGCGGCGAATCCTGCGGGTGATGCTGACGAAACGCGGATACGAGGTATCCGAGGCAGAGTGCGGCGAGACCGCATTGCGTATGTGCGCCGAAAATGTGCCGGATATTATCCTGAGTGACTGGATGATGCCAGGGATGGACGGTCTGGCGTTCTGCAAGGCGTATCGCCAGTTGGATGCAGACAGGTACGGCTATTTCATCCTTTTGACCTCTCGTAGTGAAAAGGGCGCGGTGGCCGAGGGGCTGAACTGTGGCGCCGACGATTTTCTGACCAAGCCCGTCAATATCGAGGAACTGGAATCGCGCTTGCTGGCGGGGGAACGCATTCTCCAGATGCAGGCGCAGCTGCGGGACAACAACACCCAGCTCGGCTCTGCCCTGAGCGAGCTGAAGGGGCTGTATGAGGCGCAGGAGCAAGAGTTGTCAGAGGCGCGGCAGCTTCAGCAATCCTTGGTGCCGGAGAAGTTCAGAGACTTTGGCGCGGGACAGATTGCCCTGATGCTGCGGCCTTCGGGGCATGTGGGCGGTGATCTCGTGGGGTTTGTGCCGTCCGGACCCGAAGAGGTTTTGATGTATGCCATTGATGTCTCGGGTCACGGGATCAGCAGTGCCCTGATGACCGCGCGTCTGGCAGCGTATCTGTCGCCTGGTCACTTGGGGTCCAACGTTGCTTTCGAGAAGACCGAGAGCGGATATCGGCCATGTGCACCGCATATCGCCGCATCCCGTTTGAATGAACGGCTGCTCAATGAAATCTGCACCGACCACTACGCGACAATGGTACTGGCCAACATCAACCTGAAGACCGGCGCATTGGCCTTGTGTCAGGCGGGGCATCCTCATCCGATCGTGCTGCGCGCCAGTGGTCAGACAGAGTTTCTGGGCGAAGGCGGGATGCCCGTCGGGCTGATCAGCGGTGCGGAATACGAAACGGTCGAGACAACCTTGCGCCCCGGAGATCGGTTATGGCTCTTGTCTGACGGCATTTCCGAAAGTGAGGACAGAGCCGGTGTGATGCTGGGGGAAAAGGAAACCAGCCATATCCTTGGCGGGCTGGCGGGTCAGGGCGCCAGAGCGGCCCTCGATGCTATGATGTGGCATCTTTCCGACCGTACAGGGACCGAGGATTTCGAGGACGATATCTCTGCCATCCTCTGGCAGATGTCCGGTTCAGAAGCCAGCCAGAACCCGCTGGAGGAAGAAACGATCACCGCTGTTGGCCAATAGGGCTGGTGCCTCGGCCAGAGGCATCCAGAACGCGAAGTGCCCTTCTTCGGTCGGGGGGCCGATGCGCCGGACCGGACGCGCGATGTAGATCGAGCAGATCTTTTCGGCGTGGATGTCGTAGTCTGGCATGTAGCAAAACCGCTTGTACGTCCCGATTTTCAGCGGGGTCGAGATTTTCCAGCCCGTCTCTTCGTAGACCTCGCGGTGCAGGGCAGGGATCGCGGTTTCGCCCGCGTCGATGCCACCGCCGGGCAGTTGGAATTCAGGTTCCGGGTCCTGTTGAAAAGTCAGCAGAATCTGCCCGTCGCGGACGAGGATCGCGTAGACGCCCGGACGTCTGGTGTAGGAAACAGTCAGGTCGCGGGGCTCGCCAAATCTACGCATTTTATGTCCACGTGCTTTGCAAAACAGAGGGGCATCGGGTCTGTCCCCCTTGGACAGACGCTTGTAGCCCTTATATGGGCGCGGTATGCCATCCCCCAAGCGCGTAAGGATACCCCGAAATGATTGCAAACAAAATCGCATGGGACGACACGGTATTGCCGTTCCAGTTGG
>CAXQKF010000307.1:0-8308 GCA_964224285.1 Donghicola sp. | reverse complement strand
CAAGCCGAAGACGGCATACGCGATGCTCACTGGTGACTGGAGTTCAGACGTGTGCTCTTCCGATCTTTAACCCAAGAAAGAGAGGGCTGCGGGTTTCGCGGCCCTTTTTGTTTACGCGGCAAGGGGGGCGCAGATCAGGGTTTTCAGGTCTGCAGGTGCAGTCGTCGTCGGGTCGTTCAGGTAGACCTCGTAGGACGGGGCCGCAGCATGATGGCGTCCTGATTTCGGAAACCATTCGCCCATCAAGTACTGGTAAACGGCGCGCAGTCCTTCGTATGGACCGGTGTAGAGTAGTTCGGCGTGCGGGCCCGATTGGAGCTGGAGGCATTCGAGCCCTTCGGGCGCTTCGAAATCTGCGCCGACCTGGAAACCGGCAAAGCTGCGGAGATCTGCAGGCGGAACGATGTCGGGGTTATCCCATGCTACGCCAATCGCGCCTTGAATCTGCGGCCAGAGGTTTTGCGCCGAGATAATACCGACAACTTTCTGATAGACGGTACCCATCTCGGGATACGGCCCACGGTGGTGACGGCCCACCAGTGTCAGCGCAGGTCTTTCAGTAATTTGGACATCGTACATCAAATTTCTCCGTAAAATGCTGTGTTCTCTCTGTGGAGCATACGCGTGAAACAGGAACATGACCCCTAAAAATAAGGGCGAAGTCAGTGTTTACGTCATCCCGATTGCATCTGCGGCAGACTGACGCCATATAGCGGTCAAGCAAAGGAGCGTTGGATGACCCATTATCTCGACTTCGAAAAACCGCTGGCCGAAATCGAAGGCAAGGCCGAAGAGCTGCGTGCGATTGCCCGCCAAAGTGAAGAAATGGATGTCGAAGACGAAGCAAAGGCGCTGGACCGCAAGGCCGACACCCTGCTCAAAGAGCTCTATTCGAGCCTGACCCCCTGGCGGAAATGCCAGGTCGCGCGTCACCCGAACCGCCCGCATTGTCGGGACTATATCAACGCCCTGTTCACCGAGTACACGCCCCTGGCTGGCGACCGGAATTTTGCCGATGACCACGCGGTTATGGGGGGCATGGCGCGCCTGAATGACACGCCCGTGGTCGTCATCGGTCAGGAAAAAGGCCATGACACCAAAACCCGCATCGAGCGGAATTTCGGCATGGCCCGCCCCGAAGGCTACCGCAAGGCGATTCGCCTGATGGAACTTGCGGACAAGTTCAACATGCCGGTTGTCACCTTGGTCGACACCCCCGGCGCGTACCCGGGCAAAGGCGCCGAAGAGCGCGGTCAGTCCGAAGCGATCGCCCGCTCGACCGAGAAATGCCTGCAAATCGGTGTGCCGATCGTATCGGTCGTCATCGGCGAAGGCGGCTCCGGTGGCGCTGTGGCGTTCGCAACCGCGGACCGCGTCGCGATGCTGGAACACTCGGTCTACTCGGTCATCTCGCCCGAGGGCTGCGCGTCGATCCTGTGGAAAGACGCCGAGAAGATGCGCGAAGCCGCAGAGGCTCTGCGCCTGACCGCTCAGGACCTGCACAAACTCGGCGTCTGTGATCGCATCATTTCCGAGCCCATGGGCGGCGCACACCGCGACCGCGCCACCTCCGTGGCAGCCGTTGGCTGCATGATCGAGCAAATGCTTGGCGAACTCTCGGGGCTGAAAGCCGCTGAGCTGGTCGCACAACGCCGGAAAAAGTTCCTGGCGCTGGGATCCAAAGGCCTCGCGGCCTAAGCTTCTTTTTGCTTCAAATACTCAAACAAAAGCGGAGACCTCGTCTCCGCTTTTTTCGTTCAGCTTGCCAGAAGTCGCAGACCGTGAGTCACATCGGACCGCACCGCCAAACGCAGACCCGGTTCATCCCCTGCCTTCAGCGCCGCGATGATATGGCGGTGGTGGATCGGCGGCTCCGTCCGGTTCAACCGCCCATAGAGCGCCCGCATCGTTGGTCCCAATTGCAGCCAGACCGTCTCGGTCATGGCCAGCATCGCCGGCGCTTGGGCGCGCAGATAGAGCGTCCGGTGAAACTCCAGATTGGTGCGGATATAGCCGACAGCATCGTGCTTTTTGACGCTCATGCTGATGTTCGTGTGAATGCTCTCTAGCCGGTCGATCAGCGCCATGTGCGCGCGTGGCAAGGCGCGTGACGCCAGCTCCACCTCTAGCAAAGCCCGCAGCGCCGCCAATTCCTCGATCCGGTCATTGGACAGCTCTGGTGTGGCCACGCGGCCCGACGCACTCAGGGTCAAGGCCCCTTCGGCCACCAGACGACGCAGTGCCTCGCGGGCGGGGGTCATCGAGACCCCGAATTCCTTGCCGATCCCGCGCAGGGTCAGCGCCTCGCCCGGGCCCAATTCGCCATGCATGATTCGGCTCCGCAGCATGCGATAGGTGCGATCGTGGGCCGCCATCGGTGTCCCCGACTCGGGCGCTTTTTGAGAGGAAATCAACATGGATTAGGATGTGATCACAAATGCGAGGAAAATCAATCTTCAAAACGAAACGCATGGAGCTTTGCGCCATCACGCCGCAGCCATTCGCGCTGTTTCGCACAGGGTCCGTAAATACGCTCTACAGCGCCCCAGAACGCCGGAGAATGATCCATATGCTGCAAGTGCGCGACTTCGTGGGCGGCCACATAGTCCAGCACATCCGGCGGCGCCATAATCAACCGCCAAGAGAACATGAGCTTGCCGTCATGGGTGCAAGAGCCCCAACGAGAGCGCGTGTCCTTTAGCAGAATGGCGCTATAGGCCCGATCCAGACGGCCTGCATAGTGATGGGCCGCCTCGGCAAAGCGTGACCGCGCCCGCTCGCGGAAGAAACCCTTGATCCGCGCGCCTGCATTCTGTCCACCGCGGGGCAAGGCAATCTCGTTGTCGGTCAGGACCACACGCGCCCCTTCGGCCACCGTGATCCGGCGCGGGCGTCCTTCGAAGGGAACAACTCCGCCCACAGCCAAGCCCTGCACAGGGACGTGCTGGTCCAGCTGGCTGCGGATCCAGCCTTCTTTTTCACGGACAAAAGCCAGCCCTTCGCGCTCTGGCGCAGAGGACGGCAAAGTCAGCGTAACACGCCCATCCAGACGCGAAACACGCAGGGTAAATCGCTTGGCCCGCGCCGATCTTCGCAGAACGACGGGCACTGGGGGGTTGCCAGAAAGGATATGTTGTCCCATATGCGCGCTCCAAGTGGTGTCTTTATTAGCCTTTGACACCCGTCCGACCTTATGGCAGGGGTCTTCGACCGCCTGCAAGCACCAGAAAGCGAAAGGGATCACCCATGCCCAAAGAAGAATGGGGCGTCAAACGCGTATGCCCGACCACCGGCAAACGCTTCTACGACCTGAACAAGAATCCGATCGTCAGCCCTTACACCGGCGAGATCGTCAACATCGATACCGGCAAGCGCAATTCCTTCATTGCCGAAGACACCGCGCGCAAGCTGAAGCCCAAAGCGGCCGAGGAAGAGGATGATGTGATCCTCGATGATGACGACGATACCGATGTAGATCTGGACGATGATCTGCTGGACGACGACGACGATGATAACGTCTCGCTCGACGAACTGGCTGACGTCGCAGCTGACGACGACGACAACTAAAAAAATCGAACGGGGGATGTGTTTTGCGCTTGCACTCCCCCTTTCGCCTCTCTAATTAGCGCGACACGCACCGTATGGTGCACCTGATGGGGCCATAGCTCAGCTGGGAGAGCGCTTGCAGGGCATGCAAGAGGTCAGGGGTTCGATCCCCCTTGGCTCCACCAAATTTCCTAATCAGAAATAACGTTCGTTTCACGACAGAGTGAATGCTGCAATTTGCCGCGCATTTCACAGGTCTTTTGACGCGTCTTCCCAAGTTTTATGATTTTTGTGCAGGCCTATTCTTTGGAATAGCACCTGCCACGCCCCTATTAGTTTCAAAGGGGGATTGTTGCGGCTTACCAAACGTTAACGAAATCCCTTGAACTAGAAGGCAAAAGACATCTTGCAACTTATACGTGCGGCCGATCCTCTGGGATTTTCTCGCTATTGCAGCAAAAATCGAACACGGATTTATGAAGTTTCCATCACATCTGCAAAGCCCAATAATTTCAATTAAATACGTTTCCCCACCACCCTTTTGCCGTTCAAAAGATCTTCGGATCATGAAAAAAAACTTTATTTGCGCTGGAAATACGTCATGATGGTTATTATTACAATTCCACCACTCACATCAAAAATCGTTGGCCAAACAACGGATGGGAAAAGAAATGAATATCGACCTCGACACGCTCGACCTCTCCGAGCTGAAGAAACTGCAAAAAGACGTTGATAAGGCTATCAACGAATATCAGGACCGCCGCATCAGAGAAGCCAGAGCAAAGCTCGAAGCAGAAGCACGCGCAATGGGTTTTTCCCTGGCGGAACTTCTTGAAGGCAAGAAGAAAGCGACCGCTGCGAAATCTCCGCCGCGCTATCGCCACCCCGACGATGCAGCCGTCACCTGGACTGGCCGCGGTCGTAAACCCGCTTGGGTGATCGAACACATCGAAGCCGGCAAACCGATGGAAGAGCTGGAAATCTGATAGAAGGCGCCAATAGGCGCCTTTTTTATTGCGTCACCCTACGCAGCGGTAAAGACACAGCAAATATCAATGCCGCTGCAGCGACGATAGACGGGCCCGTTGGCGTATCCAGCCGATAAGAGGCCATCAGCCCCCCAATCACAGCCAGCCCCCCCATGAGCACCGCCCAGAGCGCCATTGCCTCTGGCGTGCGCGATACAGAGCGTGCGCTGGCCGAGGGCAGCAGCAGCATAGCCGAGATCAAGAGCGCGCCCACGACCTTGATCGCGATCGCTACGGTCAAAGCAAGCGCCAGCGTCAGCAGCAGTTGTTCGCGCTTGGGCGAGATCCCCGCAGCAACAGCCAACTCCGGATTCAGCGTCGAGGTCAGCAATGACTGCCAGCGCCAGATCAGAACCGCCAGAACAAGCAGTGCTCCGGTATAGATCACCACCAGATCGTTAAACCCTACTGCCAGAATATCGCCGAACAAAAGGCTCGAAACATCAATTCGGATGCCTTTGACAAAGCTAATTGCAACGAGTCCAATCGCTAATGCCGAATGGGACAACACCCCAAGGGTCGTATCCATCGTATGCCCTCGGGCAGACAAAGCGGAAACCGCGAGCCCCATTGCAAGTGCAATGAGCAAGGTGCCAAAAGTCAGCGGCATCCCTAAAATCAAGGCAAAGGCGACCCCCAAAACCGCAGCATGTGCTGTCGCATCACCGAAATACGCCATGCGGCGCCAGACGACGAAACAGCCAAGCGGGCCTGTTGCAATTGCCAATCCGATCCCGGCCAGCAATGCGCGCAAAAGGAAATCGTCAATCATGGCAGCATCCATTTTCGTCATGACTATGGTCATGGTGGTGTTCGTACATTGCCAAAGTGCTAGAGTCACTTATCCCGAACAAAGCTTGATATTCAGGTGCGCTTTGCACAACGCTCGGCGTTCCTTGGCAACAAATGTGGCCATTCAGGCAAATAACGCGGTCCGACGCCCGCATCACTACATGAAGGTCGTGGCTGACCAACAAAACTGCGCAGCCCAGATCGCGCCTGACCTCTTCGATCAATTCGTAGAATGCGACAATTCCCGGATGATCCAGCCCTTGGGTCGGCTCGTCCAGAATGAGGATATCCGGCTCTGACAAAAGAGCACGCGCCAGCAGAACCCTCTGGAATTGGCCGCCTGACAGATCGGACATTTGACGGTTTTCCAAACCTGCGACGCCTGTCCGCTCTAGCGCGGCCAATGCCAGACCATCCCCGATCCGGCGGGGCAAAGACAGAAACCGGCGCACGGTCATCGGGAAACTGGCGTCAATCGCCAGCTTCTGCGGGATGTAGCCGATCCGCAATCCCTTGGCGCGACGGATCATCCCCTGAGAGGGCGGCAACACTCCGAGCAGCGCACGGATCAGCGTCGATTTTCCGGACCCGGTGTGCCCGATCACGGTGACGATTTCGCCCTTTTCGATCTGGAAATCCACATCGCGCAGGACTGCCGTAGCCCCGTGGGTCACCGACATATTCTTGGCAGTGATCAGCATCACTTGTCCCCTGCGCAGCTTGGGCAGGTTCCCAGAACCTCGATGTTCACACGCTCGACCGCAAAGCTGTGACCGTTCGCGGCCTCTTCGACGGCAGAGCGTACGGCGTCCGCAGGCGCTTCGGCCACCGCTTCGCAGCTCTGGCAGATCAGGAACAAGGGGCTGTGCGCTTCGCCCGGATGCATGCACGCGGCAAAGGCGTTCAGGCGGTTGATGCGGTGGGCCAAGCCGTTCTCGACCAGAAATTCCAGCGCGCGGTAGGCCACGGGGGGCTGATTCCCGAAACCATCCGCAGCAAGCCGGTCCAGCACCTCGTAGGCACCCATCGCGCGGTGTTCTGATACCAGAATTTCCAGCGTTCTACGGCGCACAGGCGTCAGCCGCAGCCCGTCACGGCGCACCATAGTTTCCGCATGTTCCAGCACATCATGGGTGCAGCTGTCATGGTTGTGATCATGGAATGCTGGCGAGGTCTCGGACATCTTCACGCTGCCTATTGTTATATTATCACGTTACAGTATATGAGAACCTCCGAACGACCTCAAGGAGACCTCATGCGCATTACACTAACGACCCTCGCGCTTCTTTTGGCTGGCACTGCGAATGCTGCGCCTCTCAGCGTTGCGACCGATATTCCTCCGGTGCATTCTCTGGTCTCGATGGTGATGGGGGACCGCGGCGAAGCCGTCCTGCTGATGGACCAAGGCGCGGATGCCCACGACTTCCAACTCCGCCCGAGTCAGGCGCGCAGCGTCGCGAACGCGGACAGCGTGATCTGGATGGGGCCGGAACTGACCATCTGGCTGGATGACGCTTTGGACACGCTTCGTGCGGACGGGGCGTCGATGGCGCTGCTGGACGTCGCAGGCACGATCCACCGTAGCTACGCCGATCAAGACGACAATCATGACGGACACGGCCACGATGCGCACCATGGCGACGATCACGAAGACGACCATGATGATCATGCCGATGAAGACGGCCACGAGGGCCACGACCATTCTGGAGATGACCCCCACGCATGGCTCGATCCGATGAATGCCGAAGTCTGGGTCGCAGCGATTGCGAACCACCTGAGCGCACTGGACCCCGAAGGGGCCGAAATCTACGCCCGCAATGCGGCAAAGGCCTCGATCACTCTGGAAGCCCTGACAGCCGGCACGACCGAAACTTTGCTGCCGATGCACGACACGCCCATCGTTGTCTTCCACGATGCATACGGGCATTTCGCGGGCAGGTTCGACATTGAGATCGCAGGCACGATCGCTTTGGGGGATGCCGCAGCACCGAGCGCCGCGCATCTCTCTGAACTGCGCCACCACATCGAAGAAGACGGTGCCAAGTGCATCTTTGCAGAGCCCCAGCACAATGCCGCCATGGCTCAGCAAATCGCTGACGATCTCGGGCTGTCTGTCGGGATGCTCGACCCCATGGGGTCGGAACTGGCGTTGGGGGCGGACCTCTATCCCGCCCTGATCAGCCAGATGGCGACCGCAATCGCAACCTGCCAAGAGGGTTAACCCTTGGTCGCGGCCTCGTACCATTTCACGATGGCCGCGCGTTCTTCTTCCTCGATATAGGACAGGTTTGCAGGCGGCATGGCGTGGCTCAGGCCCGCCTGCAGATACACGGCGCGGGCGTTGCGGATGATCTGCGCTTCACTATCCAATCGGATGCCCTTGGGCGCCCAGAGGATGCCCTCGTAGAAGGGTTCCTCCGCGTGGCACATGGAGCAGCGCCCCATCACGATGTCATGCACATCCTCCCAGCCCTCGGCCTGCGCGAACTGGACCAGACCGGCCTGCGCCTCTGCATCCTCATCGGCGCGGAACATGGGGGCGGTGGACAGCCACATGATCAGGATAAACAGGATCGCCGTCACCGCCCACGTCCAATAGGGTGTCCCCTTGCGCGCGTGCATCGTGTTGAAGAAGTGGCGGATGGTGACGCCCATCAGGAACACGAGGCTGGCGATCAGCCACGTATACTGGGTGCCAAACGCCAGCGGGTAATGGTTCGACAGCATCAGGAATACGACCGGCAGGGTCAGATAGTTGTTGTGGGTGCTGCGCTGCTTAGCAATCTTGCCGTATTTCGCGTCGGGAATGCGGCCCGCAATCAGGTCGGCCACCACGATCCGCTGGTTCGGCATGATGATAAAGAACACGTTGCCAGACATGATCGTAGCCGTGAACGCCCCCAGATGTAGCATTGCCGCGCGGCCGGTGAAGACTTGGGTGT
>CAXQKF010000306.1:0-17554 GCA_964224285.1 Donghicola sp. | reverse complement strand
TGCACCAAGCAGCTGGACCCAGTGGACCTGATCAACCCCCATTCCACCATTTCGGGCAGCACCGATCTGGAAATGCGCGAGACCAAGCACCTGTATCTGTGCCAGAGCCAGATGAAGGATCAATTGGAAGAGTGGATCGACACCCGCGAGGGCTGGCCGGTTCTGACTACCTCGATCGCCAAGAAATGGCTGAACGACGGTGACGGCCTGCAGGACCGTGGCATCACCCGCGATCTGGACTGGGGCATTCCGGTCAAGAAAGGCGACGCAGATTGGGACGGCATGGAAGGCAAAGTCTTCTACGTCTGGTTCGACGCCCCCATCGAATACATCGCCTGCTCGCAGGAATGGGTCGACGCTGGCAAAGGCGCGGACTGGGAACGCTGGTGGCGCACCGACAAGGGCGCGGACGACGTGACCTACACCCAGTTCATGGGCAAGGATAACGTGCCGTTCCACACCCTGTCCTTCCCCGCGACCATTCTGGGCTCGGGCGAGCCGTGGAAGCTGGTGGATTACATCAAGTCCTTCAACTACCTGAACTATGACGGCGGCCAGTTCAGCACCTCGCGCGGGCGCGGCGTGTTCATGGATCAGGCGCTGGAGATTCTGCCCGCCGACTACTGGCGCTGGTGGCTGCTAAGCCACGCACCGGAATCCTCGGACAGCGAGTTTACTTGGGACAACTTCCAAGCCTCGGTGAACAAGGATCTGGCGGACGTGCTGGGGAACTTTGTCAGCCGCGTCACCAAATTCTGCCGTTCGAAATTCGGCGAAGAGGTTCCCGCAGGTGGCGACGATCTGCCCGTGGATCAGGCCTTCATGGATGCGCTCGAGGCGAACATCCGCGCCTACGAGCAGTTCATGGAAGACAAAGAGGTCCGCAAGGCCGCTGGTGCCCTGCGCGCCATCTGGGTGATGGGCAACGAATACCTGCAAGAGGCCGCGCCGTGGTCGACCTTCAAGGAAGACCCCGAGAAGGCCGCAGGTCAGGTGCGTTTCGCCCTGAACCTGATCCCGCTTTATGCCGTGCTGTCCGCGCCCTTTATCCCCGACGCGGCCGATGCCCTGCTGACCGCGATGAAGGTTGACGCCGAATGGCCCGGCAGCGCCGCCGATGCGGTCAAACGCCTGCCCGCCGGTCACGCCTTTGCGGTGCCGGACAACCTGTTCGCCAAGATCAGCGACGAACAGCGCGAGGATTGGCAGCAGCGTTTCGCAGGCACCCGCACCTAAGCTGCGGCTCTGACACGACAAACCGGATGCCACCCACAAAACGGGTGGCATTTGCTTTAACGGGGCCACGCGCCCCGCACTGACATATAACGAAAGGCGTTTCCGATGACCGCTCGCGCCCCCTTGGCCAACTGGCTGAATGACACCAACGACGTGGTTGCCGTATTTCTGGCGGCAGGCCAGATCCCCGACCTGATCAATCTGGCGGGCGGTCTGCCCGCGCCCGATGCGTGGCCGGTGGACCAGATTTCGGAACTGGCGGGCCGCGTGGTGCGCGACTACCCGACCGAGACGCTGACCTATAGCCCCGTGCCCGGTCTGCCCCAGCTGCGTGATGTTCTGGCGGCGCGGTACAGCACCGAAAACAGCCCCCTGACCCGCGACAACGTGCTGATCACCACAGGCGGCGCGCAGGGTCTGGACCTGATCGGCAAGGTGCTGCTGGAACCCGGCGCACTGATCGCCGCCCAAAGCCCCGCCTATTTGGGGGCGCTGGACGCATGGCGCCCGCGCACGCCCCGCTACAACCCGATGAAGCTGGAGACCGAGGGCTTTGATCCCCTGCCCGCCATGACCGGTTCGCAGTTCACCTATACGGTGCCCAACTTCTCTAACCCCAGCGGACGGTTGGTCCCGCTGGAGCAACGCAAACAGCTGATCCAAGCGGCCCGCGACACCGGTTCGTGGCTGGTCGAGGATGACCCCTACGGCAAGCTCTTCTATGACGGAGAGGCCCTGCCCTCGATGCTGGAGATGTGCGGTGACGGCAGCCCCTATGACGGCCACGTCATCTATCTGGGCACGGTCTCCAAGGAGCTGGCCCCCGGTCTGCGCGTCGGCTGGATCATCGCCGCCCCCGAGATGATCAAAGCGCTGGCCACCGCCAAGCAGGGCTCTGACATGTTCAGCAGCGGCCTGTGCCAGATGGTCGCGGCCAAAGCCTTCGAAGAGGGCGTAGCCGATGACGCCCTGCCCGCCATTCTGGACCTGTACCGTGCCCGCCGCGATGCCCTGTGCGCCGCGATGGACGAACATTTGGGCGACCTGATGACATGGGAAAAGCCCAGCGGCGGTATGTTCGTCTGGGCCAAGCTGAAGAACCCCGCGATCCGCACCGACGACCTGATGAAGGCCGGTCTGGATCAGGGCGTCTGCATTTCCCCCAGCAGCGTCTTTGACCCCGAGGGCAAGGACCAGACATCGCTGCGGATAAACTTTACCCTGAACACGCCGGAAAGCTGGCCGAAGGGGCCAAACGTCTGGCCGCGACCATCCGGTCCTTTGGCTAGAACGCTGCCCCCTGCGAAATGTTGGGGGCGGTAACGGATTACTCACGGTTTCAGCCCAGACTGCGACCCAACAACTTGGACGCGCAGAATGGGGAGAAACCGGATGACGTTGAAATTTGCCATAGCCGCGGCGCTCGCGATGCTACCTGCGATGGGCTTGGCCGCCGACATCTGCACGGGGTTCGGCCCTCAGACACCGCGCGACATCGCTCTGACCGAGGGAACCAATCCCCGCGTCTTCAACCTCGCGCCGCCAGCGAGCGAGATGAACCTGTGCAACATCCACACCCATACCAATGCCGAACACAAAGGCCCCGGTTTTCTGGTCGCGGCTGGGAACGGCGAGAACGGCGGGTGGAAGTGTAACGAAACGCCCGAGCTCAGCGCAGCAGAGCTGATGGACCCGTTTGACGGGCACGGCCCTTTGGGCGGCGTGAAACCCGGCGACACGATCGAGGTCCATTGGGTCTATTCCACCTGTGATGTCACCCCGGGCGAGGGTTTGGGCTCTTGCATGAGCGACAGCTGCGCCAACCCGCAACTGCGGGTCGAGGCTCAGGTTTTTCTGGTGGTGAACGATCCCTATGCCACGGATTTCCGCACCTATGACTACCACGGGAAAATCGTGAACGGCATGCACCAGCCCGACACTCTGCCCACCTACACCGGAGAGCCTGTGACCTTTGCCGGGTCGACCACGGGGCCGAAGTACACGCAGCAAACCTGCTCTCCGCTTCAGGTGACATGGTCTGTCCGACCAAGCTGCGCGCGGGTCGATATCACGTCGCTGCACGCGTGGGCCAAAGAGAACAAGTTCAACGAAACCCACTCTCACGGGGTTCGTCAGATTGTCACTGATCCGGCGTTGCTGGCTCCGATCAACTGATCAGCTTTGAAGCAGGCCAAGGAAGCCCGATTGGACCTTCATCCCCTGCCCCAACATCGCCTGCGCCGCATTCATCAGAATGCGGCTTTGGGCAAAGCGGCTGACCTCCTGCATCATGTCCACGTCCATAATGTAAGAATGGCTGGCTTCGAGATTGGTGCTCAATCGCCCAAGCCCCCGCGACAGGGCCTCTAGGGTATTCTGCGTCGCACCCAGCTTGCCCCGTCCTGCTTCGACGCGAGCGATGGAATGGTCGATGATGGACACCGCTTTCAGCGCGCCTTCGGTCGAGGTCAGATCAATATCCCCAAGGCTACGGAACGAGCTATTCTTCAGCCCCGCTTCGGCAAAGCCCTGCCCTGCGCCAGTATTCGTATCCTGCGAGATGCTGATATTCTCGTTCCCGATCAGGTTCAGTTGACCTGTGATCGTGGCCCCCAGATTTCCGCCGCTCTCCAGCACGCCCAAGTGGACACCGCTGGTCGCACCAGCAGCCGTCCCCTCCCCTTCGAGGGCTGTCAACTGCAGCCGCGCCCCGTCCGCGCTCTGGAAATCCGAGAACCGGATATTGTCACCCATAGCGTCGGTCAGGGTCAGCGCGGTCTTGGTAGCGTTCAAACTGGCGGTCACGCCCGTCTGGTTCGACTTGGCATTCAGCAAAGCGCCGATGTTCGACAGATCGCCATTCGCACCGACAACGCCTGCGATTTCAACCCCGTTCAAGGAAAACCCGACCGATCCGGCGGCCAGAGAGCTGACCTCGACCTGCGTTGATGCGACCAAGGCGACCCCTGCCGCTTGCAGGGATTCCCCGCCGCCGACCCGCAGCCTATCGGCCAGATCTCGCGCGGACATGCCTGCGCTCAGGGACACCGATGCGCGTTGTCCGGCACTGTTCACCTGAAAGGTCGCCCCCCCCTGAACCGATCCCGCGACCTCTCCGGCGCCGGTGGTAAAGGAGATAGAGGCCTCGGTTCCGACGCGGAACTCGCCGATGTCGGGCATCTGGATGGACCGGATGCTGATGTTCAGGGATCGGTTGTCCCCTCCGCCCAAAGTCAGCTGTTTGTCCGAGAATGACCCGTCTACCAGAAACCGCGCGGCCAGATTGCCGCCCGACGTTTCCTGCCGGTATTGGGTCAACAAATTCCGCGCGCTGTCGTTCAACGAATAGCGCTCATCCGAGGAATTGACCCCGTTTGCTGACTGCAAAGCCAAGACCCGCATGTTCTGCAAAATGTCGATGGCGCCCGTGTGGATTGACTCGGCCGTGTCCAGAAAGCCGCCGAAATCTCCGATGTTCCGGATGCCCTGTTTCACGGCGACGATCTCTCCGCGCAGCTTGGCAGCGCCGGACACGCCGGCGACATCGTCGCCCGCCTTGTTGATCCGGGATCCCGTGGTCAACGACTGCATGGATCGCTGACGTTCTTGATCGGCTGCAGTTATGGCATTCAGTGCGGCATTCACTGCACCTGTAGCACCTGCTTTGATCATGGCCTAACTCCCTTGGCTGCGCCGTGTGTAAACTGGTCGCTATCGAGTGGAACGGGCGCGTTTAAGGAAATGTTTAGAATTTTTTTTACCTCTCTCCCCGCGTTTCAGAGAGTTGGGGCCCCAAAGCAGTGAAAACGCGTTAGGAAAAACTGTAGGAAATCCTGCATAGGGCGGCTTAGATTTCCCATTTAGATGTATTTCACTTAAATAATTTTCACAGGATTCTTCCCATGACAGTCGAGGTCACACTTACCGACCTGAATGGTCTGATCGAGTACTCATTTGACGACGTTGATTTGCTGTTCTTTGCGGGGGGCGGCGCGATTTTTGACCTGAACTGGTCCGTTGATAACATGCTCGCTGGTCAGGCCGAGATGGTACAGCCAAGCGTCCTGCCCGAAGGCGCGTTCCGTCTGACGTATTACAGCGCGGCGACCGGCTCGGTAACGGCCGATTTCTATGGCGACTGGCCGGCCCCGCTGACCCTGCAACAGATAGGTCAGAGCGCCGCCTGGGTCGAGAGCACCGCCGACCTCCAGATCGAAGAGGCCCGTATTATCGTGCCCTCGGCCTATAACATCCTGATCGATTTCAACGGCGAAGGGCCCACCGTCAAAGAATTTGTCGAGACATGGACCGAGCAGGATCTGGTCGCGCTGAACCCCTTGGTGAATGGCGAATTCGCGGTCAACGACGGTTGGTCGGGCACCCGTGGGCGGGACCGGTATACCGGCACCAAGATGGATGATGTGATCGAAGGTCTTGGCGGGCGCGACGTCCTGAAGGGCGGCGCGGGCGATGACAAGATTTTCGGCGGCAGCGGCAATGACAAGCTGTTTGGTCAGGCAGGCAAAGACCTCATCGAAGGCGGTGGAGGCAAGGACAAGCTCTTGGGTGGCGGCGGGCATGACACGATGCGCGGCGGCGACGGGAATGACCGTCTGAATGGCGGTGGCGGCAATGACTACATGGTTGGCGATGGCGGCAGGGATGTCCTATCGGGCGGCGCTGGTCGGGACAACATTCAGGGCGGTGCGGGCAACGACCGGCTGATTGGCGGCAAAGGCAACGACACTCTGTCCGGCAGCTTTGGGGACGATACCTTTGTTGATGGCAAAGGCGATGATGTCATGATGGGGGGCAGCGGCGCCGATCTGTTCATCTTCAAAAAGGGCGTGGCAGGCGGCACCGATCTGATCACCATGGAGAAATACGGCAACGACAAACTGAGGCTCCAAGGCTACGGGGTTGATATCGACACCGCGACAGCGACGGCCAAACAGATCGAAGACGCCATGGCCGCACAGAACATCCACATCGTGCAGGATAGCATGAGCGGAAACTTTGGCATCGGGTTCGGGAACACGGGGGACGCCATCACCCTGAGCTTTGACACCCGCGTTCTGCCCTCGCAGATCTGGGAGTATATCGAGTTCGTCTGATCCCTATTGGACGTGCCGAACCAGATTGAACCCTTCGGCCTCAGTGGGCACCGAGAAGTGCTTGGCGAACAGGTGAAACTGCTCTTCGGTGACGGCAAAGGCATGCACGCCCGCAGCGTTGCGGGCGCGCAAACGGCGCAGACATAGATCATCCTCGGTCTCTAGCACGTGCAGACGATGGTCCGCACCGCTCTGGTCAATGATCCCGCGAAGCCACTGTCGCGTTTCGGGGGTGTTGGCGGCGAAATCCAGCACGACAGAGAGCCCTGCCCCGAGCACATCCACCACATGCGGGCCCATCACCGCCCGCAAACGGCGGGTGCAGCGCACGTAGTCCTTGGGCTCTTTCATCTGGTATCCGAACAGGGCCGACAGCCACGCATCCTCAGAGATCAGGACGGTCCCCGCGGGCGCAGAGAGCTGTGCAGCGAGGGTCGATTTGCCCGACGCGATCTTGCCGCACAGCATGTGAAGAACGGGGGTGTTATCCATCTCTGTCTCCCGAAGGTCGGTTTGCGCTCAGTTCGAAATCGCGACCGACCGCTTCAGGTATGTCATATCCGCGACCTGCCGCGCCAGAAACGCTGCAATATCCGCCCGTGCGATTTTCAGGGTCAGTTTACGCTCTGACGGGGGGAAATTCTCTTTGAACCTGCCGGATGCGGGGGCGTCGGTAAAGGATCCGGGGCGGACGATCGTCCAGTCCAGACCACTGGCTCGCACGAGGTTCTCCTGCAATTCATGGTCTTTGAACACGGGCCGCAGCAACGCACCGAACATGATCCGTTTCCAGAAGAAGTTCAGGTTCGACCAGCTTTCGTGAGCGCCGAGAGTGGACTGGCAGATCAGGCGCCGCACCCCGTGCGTCTGCATCGCCTGAATGACATTCATTGTGCCTTGGGACCGGATCAGGCTGCTGCGCGACATGCCCGCGCCCAAGGTGATCACCACAGCATCATGCCCCGCGACGGCGCGCGACACATCCTCAGCGTCGGTCGCATCACCAGAGATACGGGCCAGTTGCGGGTCCTGCATCGCCAGTTTCTCGGGGTGGCGGGCAAATGCGGTCACGTGATGCCCGGCTTTCAACAGTTCTTCTACGGCGAGGCGTCCAACACTTCCGGTGGCGCCAAAGACAATAACGTTCATGGGGTCTCTCCTTGTGGGTTGGTATTTCACGGCCAACTTGACACCGTGTAAAGTTGACAACTTATGGCTAGCGGATAACTTGACACGATGTCAAGAAATTCAGCCGATACCCGCTCCCGCATTCTGGAAACCACTTGGAACCTTCTGGAATCCGGCGACAAAAATGTTCGCATGTCAGACATCGCCAAGGCGGTCGGGATCAGCCGTCAGGCGCTCTACCTGCATTTTCCGAATCGTGCGGACCTGTTGATTGCCGTCACGCGGCACATCGACGCCGTCAAAGATGTGGACGCGCAACTGGCCGCTAGCCGCGCTGCCAAAACCGGTACAGAGAGGCTGGCCGCCTTTATCGCGGCGTGGGGCGGCTACATTCCCCAGATCCACGGCATATCGGTCGCGCTCCGTGCAATGCAGGGCGATTCAGAGGCGGCGGCCGCTTGGGATGACCGGATGCAGGCTGTCCGTCACGGCTGCGCGGCCGCGATCACAGCACTCGCGGCGGACGGCGACCTGCGCACAGACCTGTCACACCAGAGCGCGACAGACCTGCTCTGGGTCTTGCTGTCGGTCGAAAACTGGGAACGGCTGGTGCGCGGATGCGACTGGACCCAAGAGGCTTATCTGGCCGAAATGACCTCGCTTGCACGCAACGCTCTGGTTCGTCCGCCCGCCTGAACCGCGGTCGTTCTGCGCCGGACACCGACAAAGGGATGACAGGAACGCGCATTGACTTGGCCCATCGGGTGGGCTTCGATCCGTGAACATTGTCTCGGAGGAGGAGTTGAGACAGATGCTTCACTGCGCTTTCCCAAGCGTTTTCGCGCACCCGTGCCCTCTGGCAGGGATCTTGGCCACATCTTTGGGCGCAAGGAGGCCAGCGTGACCGCGATCCTGCTAGAAGAGCTAGATGACGATGGCATCCTGCGCCTGACCCTGAATGCTCCATCAAAACGCAATGCCCTGTCCGAAGCCATGCTGACCGCCCTTGGTCAGGCCTTTGCCGCCGCCGGAGAGAACCCGCAGGTGCGTGTGATCGTGCTGGCCGCCAACGGACCAGCCTTCTGCGCGGGTCATGACCTCAAGGAAATGACGGCTGGCCGCGAAGCTCCGGACAAGGGCCGCGCCTATTTCAGCCGGATCATGGCCCAGTGCGCAGGTGTGATGCAGGGCATCGTGAACTGCCCCAAGCCTGTGATCGCGGAAATCTCTGGCATCGCGACGGCTGCGGGCTGCCAACTGGTTGCCAGCTGCGATCTGGCCATCGCGGATCAGGACGCGCAATTCAGCACACCGGGCGTGCATATCGGGCTATTCTGCTCGACCCCGATGGTGGCGCTGTCGCGCAACGTCTCGAACAAACACGCGATGGAGATGTTGCTGACCGGCGACATGACCTCTGCGCCCCGCGCCGCCGAGATCGGCCTGATCAACCATGCCGTTCCAGCAGGCAATCTGCGGGACACCGTGATGACCATGGCCCGCAAGATCGCATCGAAATCCAGCATGACGCTCGCGACGGGCAAGCGGGCCTTCTACGCCCAACGCGAGATGCCCTTGACCGAGGCCTACGACTTTGCCGCACAAGTGATGGTCGAGAATATGCTCGCCCGCGACGCCGAAGAAGGCATCAGCGCCTTTATCGAAAAACGTGCCCCCCAATGGCAGGATCAGTGAAAAGATGAGCAACCCGTTTAATACCGATCTGGACCGCAATCCGGCGAACTATCAGCCTCTGACACCGATCCAGTTTCTGGAACGCGCGGCAACGGTTTTCCCGCGTCACACCGCTATCGTCCACGGCAACCTGCGCCGCGACTACGCCGCATTCTATGCCCGTTCGCGGCAGCTCGCCTCGGCCCTCAGCCAACGCGGGATCAACCGTGGCGACACGGTGTCTGCGCTGCTGCCCAACACCCCTGCCATGCTGGAATGCCACTACGGCGTCCCCATGTGCGGGGCGGTTCTGCACTCGATCAACACACGCCTCGATGCGGCGATCATCGCGTTCCAACTGGATCACGCCATGGCCAAGGTCGTGATCGTCGACGCCGAATTCATGCCCCTGCTCCAAGAGGCGCTGACCCTCGCCAAGGCGACCCCTCTGATCATCCAATGCGACGATCCAGAATACGACGGCCCGCGCACCCCTTCGGACGCCGAAGACTACGAAGCGTTCCTGAGCGCCGGCGACCCGGAGTTCGCGTGGCTGATGCCAGAGGACGAATGGGACGCGATCACGATCAACTACACCTCCGGCACGACCGGCGACCCCAAAGGCGTCGTCTACCACCACCGCGGCGCCTATCTGCTGGCCCAAGGCAACGCGCTCACCACATCCATGAGCAAGCACGCGGTCTACCTGTGGACCCTGCCGATGTTCCACTGCAACGGCTGGTGCTTCCCCTGGACCCTGTCGGCGATTATCGGCACCCACGTCTGCCTACGCCAGGTCCGCGCAGAGCCCATCTGGAACGCCCTCGCAGACGAAGGCGTCACCCACCTGTGCGGCGCGCCCATCGTGATGTCCCTGCTGATCACTGCTCCCGAAACCGAAAAGCGGGCGCTTGATCGCACGGTCCAGTTCTTTACCGCCGCTGCCCCACCCCCTGAAAAGGTTCTGGCCGACATGCGGGCGGCGGGCTTTGATGTCACACACCTCTATGGCCTGACCGAAACCTACGGCCCCTCGGTTGTGAACGACTGGCACAATGACTGGGCCAACCTGCCCCCGGCGGAACAAGCCGCCCTGAAATCCCGCCAAGGTGTGCGCTATCTGCCGCTCGAAGCCTTGGACGTGATGGACCCAGGAACCATGACCCCTGTCCCCCATGACGGCGAAACCATGGGCGAGGTCATGTTCCGCGGCAACGTCGTGATGAAGGGCTACTTCCGCAATCCCGAAGGCACGGCCAAAGCCTTTGCCGGTGGCTGGTTCCATTCGGGCGACCTCGGTGTCGTCCACCCTGACGGCTATGTCCAACTCAAGGACCGTTCCAAGGACATCATCATCTCGGGCGGCGAGAATATCTCGTCCATCGAAGTCGAAGAGGTGCTCTACCGACACGACGCAGTGTCCGTCGTCGCCGTGGTTGCCATGCCCCACGAGAAATGGGGGGAGACGCCATGTGCCTTTGTGGAATTGTCTCAGGGCTACAGCGCGGATGCCGAGGCCCTGAAATCATGGTGCCGCGAACATCTGGCCCACTACAAAGTCCCAGGAAAATTCGTCTTCACGGAAATTCCCCGCACCTCTACAGGGAAAATCCAGAAATTCGTCCTACGCGAAGAAGCCAAAGCCCTCGCCTGAGCGATCAGGGCGCACCGCACCCCGCGAGGCGCCCGTCACTCAGCCTCTGGCGCAGGAAAGACACGACCGGCGAACAGTTTGCGCGCAGTGCGCAGCGTGCCCGCACTCAGGACGTGGCCGTCAGCCCCCATTTCCAGCAGAACCTCTGCCACACCAGAGGGATGCTCGATCCGGTAGACTGTGCCTTCGGGCAATTGTGCGACGCGGCGGGCCGGACTGCCCTCCAGAACACAGGCGGTCGCAGTCGACACCGCAGCAAACACCCCGATCGAGGCATGGCACCGATGCGGGATAAAGCTGCGGGTATGCACCACGCCTCCAGACACCGGCGGGCTCACCAGAACCATCTTGGGCACCGACTTTTCGCGCACATCCCCCAGCCCCATCATCGGACCCGCCTGCAACCGGATCGCTTCGATCCGGTCCCGCAGGGCCTGATCTGCCTCCAGCGCCTCTCTACTCTCATACCCGCTGAACCCGAAATCAGCGGCGGCCATGACGACCTCGGGCATCCCGTTGTCGATCAGAGTGCAATCCACCCCGTCAATCCGGTCCACAGCCCGCCCCGTCGGCAACAAGGCCCCGCACATCGATCCCGCCAAATTCGCGAAAACCAGAGGCACAGGTGCATGGCACCCGGGCACCCCGTCAATCCGCGCCCCCCCTGCATAAGAAACCCGTCCCTCCGGCGTCTGCACCACAGCCTCGGCGATCTCGCCAGTGTTGCGCATATGAATGCGCACCCGCGTCTCGCCCTCAACGGCGGGCACCAACCCCATCTCGATCGCCGCCGGACCGACTGCGGCCAGAATATTCCCGCAGGCCTGCGCATCGGACACAACCGCCTGATCCACAAAAACCTGCAAGAACAAATAGTCCACATCCGCCCCGTCCCTGGTGGGCCCCGACAGGATCGCAACCTTGGAACACAAAGGGTCCGCCCCGCCGATCCCGTCGATCTGGCGCAGATCAGGACTGCCCATCACCCGCAGCAACAGCGCATCCCGCGCAGCCGCATCGTCGGGCAGATCAGACGCCAGAAAGAACGCCCCCTTCGAGGTGCCTCCCCGCATCCATAGACAAGGAATCCCCTCGGCCTCGACATCAGTCATCCCAGACCCTTTCATCTTTGCCAAAATACTCCGGGGGTGAATTGGGCCACCGGCCCAAGAGGGGGCAGCGCCCCCCTTCCCTTCAGATGTATTTCAAGCCCTTCTCGGCCAAACGCGGGCGCATATCATAGATATCCAGCCCCAACTCCCCTGCCGCCAAACGCAGACGCTTGGCTTCTTCGGCGTCCAGACGCTTGCGCGTTGCGGCCAGAACGATCTGTGCATCCTCGCGGCGGACCACGCAGACACCATCGTCATCCGCAACAACGATATCGCCCGCGTTGATGGCCTGCCCCGCGCACACGATCGGCACATTCACCGACCCCAGCGTTTCCTTCACCGTCCCTTGCGCCGAAATGGCCTTGGACCACACCGGAAAGCCCATCTCCTGCAGATCGCGGACATCCCGCACACCGGCATCAATGATCAGCCCTCGACAGCCACGCGCCTGCGCACTCGTTGCCAGCAAATCACCGAAATAGCCGTTATCACAGGGGCTCGTCGGAGCCAGAACCAGCACATCACCGGACTGCAACTGCTCGATCGCCACATGGATCATCCAGTTGTCCCCCGGCGCAGCAGAGATCGTGACCGCACTGCCTGCAATCCGCGCACCGGAATAGATCGGCCGCATGTAACTGGCCAAACAGCCCGTCCGGCCCGCCGCTTCGTGAACGGTCGCCACACCGGCAGCGCCCAATTCGTCAATGACTGCCTGATCCGCACGGGGGATGTTCTGAACAACAACATTTGCCATCATATGCACCCCTTATTTCTGTACCGGCGGCGTGCCGTGGGTGTGGAACGTCTCGATCGTTTTCAGACCCCAGGCCTGCCCCTTCTTGCGGTCAGCCTCGGTCCAGACGATCGGTTCCCAATCAGGGGCCGTGATCAGGCGGGCACCGGCATTTGCCAGTTCCACGCGGTTGCCCGCAGGCTCCCAGACATACAGAAAAAACGTCCCCTGAATGGCGTGCTTGTGGGGACCGGTCTCGATATGAACACCGTTCTGAAGGAAGATATCAGCGGCGCGCAGAATGTCCTCGCGCTGGTCGGTGGCGTAGGTCACGTGGTGCAGACGGGCGTTGGCGCCGCCGTGCTCTTCGGTGCAGGCCAGATCGTAAGTCTTGTTATTGACCGTGAACCAGCAGCCACCGATCCGGCCGTTGTCCAGCTGGATATACTCGGTCACGCGGCTGCCCAGACAGGTCTCCATGAACCGGCGGAATTCGCTGACATCGCTGGACAGCAGGTTCAGGTGGTCAATCCGGCGCGGTGCAGCGCCGGTAAAGGACGAGGCGGTGTTCTTTAGTGCGGCCTTCTCGGCCTCATCCTGAGCGGTGTACCAGTTAGTGTCGTAATAGACTTCGAACACATGCCCGAAGGGATCTTCGAAGCGGAACGCCCGTCCGTGGCTCAGGTCGCCATCGACCCAGCCGTGCACGATGTAGCCGGACGCCTCGATGGCCGCCACACGGCGCTCTAACGCAGCCGGAGAAGCGCAGCGATACCCGATATGGGCCACGCCCGTGGTATCGCTCCGCGTCAGTTTCAACGAGCAGTACTCGTAGTCGTCCCATGCCCGAAGGTAGGCCGAGGTTTCGTCCTGTCCCGACAGCTTCAAACCATAAACACGGGTGAAAAAGTCGAGGCTCTCTTCGAATTTGTCAGTGAGCATCTCGACATGACCCAGATGGGCAACGTCAAAGCAAGGTTCGGACATGTCTCTCCTCCTTAGGGACAGCTCCGCAATTATTTCATGCGGAATAACAGGTTATCTTTCCACACGAACTGGTGCACCAATGCCGCCAGTACGTGGATAGCGACCAAGGCAAGCAGCACATTGGTCAGGATTTCATGGATCTCTGCGGGGGTTCCGTTCTGGCCGAACCACGCAGCCAAGCCGGAGACCGGGAGAACAATCAGAGCGCCATAGATGCCCGCATGGACGGCTTTGGCGGCGAGCTTGGCGTGGGCGGGTGTGCCCTCGGGTTCTGCTGGCACGCCGTGACTGCGGCGCAAGGCCAGTCGCCAGATCGCGGCGGCCAGCACCAGCAGCCCGAGCACCAGATGGATGACGACGGTGGCGTTCCACGCCGGAAGCCCCTGCATCAACTGATGGAACGGACGTCCCATCCCGTCAAAGAACAGATACTGAAGTGCCAGCAGGATCACGACGACCCAGTGCAGACGCTTCTGCATGGGGGAATAGGCGGCGGCAGGAACAATAGAGGTCATAGGTCAAATCCTTTTGAGGGAAATCGGTGTCACTCTACTACGTGCGGGCCGCCGTTCCCCGTCGATCAAAGTTCGTCGACAGTGCGCGGGAAGATCGACTGGAAGCCCTCGGCGTACTGGCAATCGCGCCCGCCGGACTGGCCGCCAGAGTTGCGTTTGAAGTGGTTCGCCCGTTGCTGCGCCACGCGGGAGTAGTAGTCCCACAGGTGCACCTGACCGTTCATGCATTCCATCGCGGCGCGCTTCTTGTCCCAGACAGAAGTGATGTCGAGGAAATGGTCGGGCTTCCATCCCATCTGCTCGGTCTGGTGGGGTTCGAACAGATAGAGCTGCGGTGCGCCCAGAACCTTTTGACCCGGATTGTGGCCCCACGCCTGCGCGATCATCCGCGCCTCAAGCGCGATCTGTGTCGTGTACATGTGGTCAGTGTTGTAGGGGTCGTACTGGCTGTGGGACAGCATAAACGCAGGCTGCACCTCGCGGGTCAGGTCCACGAGTTTGTACTTGTCCTCTCGCTCCAGAACCAAGGGATAATCCCCCAGATCAAAGCACTCCAGACGCGTCACACCCAGCGCCTCGGCGGCAGCTTCGGCTTCGCTGCGGCGCACCGCTTTGACCTCGTCCAGCGACATGCCTTCTTTCCACAGGCGGGCGCTCTCGCCCCGTTCGCCGAAGGACAGGCAGGCAACGGTCACGTCATAACCCTTTTCCGCGTGCAGGGCGATGGCACCTCCGCAGCGCCAGACAAAGTCGGCAGCGTGGGCAGAAATCACAAGAGCGGTTTTGTTCGCGGACATCGGTAGCCTCATTCAAAAGTGGTGTCCCGATGTCTCATGGCGGACTGCGCCAAGGCAATTTGAAAGCCCGTGCACATGGATAAGATTTCGCTATAACTGTACCCTATAAAATTCTGCACAGCAGCATATCCCGAGCATCAGGACCATTCATGCCCCTGCCTAGAAACCTACGACATTTTCGCGTATTTTTGACGGTCGCCGAGCGGCAGTCCCTGACCCTCGCCTCGGACATTTGCGGTGTGTCGCAGCCTGCGGTCAGTCAGGCCTTGCATAAGATCGAGACCGAGAGCGGCGGGGTTCTCTTTGCGCGGACGCGCACGGGGGTGTTTCTGAATGACCGTGGCCGGGTGCTGGCGCGGCGTGTGGCGCGGTGCTTTGACATCCTCGACCCTGCCCTGCGCGAAGTGTCAGAGCGCCTGCCCCTGACGGCCACCGTGGCGCAGTTGCAAGCCCTGATCGCCGTGGCAGAGGCCGAGAATTTCACCCTTGCCGCGCAGCGCATCGGGCTGGCGCAGCCCTCCGTGCATCGGGCGGTCAGCCAGCTGGAAAAAGAAGCCGGTGCGCTGTTGTTCGAACGTGCCAGCCACGGGTTGCGCCCGACACGCGCCGCCCGCGCCCTAGAGCAAGCGACACGTCTGGCCTTTGCCGAACTGGATCAGGCCGACGCCGAACTGGCCGAGTTCGACGGTGGCGAGGCCGGCAAGATCGTGATCGGGGCGCTGCCCCTGTCCCGCTCTGTCCTGTTGCCGCGATTACTGGCGGCCTTTCGCAAACAGCGCCCCCGTCTGCTGGTCGAGATCAACGATGGTCCTTATGACGATTTGTTGACCGGCCTGCGGCGGGGTGACATCGACATCATCGTCGGCGCCCTGCGCGAACCTGCCCCGATCGGCGACGTGATTCAGGAGCCCCTGTTCCATGACTATCTGGCATTCGTCTGCGGCCCCCAGCATCCGCTCGCGGGGCAAAGCATCCGCCTCGAAGAGCTTGCGGACAAGTCTTGGGTGGTGCCCCGTCTCGGGTCGCCGTCGCGGGCACAGTTCGATAACTTCTTTGAAACCAAAGGGATTCCCCGCCCGGCAAGCCTGATCGAGAGCGGCTCCATCCTCTTTATGCGCGAGATGCTTGGCGCGGGCGATTTCGTGGCGTGCGTCTCTGGCGCGCAGGCCGCTGCAGAGATCGACAAGGGCCTTTTGGCCCGCATCCAGGTCCACGGAGACTGGCCCGGCCGCGCCATCGGCGTGACCCACCGCCAGAACTGGGAGCCCACAAAATCACAGGCTATCCTGCTTGATTTATTGAGAGAAATCACCACGAACAACAATAGCCTATAGTTATAACTTATAGCGCATATCGCTCTTCGAATTGGTTTTGCGCAACGACCTCCCCCAGTACTGGCCAGACAAAGGGCCGTGGCCACCGGAAAATGAGCCGCGCCCTTGTACGATTCTACGGGAGGAAACCTTATGCGTTTTGTGACTGCTTTGACCGCCGCGGCGACCCTGACCGCTGGCACGGCCACCGCCGAAGACCTGAAATTCGCCAACTTCATGCCGCCGATGCACCCCTATGTTGCGGGCGCGTTCCAGCCCTTTGCCGACATGGTCTCCGAAGCGACCGGCGGCGATGTGACCGTCACCATCTACTCGGGCGGTGAGCTTGGGCCGGGCCCCGTGGAACAGTATTCGCGCGTTGTTGACGGCGTGGCCGAGCTTGCCATTTCTCTGCCCGGCTATACCGCCAGCCAGTTCCCCCTGACCCTGACCGCCGAACTGCCCGGCGTGTTGAACGAAGCCACCGGCACCGCCGATCTGTGGGCGAACATCGACCTCTTGGCCGACGAATACCGCCGGGTAAAGCTGGTGTCCCTGTGGTCCAGCGCGGGCAACGTGCTGTACATGCGCGACGTGGCAGTCGACAGCCCCGACGATCTGGCTGGCCTGAAAATCCGCGTACCCTCGCGCAATGCGGGCGCCGTGATCGAAGCTTGGGGCGCAACCCCTGTGTCCATGCCCGTGACCGAAATCTACAACGCCATGCAGACCGGCGTTATTGACGGTGCCTATATCGACACCACCGCAACCCGTGCCTTCCGCCTTGGCGAAGTGGCGAACTACCTGACCTACGGGATGGACACCACGAACTCGCCGTTCTTTATCCTGATGAACCGCGATGCTTTCGCCAACCTGTCGGACGAACAGCAAGCCGCCGTTCTCGAAGCCGGTGAAAAGGCCTCGCTGCTGGCCAACGAAACCCAGCTGGCCGCTGCGGCGGGTGGTCTGGCAGCCTTTGCCGAGGCCGAAGGCAAGCAGGTGATCGAACTGACCGCCGAACAAGCCGAGGCCTTCAACGCCCTGTCCGGCCCCGTCCGCGAGAGTGCCGTGGCCGAGACCGGCGGCAACGCGGCCGCGCTTGTCGACGCTCTGACCAAGTAACCTGTCATGAGCGGCTATACCTCTTCGGCATGGGCGAAGTATTTCGCCCGCGCCAACATGGTTCTGGCGGTGATCGGCGGGATCTGCCTGATCGCACTGGTAGTCATCTTGGCGTTCGGCGTGGTGATGCGCTACGCCCTTGGACAACCGATCCTTGGCATCAATG
>CAXQKF010000305.1:0-7230 GCA_964224285.1 Donghicola sp. | reverse complement strand
CCGAGGACAACGAGCGCAACGGCCTGACCGTCGTTCTCGAGGACGGCCGCCGCTATGGCGTCGTGCAGATCGCGGGCCTCGTGGCGCGCCGCATCCTGTGCTGGTCCAAAGAGGGTCAGACACTGGCGACCGGCGAACGTTTCGGCCTGATCCGTTTCGGCTCGCGTCTGGACATCTACCTGCCCGAAGGCGTCGAACCCAAGGTCATGATCGGCCAGACCATGATCGCCGGAGAGACCGTTCTTGCGGATCTGAACGCAAAGTCCTGATCCCATGACCGACCAACCGCCGCGCCCTCCGGTTCAGTCCGAAAAAGTTCCTTTCCTTCTGCTTTTGCCGAACATGGTGACTTTGGCAGGCATGTGTTTCGGCCTGACCTCCATCCGTTTTGCGATGGACAACCACTATATGGGGGCGGTCGGGCTGATCCTTCTGGCGTCCTTGATGGACGGGTTGGATGGTCTGCTGGCGCGGCGCTTGAATGCCACCTCGAAAATGGGGGCAGAGCTCGACTCCCTGTCCGATTTCCTGTGCTTTGGCGTGGCACCCGGTGTCTTGCTGTACAAGGCTATTCTGAACCAATTGGGCACGTTTGGCTGGGTTTTCGTTCTGATCTTTGCCGCCGCGACCTGCCTGCGTCTGGCGCGGTTCAACGTGATGAAGGGTCAGGCGCTGGATGACGAACAGTCCAGCAATCACTTTATCGGCGTACCTGCACCGGGCGGCGCATATCTGGCGATGCTGCCGCTGTTCCTGTGGCTCGGGGATGTGGTCGACATGCACGCGGTGCCGCTGCTCGTCGCGCTGTGGATGGCGTTCTCGGCGCTGTTGATGATCTCGACGCTGAAAACCCTGTCGCCCAAGGCCCTGCGCGTCCCCCGCCCCCTTATCGTGCTGTTTATGTTCGCCGTTGTCGTGGGGATCGGGGTTCTGTTTACCCGCCCCTTCATGCTGCTGATCGCGGTCGATACCGCCTATCTGCTGATCCTGATCAAATGCGTGATCGACGCACGCGGCCGGTTCTTTAGCTGATCCGCTAGAAGAAAACGTATTTGCGGGCGTTCTTGCAGTCCGCGATCAGGGTCATGTGCTTTTGCGCCGGAAACTCGGTGCCAAAGAACTCGACATCCTTGTATTTGGGATCGAACTCGAGACGCACGCGGTTGCGTTCTGTCGTCTTGAGGATCGCCGCACCGCCATAGAACTTGGCGAATGCGCCCGTGTCCTGATCCCGCACAACCAGCACCGAGTCGCGAAATTCGCAACGGTTATCCAATGTGATCTCTGCCGCGATCTCTTTGCGGCTGAAATGCAGGATGTCGCCGATCTCGTACCGGAAATTATAGGCCGTCAGACCCGCAAACGTCGCACCAAGAACCCAAACCACAACTTTGCCAGCATCCATTTACCTGTTCCGCTGTCATGTCTGATATACGCCAAGAGAGGCGCGGGTGTTTCTTATCTTTGACGGATCAGAGCCAGAGGTCAATCAGGGGCGCAACCTGCGCCCCCGAGACCGCTCAGGCCGAGCGCTGTAGAATGTCCAGATAATCGCGCTGAGTGGCATTGCGCGGGTTAGTCGCGTGGCAATGATCCTTTAGCGCATCCTGAGAGACTTTTTCCATCATCTCCGGAGTCACCCCCATCTCGGCCAGCCCCGACGGCATCCCGAGCCGCCGGTTCAGCGCAGCGCATTGTTCCGCAGGGTCGCCGCCCATTCGTTTGGTCAGCTCATCCCATTTGGCGCCGATGGCGGGACGGTTAAACCGTAGCACTTCGGGCATCAGAATGGCATTTAACGTTCCGTGATGCAGGTTCAACTCGCGGATCGCGCCCAGAGGGTGGGTCAGCGCATGGACCGCCCCCAGCCCTTTCTGAAATGCCATCGCCCCTTCAAGGGCGCAGATCATCATGTCACGGCGCGCTCCTCGGTCCAGTCCGTTGGTCGTGGCGGCCTCGATCGCGCGCAGGCCGCAATCCAGACCGTGCAGGGCAATCGCCTCTGCCGGTGGGTTGAAGGCGGGCGCCATGTAGGTCTCGAGGCAATGCGAGATCGCATCCATGCCGGTTGCGGCTGTCAACGTCGGCGGCAGCCCATAGGTCAATTCGGGATCGCAAAGAGCAATCGAAGGCAGGTTATAGGGCGACAAAATCCCCAGTTTCCGGCCATCTGCGGTGACAATCACCGCCGCACGACCCACTTCGGAGCCCGTGCCAGCCGTTGTCGGAACCGCGATCAGCGGACGGATTTTGCCGTGAATGCGGGTCATGCCACCGTTCACAGCCGCATATTGCCCCAAGGGCGGCGGGTGGCCGGTCAGGATGCGGACCCCCTTGGCCAGATCCAGAGAAGAGCCGCCACCGATCCCGACAATCCCGTCACACCCATGGGCGCGATAGACATCCCAAGCGTCCAGAACCGCCTCTTCGGTGGGGTTTGCGGGGGTGCCGTCGTAGATCGCGTGGTCTTTCAATTCTTCGGTTGCGCGGGCAATGACGCCAGCCGCAACCAGCCCCTTATCCGTGCAGATCAGAGGCTTGGTGACGCCCAATTCGTTCAACAAAGAAGGCAGTTTGGCGAGGGCACCTTCGCCGAATTCAATACGTGTGAGGTAGGAAATAGTACCGGCAACAGACTCTTCGTCTGTGCCGATCATCGCTCGAATGTTCATAAAATCCTCCAATATCGAAATATTCTGCTCCGGCCCCGCTCCTCTTCGAAACCGGTGCAGCCTTTGGCGACAAGCTTGGGCTCTGGCAGGGCATCCGTCAACGTATGATGCCGACCAAGCCCTGTATTTAGTGCCTTTCAGGTATTGGCATTGTTTCGCGATGAAACAAAAAGCCAGCACGTGATGTGCTGGCTTTCTGCGGTTTTCTGCTGTTTTTATGAGGCTGTCTTAGAAGGTTTTGGTCAGGGTCAGCTTCAGGTTCCGACCGGACGCCGCGCGCGTGGCAAGGTAGGGCGTGTAGTCCAGATCAGCCGCGTTCTCGAGCCCGACGCGGACCTCGAACCCTTCCAGAGCGCCGTTTTGCGGGCGGTACGTGCCACGCAGGTTGTGGACGACAGTCTGTTCGGTGGTGACATCGTTGTACTCACGCTCGGCGTTAGCGACGACTTCCCAGCTCAGGTCGAATTCCTGCCCCCAACGTTTACCAAAGGCGACGCTCAGCGAGTTTGCGGGCGTGTACTGCCAGTCGTTGTTTTCGCCGTTGGTGGTGTCGCGACCAAAGCTCCAGGTGCTGTTCACATCGGTGTAGAACCCGCTTTCGGTGCTGTAAGAGCCCTCAAGCTCGTAGCCCTGAAGCGCGATGTTGGTGACGCCCGAATAGCTGGTCACGTCCCAGACCTCGGTCCGGTAGTGGGTCAGCTTGAGCGCCGCGCTGTCCCCGCCAGAGAACAGGCTGGTCCGCTCGAAGGCCGCGCCCAGTTCAAAGGTATGCGCCTTTTCACTGCGTTCCATGTAGTCGGCGTTGCTCAGGTCATCGAGGATCGGCAGGTTTTCCGAATAGGCCGCGCTGCCAAACACCGACATCCCGTTGTCAAACGCATAGCGCGCGGACAGGCCGCCCATCAGCGCCTCGTTCGCGTAATCGCCATAGTCGCTGCTGATCGCCTGCTTTTCATAGCGGACCGCGGGGGTCAGGGTCAGGCCGCCCCACTGGATGTCATCCACCACAAAGAAGGCATCGCGCAGATCTTTGCCACCAGGGGCCGAAGACGCATCCAGACGGTCTTTCTGGATGTGCTCGTAGCCGTAGCGCAGATCGTGGCTCAGGGCACCAGTGGTAAAGATCGACTGGTTCTTTGCCGTGGTTTTGGTGGTGACATAGCGGTGATCCGCGTTCACCAGCGGCTGCAGGCTTGGCCAAACATAGGGGTTGGTTTCATAGACCGAACTACCCGCAACATAGCTGGAGTCGATCTGCTGTTCGGCCCGGGAATGTTCGACCGTCAGGTTCAGCCAGTCATTGCCGGGGGCATCATAGGTGTAACGCAGTGTACGGGTTTCCGAGAACACGCCGCGATCCACGTTGCCAAAGTTGTCCGTCGCGCTGGCAAAGCTGTTGTAGGGCACGTCGGTCTCTTGGGAGGTCGTCTCTGCCATCGACAGGGTCAGCGCGTGGGCGCGATCCTGACCAAAGCGATAGCGTGCCTTGACCGCCCATGATGGCAGCTCGTACCCGTCATCGCTGACGTTGTCGCTATTCCCGTCCTTCTGCGCCTCCTGGCTGCGGTAGGTGTAGTTGCCCAGCAGCTCCAGATCTTCGGTCGGTTGCCATGCCAGAATGCTGGAGCTGGCAAACTGGCCGCCGTTCGAGCCAAATTGCAGAGTCTGACGCAGTTTAAAGCCCGGCTCGCCGCCGGTGAAGTCCGACGCGTCCTTGGTTTCCAGACGCACCAAGCCACCGATGGCACCAGAGCCATATTCGAACGTCCCCGCCACACCGCGCACGACGGTCACCTCTTTGTACAGCGACGGGTCAGTATAAAGCTGCGTGCCGATCCGGTAGAGCTCTTCGGAGCCCACATTCGCGCCGTCCACTTGGATCAGAACTTTCTGGTCGCTGCCATAAGTGCCGTTTGCGCCAAAGCCGCGAATGTTGATGCCCGACCCCTGAGGGCTGGAGCCGTTCACCAGCGTCACACCCGGCACTGTATCCACCAGTTCGGCAATGGTGCCGGCCTGACGGTCCTCGACCTCTTCTTCGGTCACAACGGTTTCGGAGGTCGCGGTGTTCGTCTGCACACCTCGTTTGGACTTGGCCAGAACCACGGGGTCCAGAAGGATGTCCTGCGCCATCGCGCCGGTCGAGAAACAGATCGCGCAGCTCGCCAGCAGCGCGACACGCACAGAGAGAGAAATCCGCATAAGAGCAGTCCCCTTTAATCAGAAGGTTACAGCGCTGGCACGGGGCTGGCAGTGAGGGATATCGTGGATGTGATCCGCGTCATTGGCGGATCAGACTTGCGCCGGATATTTTTTCTTACTATTCTTGTCAAGAATTGATTTCACCCCGCAGCGCCCGTGTTCCCTCATGCACAGATGCGCAGCTAGGCACCCATCGAAACCCACTGAGTACGGGGTGCCTCTATGCCCAAAGACATTCACCTGACCGCCGCGGACATCCGGTCCCTGCGGGCGGAAAACCCGAAACAGCGAATCCGCGACTTTGCGACCTCTCACGGGTTATCAGAAGCCGCAGTGCTGGACGCCCATCTGGGACAGGGCGTGACACCGATCACCGCCGACCTGACCGCCGCGCTGGCCCAAGTGCCCCGTTTCGGGCAGGTCATGGCCTTGACCCGCAACGAACACGTGGTCAGCGAAGTCCACGGGGAATACGGCGAGTACCGCGCCGGTGAGCGTGCGGGCATGATCCTGAACCGCCCTATCGACATGCGCTACTTCCCCCGCCACTTTGTGCGCGGCTACGCGGTCGAGCGTCACACCGATGACGGCCCGCGCCACTCGCTTCAGTTCTTTGATGCGGCGGGCGATGCGATGCACAAAGTGCACCTGACCTCGGCCTCTGACGCCTCTGTCTGGACCGAAGTGGTCGAGACCCTGCGCGTTGATCCGGTCCTTACTGATTACGAACCCCGCCGCGACATCGAGCCGGCCAAGGTCAATTTCGACAAAACGGACCGCCTGCGTGAACAATGGGCGGCGATGACGGACACGCACCAGTTCCTTGGCCTCGTGGACCGGCTGAAAATGAACCGTTTGGGGGCCTATCGCGTGGCGGGCGCGCCTTTTGTGCGGCAACTGGACCCCGGCGCTGTTATGACCGCGCTGGAACAGGCCGCTGTGCAGGACGTGCCAGTGATGAGCTTTGTCGGCAACCATGGCTGCATCCAGATCCACACCGGCGCACCGCAGAACATCAAGGTCATGGGCCCTTGGTTCAACATTCTGGATGCGGGCTTCAACCTGCACCTGCGCACCGACCCCATTGCCGAGGTCTATGCTGTCGAAAAGCCGACCCGCCGCGGGGCTGCCGTGTCGGTCGAGGCTTTTGACGCAATGGGCGGGCTGATCATGCAGATTTTCGGGGTCCGCACCCGTGACGAAGACTTCTACGAGGGCTGGAACCGCATCGTCAGCGACCTGCCCACCGCGGCGGAGGGTCTGTGATGCGCTGGCTTGCTCTGATCGCTCTGATGCCCACCGCCCTCGCGGCCCAAGACGCACCGCGTTTGCTGTCGCTTGGCGGGGCTGTGACCGAGATTGTCTATGAACTGGGGGCAGGCGATACGCTGGTCGGCCGCGACCAGACGTCGAATTACCCCGCGCAGGCAGAAGCCCTGCCCGATGTGGGCTATGTGCGCCGATTGGCCCCCGAGGGTATTCTGTCCGTCGATCCGACCCTCATTCTGGCCGAAGAAGGCGCAGGTCCGCCTGAAACCGTCGATCTGATGGCAGGCGCGGGCGTGCCTTGGGTGACCATCCCCGGCGGATACGACGCCGCCGCGATCCCTGCCAAAGTGCATGCCATTGCCGACGCACTTGGCCTCTCGGACCAAGGCGACGCCCTCGCGGCAGAGCTGGAGGCAGAACTGGACGCTGCCCAAGTAGCTGCCCCCGACCGCGACCTGAAGGTCATGTTTGTCATGTCCCTGCAAGGGGGCCGCGTTATGGCTGCGGGCAAGAACACCGCTGCGAACGGGATCATTGATCTGGCCGGCGCAAAGAACGCGATCACCGAATTTGACGGGTACAAACAGTTAACCGACGAAGCGGTTCTGACCGCCGCCCCCGACGTGATCCTGATGATGGCCCGCGCCGGAGACCACGCGATCACCGATACCGCGATCCAGTCCCACCCTGCGCTCGGGACGACTCCGGCGGCGCAGAATGGCGCTTTGATCCGCATGGACGGGATGTATCTGCTGGGGTTCGGGCCGCGCACGCCCCACGCCATTCGGGATCTGTCCAGCCAGTTGGCTCTGTTGGATAACGAGGCGGGCTGATGGTTGCCGTCCCCGATAACATGGCCCCACGGCGCGCCATTGCGATCCGCGTGCGCAGCGTGCTGTGGGTGACTCTGGCGTTCTGCTGTGTCCTGAGCCTGACCACGGGGGCCACTGGAGTCACGTTGTGGGATGCGTTGGTCGCGCTGCTGACACCGGCAGAGTTACCCCTGTCGGCCAAGGTCGTTCTCTGGGACATCCGCCTGCCGCGCATGTTGATGGCGATCATGGTCGGCGCATCGCTGGCCGTGTCC
>CAXQKF010000304.1:0-2725 GCA_964224285.1 Donghicola sp. | reverse complement strand
GTGCGGTGTTTGAGCGAGACAGTAATTGTCATATTTTTGGGCAGTCCGTACGTTTGGTAGGCAAAATGGTATGTGATACGCTTGAAGTCTTGGTGCAAACCTGCACCACTCACAGTTGGATAGCTAGCGTTATTGGGGGGTTATGTGGTCGCGTATTACGATGAAATGAAAGACCGCGCAGGAATTAAGCCTGCGTATGCCGACATTGCCGAATGGGCAAAGGCTACCACCGCTGACGAATTGCGGCTTCGCCAAGAAGAGGCCGAAGGGCTTTTCCGAAGAAATGGTATTACTTTCGCGGTTTACGGCGAGGGCGGAGACCCCGAGCGCCTGATCCCGTTTGACCTGATGCCTCGTGTTTTCTCTGCCGCCGAATGGGATGTGATCGAACGCGGATCGATCCAGCGCGCACGTGCGCTGAACGCCTTTTTGACCGACGTCTACGGTAAGCGCGAGTTCATCAAAGCCGGAAAAATCCCCGCGCGCCTCGTCGAGGGGAACCCGGCATACGAATCAATCATGCAGGGTGTTCAGCCTGTCGGAGATATTTTTTCGCATATCATCGGCGTGGATCTTGTGCGGACCGGACCCGACGAATTCAACGTATTGGAAGACAACTGCCGCACGCCTTCGGGGATTTCCTACGTGCTGCAGAACCGCGAAGTGATGCAGCGCATTCTGCCCGGCATGTTCCGCAGCGGTCAGGTGCGCCCTGTGGATCACTACGGTGACATGCTGGCCGCCGCGATGCAGTCGGTGGCGCCGGATGACTGTGACGGATGTCCGACGCTGGCGATCCTGACCCCCGGACATTTTAACTCTGCTTACTTCGAACACAGCTTCCTCGCGGATATCATGGGGATTGAACTGGTCGAAGGGCAGGATCTGTTCGTCGAGAATGATATGCTCTTCATGCGGACCATCCGCGGGCCAGAGCGTATCCATGTCCTGTATCGCCGTATCGATGACGCCTTCCTCGATCCCGAAGCCTTTAACCCTGACAGTATGCTGGGTGTGCCCGGCCTGATGCGCGCCTACAAGGCAGGCGGGGTGACGATCGTGAACGCTCCCGGTGCGGGCGTGGCCGACGACAAGGCAACCTATGTCTATGTGCCGGAGATGATCCGCTTCTTCCTCGGCGAAGAGCCGATTTTGCCGAACGTGGAAACATGGCAGTGCGCGGACGAATCCGAGTGCAAATATGTGCTCGATAACCTGTCCGAGCTGGTGGTGAAGGAAGTCCATGGCTCTGGCGGCTACGGGATGCTGATCGGCCCGAAATCCACCAAGGCCGAGATCGAGAAATTCGCTGGCCTGATCAAGAAGAACCCCGCGAACTACATCGCTCAGCCGACCTTGGCACTGTCCACCGTTCCGTCCCTGAGCGAAGAGGGGCTGGCCCCGCGCCACGTGGACCTGCGCCCCTTTGTGATTTCGGGTAAAGGCAAAACAGAGCTTATTCCCGGTGGCCTGACACGCGTCGCTCTGCGTGAGGGGTCGCTTGTGGTAAACTCCAGCCCGGGTGGTGGCGGGAAGGATACGTGGGTTTTGCGAGGGGATCGTTTGTAATGCTGAGCCGTACCGCACAAGGACTGTACTGGATGTCGCGCTACGTCGAGCGCGCAGAGAACAATGCCCGCCTTCTGGATGCCGGCCGTCGCATCGAAAGCCTGCCCGGTTCCGAGGCGGCGGGAAATACCGAGTGGCCCTCGATCATCATCGCCGCAGGCTGCCGTGAGACCTTTGGCGAGGCGCTGGAAGAAGCTGACCGCGAAAGCGCGACGTTCCATCTGGCCTTCGATACAGAGAATGCCTCCAGTATTCTGTCCTGCTTTCATGCCGCCCGCGAAAACGCCCGCGCGATGCGCGGCGCAATCACGTCCGAAGTCTGGACCGCCATCAACAGCACGTGGTCCGAGTTCCGCACCAAAACCATCGCCGACGCCGAAGAGCGCCGCTATGCCGATTTCGTCGAAGGTGTGCTGGCCGCCAGTTTCACCTTCCGCGGGGCGATCAACTCGACCCTCCTGCGGGACGAGCGGCAATGGTTCATCGAACTGGGCAAGCACATCGAACGTGCAGACGCCACCGCGCGGTTGCTGGATGTAAAATACCACGTCCTGCTGCCCAAGGCGGACGAAGTTGGATTGGGGCTTGATCTGCTCCAGTGGCAGCAGATTTTGCGCGCAGCCAATGCTCTGCGGTCGTTCCGCCATGTGTACCGTGAACAGATCAGTGCGCCGCGTGTCGTTGATCTGCTGGTGGTGAACAGCCAGTCGCCGCGGTCGCTCCGGTATTCCTACGAGGCGATTTGCGACAACATTGACAACATCGGGGTCCATACCAAAGCGCAGCGCAAAGTCGCGGAAATCGCGCGACAGACGCGGGACAAGCTGCGGGTGGCCGACGCCCATGCAATTATTGATTACGGTCTGCACGAGTGGCTGACCGAAATGATCATGGACACCAATCAACTCGCGAACAGCCTCGGGGAAAGCTATGGCTTCTTCTCTCAAGTTGATCGGGACGGGATAGACGATGAAGTCGAAGGCACTAGCACTATTGAGGTATGTGATCCTTAAAAGTCTGGCTTGTCTCGGGGGAGGGGCACAGATACTTGGGTGTGTGTGTTTCCCTCTGGAGGAATTACTGTGACCTACTGTCTGGCGATGCTGCTGAACGAAGGTATCGTTTGTCTTTCTGATACTCGCACCAACGCGGGTCT
>CAXQKF010000303.1:0-2692 GCA_964224285.1 Donghicola sp. | reverse complement strand
GGCAAGCGGCGGGACGTGACAATCCCCAATCAAAACACTAGAGCGACCCTATGGAAAACCGCATCGACCTGATCGAAGAACGCCTTGCCCACCTGCTAAAGTCCGTCGACGACCTGTCGGACGTTGTCGCGCGGCAGGAAAAGGAAATCTCTGTCCTGACCCGCCGCGTGCGGATGCTCATGGAACGCGAAGCCGCCCGCGAGGCTTCCGCAGGCGCCGCCGAGATCGTTGGCGACGAACGTCCGCCACATTACTGACCCTGCCGTTCCAACATTTTGAGTATTTGGACAAAGCAGAAAGCAGGCTTCTTTTTGCTGCAAATACTCATATCGAGGCAGCCGCCGCAGGCCAACCGCCCCGATCAGATGTCCTCGACCTGCAAGATGCCGTTCATGCTTTTCAGCGCGCCCTTGATCTGGGGGCTGACGGGGAATTGCGCACCCAGGTCGATCTCTACCTCACCGGGCAGTTCATCGGACAGCAGGCAGCAATAGATCGGACCCTTGGCTGCACGCGGGGCGGATTTCGCCGCATCCTCCAGCAGGGCCGCCATCATCGGCAGCACCTCGGTCGTATCCACAAAAATCCGCAGGCCGTTCGATCCGGCGTCCGCGACCATCGCGTCCAGCGGCGCGATTCCGCGGCCCAGCAGCTTGACCTGCTCTGATTCGTAGGTCGCCTCGACCGTGACCACGACATTCGTCCCGCTATCGAGGAATTCACGGGATTTCTCCAAGGCTTCGGAGAACAGCGTGACTTCGAATTGGCCGGTCGGATCACTCATTTGGACAAAGGCGAACCTGTTCCCCTTGGCCGATTTCCGTTCCTGCCGCGAGGCGACGACGCCCGCCAGTTTGGCCAGTTGCGGGCCCTCCTGGACTTTGCGGGACAGCTCGTCAAAGGTCATGACCTTTTTGCGTTTCAACACGGCGCGGTAGTCGTCCAGAGGGTGGCCGGACAGGTAGAACCCGATGGCGCGGAATTCCTCGGCCAGACGTTCGGCTGGCAGCCAGTCGTTGCGTTTGGACAGGCGCGGTTCGGGCAGGTCATCACCCGCATCGCCGAACAGGGATACCTGATTGGACGCCCGCTGTTCGTGGATCGCGGCCGAGTACTGCACCAGCGCATCAAGGCTATCGAACACCCTCGCACGGTTGCTATCCAAGAGATCAAAGGCCCCTGCCCGTGCCAGCATTTCCAGCGGGCGCTTGCCCACGCGCTTCAGGTCCACGCGGCGAGCGAAATCGAACACGGTTTTGAACGGCTGATCACCGCGGGCCTTTTCGATCAAGCGCATGGCGTCTTGGCCAACGTTCTTCAGCGCGCCAAGCGCGTAGACCAGCTTGCCATCAGCCACATCGAATGTCGCGAGCGAGCGGTTCACACAGGGCGGCACGATCTCGATCCCCAGACCGCCCTTGTCCTTGGCCTTGCGGACCTCGTCGGCGTAAACGGCCAGCTTTTCGGTCAGGTGGGAATCGCAGTTCATGACGCCGGCCATGAACTCGACCGGATGGTTCGCCTTGAGCCAAGCGGTCTGGTAGGACACCACCGCATAGGCTGCCGCGTGGGATTTGTTGAAGCCGTAGTTGGCGAATTTTTCCAGCAGGTCAAAAACCTCGCCTGCTTTCTTCTCATCAACGCCGTTCTTCTTGGACCCTTCGGTAAACTTAGGGCGTTCGGCGTCCATCGCCTCTTTGATCTTTTTACCCATAGCGCGGCGCAGAAGGTCCGCGCCGCCAAGGCTGTAGCCCGCCATGACCTGAGCGATCTGCATCACCTGTTCCTGATAAACGATGATGCCTTGGGTTTCGGCCAGAATGTGGTCAATGGTGGGGTGGATGGACTCCAGCTTGCGCAGGCCGTGCTTGACCTCACAGTAGACGGGGATGTTCTCCATCGGGCCGGGACGGTATAGCGCCACCAGCGCAACGATATCTTCGATACAGGTGGGCTTCATGCGCTTGAGCGCATCCATCATGCCCGAACTTTCCACCTGAAACACGGCGACCGTTTTCGCATCGGCGTAAAGCTTATAGGTCCGTTCATCGTCTAGCGGGATGGCGTTGATCTGGTTCTTGGCCCCTTCGGCGGGCACGTAAAGTTCCGTCCCGTCGGCGGCTACATGCAGATCACGGCCCCCTTTGTGGATCAGGTTCATGGCGTTCTGGATGACAGTCAGGGTCTTCAGACCCAGAAAGTCGAACTTCACCAGACCGGCCTGTTCCACCCATTTCATGTTGAACTGGGTCGCGGGCATATCCGAGCGCGGATCCTGATACACAGGCACCAGTTCATCCAGAGGACGGTCCCCGATCACCACACCCGCCGCGTGGGTCGAGGCGTTCCGCAAGAGGCCCTCGATCTGCTGGCCATAGGTCAAGAGGCGATCGACCACCTCTTCGTTGCGGGCCTCTTCGCGCAGGCGCGGCTCGTCCAGCAGGGCCTGCTTGATCGAGACCGGCTTGACCCCTTCGACGGGGATCATCTTGGACAGGCGATCTACCTGACCGTAGGGCATTTGCAGAACGCGGCCCACATCGCGCACGGCGGCCTTGGACAGCAGCGCACCGAAGGTGATGATCTGAGCCACCTTGTCCCGACCATATTTCTCTTGCACGTATTGGATCACCTCTTCGCGGCGATCCATGCAGAAGTCGATGTCGAAGTCAGGCATCGAAACCCGTTCGGG
>CAXQKF010000302.1:0-5271 GCA_964224285.1 Donghicola sp. | reverse complement strand
GACCCCGCCTACAAATGCCAGATGGACCTGCACATCCTGACAGGATCGGACGTGGTTCGGATATCGCAGGACCTTGGGTCGCTGTCGCAGGGCTGCCGTCTGGACCCCGAGGGGCTGGAGCGTGCGGTGGGGCTGGTGGCCAGTGCGCTCGACGCTAATCCGCAGGTGATGATCCTGAATAAATTCGGAAAACAAGAGCTGGACGGCCGCGGATTCCGCCCCGTGATAGGCGAGGCCCTGACTCGCGGCATCCCCGTTCTGACCGCCGTTGCACCGGGGAATGTCGATGGCTTCCGCACCTTTGCCGATGATCTGGGGCAGGAGTTGCCCGCCGATCCGGATGCGGTGCTGGAATGGGTGCAGTCACAACTGGAAAGCTGAAGTGGACATTTTGTCCCTGACTTTTCTCATGACCCTCAATTTGTCCGTTTTTCCGGTGGTGGCAGGGTGTTACCCCGTTTTGACCAACAATAAACGGTGTGGCGGAAGATGAATTCGATCGGAGAAGGTTTGTGGCAGGCGGCGCGACTCGTCGTGACACTGGACCCTGATCTGGTCGAGATTACGGCCCTTTCCTTGCGCGTGTCGCTGGGGGCGACCGTGGTGGCATCGTGCATCGGGCTGCCCTTGGGGGCGTGGCTGGCGGTGAACCGCTTTCCCGCCCGCCGTTTTGTGATCGCGATTCTGAATGCGCTGATGGGGCTGCCGCCGGTGGTGGTGGGGCTTATCGTTTATGTGCTGTTCTCGCGCTCTGGTCCTTTGGGTGTTTTGGGGCTGCTGTTCACGCCGACGGCGATGGTGATCGCGCAGGTGATCATCATCACGCCGATCATCGCCTCGGTCGCCCATCAGGCGATCCGCGATCTGTGGGCCGACTACCATGATCTGCTGATTTCCTTGCAAGCCACGCGGATGCAGCGGATCAAGACCCTGCTCTGGGACGGGCGCCGCGCGTTGATGACCGCCTCGCTCGCCGGTTTCGGGCGCGCGATCGGTGAAGTCGGCGCGATCATGATCGTCGGCGGCAATATCGACCACGCCACGCGCGTCCTAACCACCGCCATCGCGCTGGAGACGGGCAAGGGCGAATTCGACATGGCGCTGGCCCTGGGCTTTGTGCTGATCGGGCTGGCCATCCTTGTGAACCTTGGGCTGCATTTCATCAGCCGTACGGAACGGGGGGCCCGATGGTAGAGGCTTGGCTTCGGCTGTCCGATGTTTCCCTGCGCCGCCGTGGCCGCACCATTCTGGGCCCGCTGGACGCAGGTCTGAACGGGCAGGGCATCACTATTCTGATGGGCCCGAACGGCGCGGGAAAGACCACTCTGCTGCGGGCCATCCACGGGCTGGAGCGAGTCAATACTGGCCAGATCCACTGGACCGATCCGCAGGATGCCAACGGGCGCAATCAGGGGTTTGTGTTTCAAACGCCGGTGCTGATGCGCCGCTCGGTGGTGGATTGCATCGCCTATCCCATGCTGCTGGACGGTGTGACCCGTGATCAGGCCCGCGAACAGGCCCGCGCCCGTGCGACCGAGGTGGGCCTTGTGGTGAACCTCGAACAATCCGTGGCCGACCTGTCCGGTGGCGAGAAGCAGAAAATGGCGCTGGCTCGTGCGCTGATCCGCAGCCCGCGTATCCTGTTTCTGGACGAGCCTTGCGCCAACCTCGATGGCCGCTCTGTCAAGGAAATCGAAGAAATCCTCCACCGGATCAAGGCCGGTGGCACCCGCATACTGATGTCCACCCACGATATGGGGCAGGCGCGCAGGCTGGCGGATGATGTGCTTTTCCTCCACGCAGGCAAGCTGGTGGAGCAATCAAACGGGGACGATTTTTTTCGGTCGCCCCGCACGGCCGAGGCAAAGGCCTATCTTAAGGGAGAGATTTTACTATGACGTTCAAGTCCATTGTTCTGGGCACCGTAGCGGCCCTGCTGACCACCACCGCGGCCATGGCCGAGGAAATGAAAATGGCGGTCACCACGTCGTTCGCGAACTCGGGTCTGGCGGATGTTCTGCTGCCCAAGGTCAAAGAGGACACCGGCATCGACGTGCAGCTGCTGATCGTCGGCACGGGTCAGGCGCTGGCGCTTGGCGCAGCGGGTGACGTGGACGCGGTTCTGGTGCACTCGAAAGCCGCCGAAGAGAAATGGCTGGCCGAGGGCAACGGCACCCACCGCACCGAAATCATGTACAACGACTTTATCTTTGTTGGCCCGCAGGCGGACCCTGCCAAGGCTGGCGCGGCGGAAAAAGCCACCGGCGCCCTGCAGGCGATCGCTGAGGCCCAAGCGCCTTTCGTCAGCCGCGGCGATGACAGC
This sequence comes from Donghicola sp., assembly GCA_964224285.1. GTDB lineage: Bacteria > Pseudomonadota > Alphaproteobacteria > Rhodobacterales > Rhodobacteraceae > Donghicola. The sequence continues at coordinate 2,948 of CAXQKF010000302.1, read as the reverse complement.
GGCACCCACAAGATGGAGCTGAAGCTGTGGAAAGAGGCTGGCGTTGAGCCCGCAGGCGACTGGTACAAAGCCGTCGGTCAGGGCATGGGCGCGGCGCTGAATACCGCCGCTGGCATGGACGCCTATATCATGGCGGACCGCGCGAGCTGGCTGAACTTTGCCAACAAGGGTGATCTGGGCATCGTCTTCGAAGGCGACCCGATCCTGTTCAACCAGTACGCCTATCTGCCCGTGAACGCCGAAAAGCACCCCCACGTGAAATCGGAACTGGTGGACCAGCTGGAGGCATGGCTGCTGAGCGACACCGCCAAAACCCTGATCGAGAGCTACCAGATCGCGGGCCAGCAGCTGTTCGTCTATAACGCTGTCCGCTAATCGGTTGCGCTGAAACGATTTAGGGGCCCTGCGATGGGCCCCTTTTTCATGCGCTCAGTGATCGTGGCCGCAGCCCGGCCCGTGCACATGGTCGTCGTCATCCAGCGATCCGTGGATGGCGAATTGCTCTAGCCCCGCATCGGACGGCTCTAGGAACCGGAACTGTTCGCGCACCCCTGCGTCGGTTAGTTCGCGCAGGACGGTCAGCACGGTGTTGGGGCTGTGGTCGGCGCACAGGTCGGCCATCTGGGCCAGTTCCTCGGCGGCGACGGGCAGGGCGGCCTCGACGTTTGGGGCGCCGTAGACCTGCACGAAATGCTCGGCCAGCGACTGGACCAGCGCGTCGTATTCCGTCTGCTCGATCTGGGTCACGGCTACGAATGTCACGCGGCCAAAGGTTTCAAGCCCCAGCCAGCCGTTGGCAAAGGCTTGGCGCGCTTTGCCCACCAGATCGCCGTCGCCCCAGTTGGAGAATTCAAAGCCCCCCGAAATGCACCATTCCCCCGTCCGCGCAGGGCAATGGAACACGTTGCGGTCGCTTTCGTCAAAGTGGATCGCACGGGCAAGGTACATGTCAGACCCTTTCGGCCAAGGTGGTCAGGGGGATCAGGCGGGTGTCCTCGCCTGCTTTCAGGATCATCCCGAAGTTTTCATCAACGCCAAGGAACCGTCCGCCGACCCGTTCACCGGGCAGGGACACTGCGGTGTCCTCTCCCAGTTTCCAGACCAGCCCGCGCCATTCACGGTACAGCGTTTTCAGGCCGTTCGGATGCTCCAGCTCATTCAGCCAGATCAGCGAATGCTTGGACCAGCCCTCAAGCAAGTCGATGGCGTCCACTTCGCCCGCGCCCTCTTGGTCAAGGGCGGTCCAGTCGGGGGTTTCACCGGGCTCGATCTCGGCCTTGTCGGGCAGACGCATGGTCAGTTCCAGCGAGACGATCAGCCAATCGGGCGTCTCGTCGGGGTTCTGCGTGCTGGAGAACAGGCGCATTCCCCCCGCGTGCCCGCCGTTCAGACGAATTCCGCCCGCCCATTCCAGATGGACAGCGGTTTCCGGCGGGACCAGCACGCCAAGGGCGTTTTGCAGGCCCACGCCGCAGGCGACCAGCGCGGAGGCGGCATGGGACAGGGGCGTTTCGGGGGCCAGCACCAGCGCGGCGCGCATCCGGTCATCGGTCAGGGACCAGACCAGAAGTCCCGCGTCGGTGCCCCGCTGCGCCTCGGCGGTGGCGATGGTCAGAGGGTTGGCCGGACCAGCGGCCATCCCCTTGATCAAAGGCGGAAACTGAGGCGCAACGCGGATCATGCGCGGCCGTCCGCGATCAGTTGCTTGGCGATCCCGCGGAAGACCTGCGCCTGCGGGCTGTCGGGCTGGCTGACCACGATGGGCGCGCCGCCGTCCGAGGCTGTGCGGATGTCCAAATGCAGCGGAACCTCTGCCAGCAGGGGCACGCCCATCTTCGCCGCCTCTTTGGCGACGCCGCCGTGGCCAAAGATATGCTCTTCGTGGCCGCAGTTCGAACAGATGTGGGTGCTCATGTTCTCGATCAGGCCATAGATCGGGACGTTCAGTTTCTTAAACATGTCGATCCCTTTGCGGGCGTCCAGCAGGGCGATGTCCTGCGGGGTCGAAACCACAATCGCGCCGTTCAGGTTGGTCTTTTGCGCAAGGGTCATCTGCACGTCACCGGTGCCCGGCGGCAGGTCGACGATCAGCACGTCCAAAGCGCCCCACTGCACCTGAAACAGCATCTGTTGCAGGGCGCCCATCAGCATGGGACCGCGCCAGACAACCGCTTCGTCCTCTTGGATCATCAGACCCAGCGACATCATGGTGACGCCGTGGTTGCGCAGGGGCAGGATGGTCTTGTTGTCGGGCGAGGCAGGGCGTCCAGTGACACCCAGCATGCGCGGCTGGCTGGGGCCATAAACGTCAGCGTCCAAGAGGCCGACCTTGCGCCCCTCGGCGGCCAAGGCGGTGGCGAGGTTCGCGGACACGGTCGATTTGCCCACGCCGCCCTTGCCGCTGGCAACGGCGATGATGCGGGCCACACCCGGAATGGCCTCGGGGCCAGCGGGTTTGGGGCGGGCGGTGCCCTTCAGTTCCGGCGGCTTAGGCGCGGCAGAGTGCGCGGTCATCGCAACTGAGACCTTCTCGATCCCCATGCCCTTCAGCTTGGCTTCGGCCTCGGCGCGGGCGGGCTCCAGAGCGGATGCTTTGGCCGGATCAATCTCCATCACAAAGCGGGCGCCGTTTTCGTCCACAGTCAGGGCGCGGACCAGACCGGCCTCGACCAGATCCTTGCCGGTCACGGGGTCTTTGACAGTTTTCAGAACGTTCAGAACGTCCTCGCGGGTGACGCTCATGCTTGTTTTCCTTTGATTTTGCCGGTGACGACGTGCTCGACACCCAGATCCTCGATGGTCAGGGTCATTTTGACGGCACGGGCCTTGGACGCATCCACACCCTCGGCGCGCAGGGCCTCTTCGATGGCCTGCTGCGAGGTCACACCGACCTGCTTGAGAAATTTGCGGATCGACATGTTCAGATCGTCATCCATTGGCGTCTCCTG
>CAXQKF010000301.1:0-3251 GCA_964224285.1 Donghicola sp. | reverse complement strand
AGATGAAGGTCGGGCGTGTGATCGCGCGTCCCTTCGTCGGGAATGCCGAGGCGGGCTATACCCGCACGACCAACCGCAAGGATTTCGCGCTCGCGCCCCCTAGTCCGACCCTGTGTGATTGGGCCCGCTTGGCAGGGCGCGAGGTGATCGGTGTGGGCAAGATCGGCGACATCTTTTCCATGCACGGCATCACCCAACTGCACAAAGGCAGCGATGCGCAGCTGATGGACCACCTGGACCGGCTGGTGGACGACGCGCCCGAGGGCAGCCTGACCTTTGCCAACTTTGTGGAGTTCGACAGCCTCTATGGTCACCGCCGCGATGTGTCTGGCTATGCCCGTGCGCTCGAATGGTTCGACGCGCGGATCGGGGCGATCCTGCCGCGTCTGCGCGACGGTGATCTGCTGATTATCACTGCCGATCACGGCAACGATCCCACGTGGCACGGCACGGACCACACCCGCGAAAGGGTGCCGGTGCTGGGCTATGGGGTAGGGGCGAAACCGATCGGACTGGTTGCCTTTGCCGACGTGGCTGCCAGTATCGCGGCACACCTGAATATCCCCGCCCAAGGGCCGGGAAGGAGCTTTCTATGACAGAAGAAGAGATGGAACATCCGCCGGTCAACCTGCCCAAGGTCGAACTGCACACCCATATCGAAGGGGCCGCGCAGCCGGATTTCATCCGCCAACTGGCGTTTGAGAAAAAAATAGACCTCAGCGGGATTTTTGATGAACGCGGGGCCTATCGGTACAAAGGGTTCCTCGAGTTCCTGCAGGTCTACGAGGCCGCGACCACCGTTCTGAAAACCCCCGAGGACTTTCGCCGCCTGACCCTGTCGGTTCTGGAAAACGCCGCCGAGAATGGCGTCATCTACATGGAGAGCTTCCTGTCGCCCGAGTTCTGCGGCGGGGCGGATGTGGGCGCGTGGACCGAGTTCCTGCACGCCATTCAGGACGGCGCTTCCGAGGCCAAGAAGAAATACGATATTGAAATGCGCGGTGTGGTGACCTGCATCCGCCATTTCGGCCCCGACAAGGCCAAGCTGACCGCCATTTGCGCCGCCGAAACGGCGGGGGATTTCGTGACCGGCTTTGGCATGGGCGGCGATGAAAACGCGGGCCATCAGCGGGACTTCATGTGGGCCTATGACTGCGCCCGAGAGGCCGGTCTGGGCCTGACCACCCACGCCGGTGAATGGCGCGGCCCCCAAGAGGTGCGCGACGCCATCGACGATCTGAAGGTCACGCGCATCGGCCACGGTGTCCGCTGTATCGAGGATATGCGTCTGGTCGAACATCTGGCCGAACGCGAGATTACGCTAGAGGTCTGCCCGGGCTCGAACGTGGCGCTGGGGGTCTATCCCGACCTGAAAAGCCACCCGATTGAGCGGCTTCGCGCTTATGGCGTGAAAGTCACGGTTTCGACCGACGATCCGCCTTTCTTCCACACCACGATGCAGCAAGAGTACGCAGGACTGACAGAAACCTTTGGCTGGGACGCCCGCCAATTCAAAGAAATCACCCTCAATGCCGTCGCGGCTGCCTTCTGCGATCAGGCCACCAAAGACGCGCTGACCAAACGACTGGAGGACGCATTTTGATCGACCAATCCAACCCGCCCCATCTGACCATCGTCGATCACCCGCTGGTCCAGCACAAGCTGACACACATGCGCAAAGTGGGAACCCCCACTGGTGTCTTTCGGCAACTTCTGCGCGAGATCAGCCAACTCTTGGCCTACGAGATCACCCGTAATCTGGAGATGACCAAAGAGACCATCGAAACCCCTTTGTGTTCGATGGATGCGCCGGTTCTGGATGGCAAGAAACTGGCCCTGATCTCGATCCTGCGGGCGGGAAATGGTCTGCTGGACGGCGTTCTCGAACTGGTACCGTCTGCCCGTGTCGGCTTTGTCGGTTTGTATCGCGATGAGGAGACGCTGGAGCCCGTAGAATACTATTTCAAGGTGCCCGAAGCGATGGGTGAACGTCTGGTGATCGCGGTTGATCCCATGCTCGCGACCGGTAACTCGGCCGTGGCTGCGATCGACATGCTCAAGAAGGCAGGCGCCACGAATATCCGCTTTATGTGCCTCTTGGCGGCGCCCGAGGGCGTGGAAACAATGCGCAAAGCGCACCCCGATGTGCCGATCGTCACGGCCTCGCTGGATGAGCGCCTGAATGAACACGGATACATCGTTCCCGGCCTCGGAGACGCCGGAGACCGGATGTTTGGCACTAAGTGATGTGGTAGTTATTGCCATACCCCCAACCACTGTGCAATCTGTGCACAGTGTTACTGGGGGTTTAGAATGAATAGGCTCTTTGCGGCTGCCACCGCATGTTTGCTGTCCTCGGGTGCTGCCATGGCGCAGACACCCGTGAATTTTCCGCCGTCCGATTTCGAAGGGCGCCAGTTCGTGGACAACAAAGGCTGTGCCTATATCCGCGTCGGCGTTGGCCCGACCGTGGACTGGATCCCGCGCATGACCCGTAGTCGGGATCAGGTCTGCGGGCTTCAGCCGACCTTTCGCACCCCCACCCAAACGGTCGAGGCCCCCACCGCTCCGACGCCCACACCGACCAAGGTTGCCCCCGCGCCTAAGCCTTCGGTGAAAACCGCGACGGTTGCAGAGCCCGTGCCTGCGCCAGCCCCAAAAGCGGCCAAGGCTGCCCCGACCCCCGCGCCGGAGCCGACCGTCGTGTCGAAACCCAAGGTTGTGGTGGCCCAAACCAAGCCGGCACCTTCGCGTAAAACACGCAGTGCGCCGATGCAGACCGTGGCCAGCACCGTGACGGTCAGTCCTCAGGCAGCGACCACGACAGTTCTGGCCCCGACCACAGTGGTGTCGGGCCAGCCGGTGAACACTGCGCCCGCGCCGGGTTCCAAATACACAAGTGTCTGCCCCAGCCGGACTGGCGTCAGCGCGCAATACACCAATTCCGAGGGCGTGCGCTGCGGTCCGCAAGCTGCGGCACCGGTCAAAGTGCTGAGCGTTGGCGGGGCGAACCAGCCTCTGCCCACCCCGCCCAAGGGCTACGTCCGCATCTGGAACGACGACCGCCTGAACCCCTATCGTGGTCCGCGCACCGCCGAAGGTAATGCCCAGAGCAACGCTGTGTGGGACACAAAAACCCCGCGAAACCTGCGCAAGGATGCACCCGCCCAAACCGTGCAGGCCCAAGCAATGAGGGCCAGTCTGCCAGCAGCGCCTTCGGTTCAGGGCGTTGGACGCTACGTTCAGGTCGC
>CAXQKF010000300.1:0-3765 GCA_964224285.1 Donghicola sp. | reverse complement strand
GCGGCCTTGTTCTGCCAACCTGTGTACGCGGGCGCCGGTCATTCTGCGGCTCTTGCGTAGGCCGCGGGTCGGGGCAGTTCGGGGAATCGGGTGCAGACCTCTTCGAAGGCTTCAGCCACGCCAGAGGCACCCGAACGGCCCTTCATCCGGCGGAATACCTCGGTTTTCGCAAAGAAACGCCAGTGCACCGGCAAATCTGCCAGAATGTCCGTCAGCAAATCATAGGCGTCATTGGTCCACTGAGCCTCATATCCAGACCGTTCTGGCCCGAAATGGAAATGCTCTGTGTGGCGGGGCATGGTGGCGCGCAGAGCATCTGTCGCCGCCACATCCACCGCGCCATCCACCAACACAACGCCATAATCATCCCTTGCAGCCGCTTCGGAAACGTAACCCCCAGCCACATCACGCGCGACCCGCTCGTCAAGCCGGTCCAAGGGGCATCCGCGCCCTGCTCCGCCTGCCGAGCGCACGGTCAGCACATCCCCAGGTTCCAGAATGGCCGTGTCCACGGCGCCCAACCGGCGCTCGGCCTTGGTGCCTGCGTTCACGACCATATCGGACAGGCCCGCCGCCTTGCCCCCCAACACCCCCCAAGGGCGAAAGAACGATCGGTCGCGGTTCCGCGCCGTGATCCGTGTGTCGGGGGCAAAGACGCGAAACGCCATCTCGGTCGCCAACCCACCGCGCCAATACCCCGCCCCGCCGCTATCCTGCGCCAAGCCATAGCGGACGACTTCCACGGGGACTTCAGTCTCGGTGATCTCGATCGGCGTGTTTTTCAGATAGGCCGCGTCCGCACCCGAGCCGTTGGTGCCGTCGCGGTGGGGCATCCCTCCTCCGCCGCCGACCACGGGGTTTACGGCGGCGATGACGGTTTTCTGGGTGCGCTCGTCGCGGGTCATGACATTGACGATGCAGTTGTTGCCCGCAGGCGCAGCAGGCATCCGGTCGGGAATGGCCTGCGAGAACGCACCAAAGATCACCGACCGCAGCCGCGCACATGTCAGTGACCGCATTCCGACGGCCGCTGGCGCGATGGGGTTCAACACGGTGCCTTTGGGCGCGATGCAGGTGAAGGGACGCGTCAGCCCCGTGTTCAGCAAAATCCGCGGGTTCAGGGTGTAGAGCACATAATACACCCCCACCAGCAGCATGGTGTGGCGCGGATCGCCGCCACTTGGCACGTTCAAGGAAGACGCGAGTTGCGGATCGGACCCTGTGAAATCCAGAACCGCGCTGTCCCCCCTGATCTTCAGGGTCAGCTTCAGACGGCACGGATTGGCCTGATCGCTGTCCTCGTCGGCATAGTCGGCAAAGACATAATCGCCATCGGGGATCTGGGCCAGCACGGCGCGGGCCTGCGCCTCGGCCTGATCCATCAGTGCAGCCACGCCGCTCACGAACCCCGCCGTGCCAAAGCGCTGGATCATCGCCGGCACCTTGCGCTCGCCCGTATTCAGTGCGCCAACGAGCGCCTTGATGTCCCCTATGTTCAACGCGGGCTTGCGGACGTTCGTCTCCATAATCCGCAGGATTTGCTCGTCAAAGACGCCTTCGCGGACCAGCTTCATCGGAGGAAAGCGAATGCCCTCTTGGTGGATTTCGGTCAGCGAACGGGACAAGGACGCTGGCACCGCGCCACCCATATCCGTGTTGTGGATATGCCCGCCGGTCCACGCGACGATCTCTCCGTCCGCAAAGACCGGTCTCCACAGGTGGGTGTCCGGCGCATGGGTTGCGACGTGACCCGAATAGGGATCGTTGGTAAATGCCACATCACCGGGGCGGTAATCCTCGACCATCTCGATCGCGCGGCCATAGGTCAGGCCGGGATACCACGTGGCCCCCAACTCCATCGGGACGGCAAAGGTATCGCCCGCGCGATCCATCAGCAGGACCGTAAAGTCCTGCGTTTCTTTGACAAAGGCGGAATGGGCGGTGCGATGCAGGGTGTGGGCCATGTTCTCGGCCGCTGCGCGGGCATGGTTGGCCAACACCGAAAGGGTCATTTTGTCGAACATAGGCTCACTCCGCATAGGTCAGGTGAATATTCAGGTGGGCGTCCACGTGGGCCGTCGTGCCATCGGGGATCGCAAAGGTCGTGTCCTCTTGGGCCACGATGGCGGGGCCTGTGAACGTGGCCCCTGCGCCAAGGGTTGCGCGGTCGAACAAAGGCACCTCTTGCCAACCATCCAGATAAACGGGGACGAGGCGGGTGGGTTTGGCGGTCGCGCTATCAGCCGCCTGAACTGGGAATTCGGGCTTCGGCGCCGCGCCAATGGCCGACAGACGCAGGTTGACGACTTCGATCCGGCCAGCGGGATCGTCAAAATCATAAATCCGGCGATGGGTTTCGTGGAACGACTGCGCAATCATTTGCGGGTCGTTCAGCCAGCCAGTGTCGATGGCCACCTCGATTTCATAGCTTTGACCGGCGTAGCGCATATCCGCAGAAAGCCGCAGGTCGCCCGCCCCTTGGTGTCCTTGGGCCAGAAGCCACGCCTGTCCTTCGCTGGCCAGATCGTCGTAGGCGTCAGTTAGACGTGCGCCCGCCAGCGCCTCTAGATCGGCAAAGATCGTGCGGATGAAATCGCCGCGCAGATCCGCCACAAGCCCGCCCAAAGCGGACACAACCCCCGGTCTGCGCGGCGCAATCACGCTGCGCATCCCCAGTTCGCGGGCCAGAAAGGCCCCCAGCATCGGGCCGCCCCCACCGAACGGCATCAGGGCAAAGTCCCGCAGGTCCACACCCGCGCGAGAGGACAGCTTTTCCACCTCGACGAACATCTCGGAAATGGCGATATCGAGGATAGCTTGGGCGGTTTCTTCCAGCCCGCGGCCCAGTTTCGCGGCCAATGCTCCAACCACTTGGCGGGCCAAATCCACATCCATCTGGAGCTGCCCATAGGCCATCTGGGAATGACCGAGCCACCCACACACGGCCATCGCGTCGGTGACGGTGGCGCGGTCTCCGCCCCGCCCGTAGCACGCAGGACCGGGCAAGGATCCCGCCGATTCAGGTCCCACCCGCAGGACACCGTGGTCGTCCACCGATGCAATCGACCCGCCGCCAATCCCGATCGAACTGACCGACACGGACGGAATGTGCAGCGGGAATTCCCCGATCAATTCGTCGGTGCCGAACCGCACTTCTCCATCGATGATCAGCGCGAAATCTGCCGAAGTGCCCCCGATATCCAGCGTTAGCACGCGATCCGCACCTGCTTGCCGCGCCAACCAGGATGCCCCGATCACGCCAGAGGCCGTGCCGGACAACAGCATAGAAACGCAATCACGGCGCCCTTCGCCAGCGGTCATGAGGCCACCGTTCGACTTAGTCAGCATAGGCCGCGCGGGGACGCCCTGCTCGACCAGCCGGTCTTGCAATGCGGTCAGGTAGCCCGACACCCGTGGGTGCACATAGCCGTTCAGAATCGCGGTCGAGGTGCGCTCGTATTCGCGGATCACGGGCCAGACCTCGGACGAGGTAAAGACGAACAGATCGGGGGCCATTTCCTCGATCAGCGATTTGGCCTGCGCCTCTTGGGCGGTGTCGGACCAGCTGTGCAGGAAGGCGATGATGATCCCTTCGGCGCCAGCTTTTTGGGCGGCCGCCACTGCATCCGCCAAGGCCGCGCGGTCCAAAGGCACCGTCTCCTGTCCGCCCGCCCGCATCCGCACAGGCACGCCAAAGATGCGTTCGCGGGGGATCAGAGGGTCGGGCCGATGGCAGAACAGCGAATACATGTCGGGCATCCGCAG
>CAXQKF010000299.1:0-3775 GCA_964224285.1 Donghicola sp. | reverse complement strand
GAAGCCGAAGCCGAAGCCGAAGCCGAAGCCGAAGCCGAAGCCGAAGCCGAAGCCGAAGCCGAAGCCGAAGCCGAAGCCGAAGCCGAAGCCGAAGAAACTGTTGCAGACGAGATCGAGAGTGAAGAGGAAATCGTAGAGGAGTCCGAAGTCATTCAGGCCGAAGCTGACGATGAATTCGAAGAAGAGGCAGAGGACGTCCCCACGTTTGCCCTGTCCGAGAGCTTCAATCTGGAGGCCATCGCAGCCGCCGAAGCAGCCACCCGTGACGCAGCAGCCCCCGTCGTTGAGGCTGAGGCTGAGGCTCAGGCTCAGGAGATCGTGGCCAGCGAAGACGAACCGCAAGCCGAGGATCATGCTGACGAGGACGCACTGCGCATTGCCAACGTTCTTGGAAACCTGACCCACGACGACGCCCCCGAAGAGGCCGCCGCGCCGGAAGTTCTGGCAGACGAGACCGAAGAAGAGACCCTGTCCGTCGAGGACGACGCTGAGACCGAAGAAGAGCACCTGGACCTGAGCGATCTTCTGGAAGAAGAAACGCAGGACATCGCAGAAGACACAGCAACCGAGGAAACCCTAGCTGTTTCGGAGGACGCTGACGAAGAAGAAACGCTCGACCTCGCGGCCTTGATCGAGGACGAGGCTGAAGAAGCCGCCGAAGACGAATCTATCGAAGCTGTTGCAGAAGAGACCTCCGACGAGGAAGACACCGCAGAGCAGGATGACGAAGCGGCTTACGACGACCGCCCCCGCCGGATCCGCGTTCTGCGCCTCAAACGTTCGGACATGGCCAAAGCCCTCACCGAGGAAAACTCCGAGGCAGCTGACGACGCCGAAAGCTCGTTGAGCGACGAGGACGAAGAAGACCTCAAGCGCGCCTTGGCCGAAGTCGAAGCCGAGATGGATCCGATTGAGGAGCCCGTCGAGGAGGAAATCGCCGAAGACGTCGCGCCTGAAGTCGAGGCCGAAGCCCCCGAAGAGGTCGTCGTGCGTGACGAACGCCCCGCGGGCCGCGAGCTGCTGGAGCAAGCGGATACCAGCGAGGATGCCGAAGCGCGCCTGCTCGAGAAAGCCAAGACCGAGATGGACGCGCCGGAAAGCAACCGCCGCCGCACCGCCTTGGCGCACCTGAAAGCAGCGGTCGCAGCAACCCGCGCCGAAAAGAGCGCGGTTCTGCGCAAGCGCGAAATCCCCGAGGAAGAAGCCACCGCACCCGCAATCAAACCCGAACCGATCCCGGAAACCAAAGAGATCATTCGCCCGCGTCGCCCTCAGGTCAGCGAGAGCAACCGCGCCGAACGTCCCCGCCCTGCCGAAGCGCCCCTGCGCCTTGTGGAAGAACAGCGTGTCGACACCACCAAGAACACGCCCATCATCCCGCGCCGCGTTGCCAGCGCATCCGAGGAAGTGGCACGCCGCGACCGCCCCAACTTTGCGGCCTACGCCGAAGAAAAGGGCGCGACCAACCTGCCGGAACTGCTCGAGGCAGCGGCCGCCTACACTGCGATCGTTCAAGGGCGCGACCCCTTCACCCGCCCGCAGGTGATGACGCTGCTCAAGTCGGTCATGGAAGACGGATTGAGCCGAGAGGACGCCCTGCGTGCCTTTGGCCAACTCTTGCGCGAGGAGAAAATCTCCAAGCTGCAAGGGGGCCGGTTCACGGTCAACGAAACAATCCGCTACCAGCCGCGCGCCATGGCGTCCGGCGAATAAGCTGTTTTTACAACCCAACTGAAAAAGGCGGCCCGAAACGGAGCCGCCTTTTTCTATACCGTTAAGAAATCAGGATCAGGACGCGGGAATCACGGCGGGGGCCATCGCATATTGCTGGCGCTCTGCGATCAGGCGTTTGATCTTCTCGCGCAGCAGGAAGCTGGGGATCGGCTCGGGCGCATTGGCCAGAACGCTCTCCAGCTTGGGGTCGTCCAGCAGTTCCTGATAGAGTTCGATCTTGCGGGACAACTCGTAGTATTTCAGACCGCGATCGGTCGCGATGGCGCGCGCTTCGGCATTGGTCGCATCGCAAACATTCTGCAGTCCTGCACCGGTTTCGCGGGCAACGCTGTAGGCGTTCTCTACGGTGCAATAGCGTGCTTTGTCACGGATGTTCGGAATTGGGATCACGATACAGCCGGACAGCCCCAGCGCCAGAGTGAGGGTCAGGGCCTTGCGGGGAATCTGTTTCATTTCAAAACCTCTGGATGAATGACGCCAGCCTATCCCTTTGAGAACGCTCTGTCATGCGTCGCCAAGGAATTCGGGGGATTTATTCGCGCGCAATAAAAAAGGGCCACAAAACTGCGGCCCCTTCGCAACTATTTATCGTCATCGAACCGTTTTGGCGCGGCATCGGGGTCCGCTTGACCGATCCCCTTGAACACCGCTTTGAACGGCAGCGCCCACAAAATCCCGAGCCCGATGTAGATCAACAGTTCCAGCCAGAGCGGCGGACGGTCGATCGTGCTCATGATTGTGACCGCCACCACCACGTATCCCGGCAGACCCAATAGCAGGATCAGCAGGGACAGGCGGCGGCGTGTCTTGTAGCTAAGCGCCATCAGTCAGCAAACGGGTCGGTGACAAGGATCGTGTCATCGCGCTCGGGCGAGGTAGACAGCAGTGCAACGGGGCACTCGATCAGCTCTTCGACGCGCTTGACGTATTTGATCGCGTTGGCCGGCAGGTCCGCCCACGAACGAGCGCCTTCGGTCGATTCCGACCAACCGGGCATTTCTTCGTAGATCGGGGTGCAGCGGGCCTGCTCGTCTGCTGCGGTGGGCAGGTAGTCCAGCTGCTGGCCGTCCAGATCGTAGCCGACGCAGATCTTCAGGGTTTCGAACCCGTCCAGAACGTCCAGTTTGGTCAGCGAGATTCCGTTGATGCCCGAAATCGCGCAGGTCTGACGGACCAGAGCGGCGTCAAACCAGCCACAGCGGCGTTTGCGGCCAGTGGTGGTGCCGAATTCGTGGCCACGGGTGCCAAGGCGTTCGCCATCCGCATCATCCAGTTCAGTCGGGAACGGACCTTCGCCCACGCGGGTGGTGTAGGCTTTGACGATGCCCAGAACGTAATCGATCGAGCCGGGGCCAATGCCCACACCAGTCGACGCCTGACCTGCGATCACGTTCGACGAGGTGACGAAGGGATAGGTGCCAAAGTCGATGTCCAGCAAAGAACCCTGCGCGCCTTCGAACAGGATTCGCTTACCGGCCTTGCGCTTCTCGTTCAGGACTTTCCAGACGGGTGCGGCGTAGGGCAGGATTTCTTTGGCGATCTCGACCAGCTGTTCGATCAGTGCTTCGCGGTCGATGCTCTCGATACCCAGACCTTTGCGCAGGGGATCGTGGTGCTGCAGAGCTCGGTCAACGCGGGCCTCGAGGGTCGCGCGGTCAGCCAGATCGGCGACGCGGATCGCACGGCGGCCCACTTTGTCCTCATAGCATGGGCCGATGCCGCGACCGGTGGTGCCGATCTTGGTGCCCTTGCTGGCCGCTTCTTCGCGAGCGCGATCCAATTCACCGTGGACCGGCAGGATCAGCGGAGTGTTTTCCGCAATCATCAGAGTCTCTGGGGTGATCTCGACGCCCTGCTCGCGCACGGTCGCGATTTCCTTGATCAGGTGCCAAGGGTCCAGAACCACGCCGTTGCCGATGACAGACAGCTTGCCGCCGCGCACAACGCCCGAGGGCAGCGCGTGCAGTTTATATACCTTGCTGTCGATCACCAGCGTATGGCCGGCGTTGTGACCGCCCTGAAAGCGCGCGATCACGTCAGC
>CAXQKF010000298.1:0-11073 GCA_964224285.1 Donghicola sp. | reverse complement strand
CTGATGTCCGGACAATCGGGTGCACTGTGGTCCGCCATCCGCCACCTGATTCTGCCGACCATCGTTCTGGGCACCATCCCGCTGGCCGTGATCGCCCGCCAGACCCGCTCCGCAATGCTCGAGGTCTTGGGCGAGGACTATATCCGCACCGCCCGCGCCAAGGGCATGTCCCCCGCCCGCGTCAACGCCGTGCACGCCCTGCGCAACGCCCTGATCCCCGTGATCACCGTGATCGGCCTGTCCGTGGGCACCCTGCTGGCTGGCGCGATCCTGACCGAGACGATCTTTAGCTGGCCGGGCATCGGCAAGTGGATGGTCGATAGCATCTTCCGCCGCGACTACCCCGTGGTCCAAGGCGGCCTACTGCTCATTGCCGTGATGGTGATGATCGTGAACCTGACTGTCGATGTCCTCTATGGCATCATCAACCCCAAGATTAGGAAACGCTGATGACCGAGATGTCGAACACTCCGTCCCGTCCCAGCGCCTTGCGTGAATTCTGGTACTACTTCCGCGAAAACCGTGGGGCCGTCATGGGCCTGTGGGTCTTCGGAGCCTTCCTGATCGTGGCGGCGTTCGCCCCGTTCATCGCTCCCCACGACCCGACCATGCAGTACCGCGAGCACATCCTGCAGCCCCCCTTCTGGCAAGAGGGCGGCAGTTGGCAGTTCCCGTTGGGCACTGACCCCTTGGGCCGCGATATGCTATCCCGCCTGATTGTGGGGGCGCGGTTTAGCTTCTTTGTGGGGATCGTGGTGGTGTCGATTGCATCCGTTGGCGGGATCGTCATCGGGGTGCTGGCGGGCTTTGCGCCGCGCTGGCTGGACACGATCATCATGCGCCTGATGGACATTATTCTGGCGTTCCCCTCACTGCTGCTGGCTTTGGTGCTGGTGGCGGTTCTGGGGCCGTCACTGACCAACGCCATGATCGCCATCGCCATCGTTTTGCAGCCCCATTACGTGCGTCTAACCCGCGCCTCGGTCATGTCCGAGCGGCAAAAGGACTACGTGACCTCGGCCCGTGTGGCCGGTGCTGGGTTGATGCGGCTGATGTTCATCACCGTCCTGCCCAACTGTCTGGCCCCGATCATCGTGCAGGCGGCGCTGTCGTTCTCGACCGCCATTCTGGACGCGGCGGCACTGGGCTTTCTGGGGATGGGCGCACAACCCCCGACCCCCGAATGGGGCACCATGCTGGCCGAAGCGCGAGAGTTCATTCTGCGTGCGTGGTGGGTCGTGACCTTCCCCGGTGTGGCCATTCTGATCACCGTTCTGGCGATCAACCTGATGGGCGACGGTCTGCGCGACGCCCTTGATCCCAAGCTGAAAAGGAGCTGAGACATGAGCCTCCTCCGTATTCGAAACCTGAGCGTGGAGTTCTCGACCTCGACCGGCATGTTCCGCGCTGTGGACAGTGTGGATCAGGACGTGGACAATGGCGAAATCCTTGCCATCGTGGGCGAAAGTGGATCGGGCAAGTCCGTGTCCATGCTGGCGCTGATGGGCCTGCTGCCGTGGACCGCCAAAGTGACTGCAGACGAGCTGTCGTTTAACGGCCACGACCTGCTGACCATGAACGCCAAGGACCGCCGCAAGATCATCGGCAAAGACCTGGCCATGATCTTTCAGGAGCCGATGTCGTCCTTGAACCCGTGCTTCACCGTGGGCTGGCAGATCAAGGAAGCCCTGCGTAAACATCTGGGTATGGGCCGCGCTGAACGGCACAAGCGGGCGATCGAACTGTTCGAGCAGGTCGGCATCCCCGCGCCGGAAAAGCGTCTGTCGTCCTTTCCCCACCAACTCTCGGGGGGCATGAATCAGCGCGTCATGATCGCGATGGCGATTGCCTGCAAACCCAAGCTGCTGATTGCGGACGAACCCACCACGGCGCTGGACGTGACCATTCAGGCGCAGATCCTCGACCTGCTGACATCCCTGCGCGAAGAGAGCGGCATGGGTCTGGTCCTGATCACCCACGATATGGGTGTGTTCGCCGAAACCGCCCACCACGTCAGTGTCCAATATGCGGGCCAAAAGATCGAGGAACGCCCCGTGCGCGACCTGTTCCGCGCCCCGCACCACCCCTATTCGGATGCTCTGCTGCGCGCCTTGCCCGAACGCGCAACGGAAAAGCGTCTGCCCACCATCCCCGGCGTCGTCCCCGGCCAGTTCGACCGGCCCGCAGGGTGCCTTTTCAGCCCGCGCTGCCAGTTCGCCACCGACCACTGCCGCGCCGTGCCCCCTGCCCCGCTGGGGGCTGATCTGGGCTACGCCCGCTGCCACACCCCGCTGAACACCGACCAGAGGATCGCGTCATGACCCAAGCTCCCGTAATGACCGCCAGCCATCTGGCCCGCCATTATGCGGTGGGCGGTGGGCTGTTCAGCAAACCTCAAACCTTGCGCGCTGTGCAGGACGTGGATTTCGAACTTTACGCGGGCAAGACACTGGCCGTGGTCGGCGAATCCGGCTGCGGGAAATCGACCCTTGCCCGTATGGTCACCATGATCGAGGAGCCGACCAGCGGCACCCTGACCCTTGATGGCCAAGCGGTGACGCCCGACCAATGGGCCTCGGTCCGCCAGTCCGTGCAAATCGTGTTCCAAGACCCCTACGGATCGCTGAACCCGCGCCAGCGGATCGGCCAGATCCTGATGGAGCCTTTGGTGATCAACCGCCCCGACCTGTCCAAGGCCGAGAAGGAAGACCGCGCCCGCCAGATGCTCAACAGGGTCGGCCTGCGCCCCGAGCATTTCGACCGCTACCCGCACATGTTCTCGGGCGGTCAGCGCCAGCGGATCGCAATTGCCCGCGCTCTGATGCTGGACCCCAAAGTGCTGGTTCTGGACGAACCTGTCTCCGCGCTGGACCTGTCGATCCAATCCTCGGTGCTGAACCTGCTGACCGATCTGCAAGAGCGTCTGGGACTGGCCTACCTGTTCATCTCGCACGACCTGAGCGTGGTGCGCCACGTGGCCGACGATGTGATCGTGATGTACTTGGGCCGCGCTGTGGAAAAAGGCCCCAAAGAGGCGGTGTTCGGCAACCCGACCCACCCCTACACCAAGGCCCTGCTGTCCGCGACGCCCGTCGCGGACCCCGAGCACGAAAAGGAACGGATCAAGCTGACGGGCGAACTGCCGTCGCCGCTGAACGTTCCGGCGGGCTGCGCCTTTGCCCCCCGCTGCTGGATGGGCACAGACAAATGCCGCAAGGACCGTCCCGATCTGGAGGGCGAGGTCCATAAGGCGGCTTGCTTCTACGCCTAACGCACCTCAGAACACGAGGCCCTGCCAGTCGAACGGCGGGGCTTGAGCATCACGGAAAACGCCCTAAACCGCGGGCACCTTTTCACTCCAGTACCTTGCGATATCGCCCGCCCGTGTCAGCCAGATCTCGTCCCTGCGGCTGGCGATGTGCCGCAACGCGCGGCGCAAATGGCGCAGGCGGAACGGTTGCCCGACGATATACGGGTGCAGCGCGATCCCCATAACGAGGCTCTGCCCGCTGGACTGCTCCAGCATCTCGTCAAAGTTGTCGATGATCATGTCGGCAAAGTCGGACGCGCTGTCTTTGCGGGCGACAATTGCCGGAATGTCGTTCAATTCCTGCGGATAGGGCACGCTCAGCAACGGGCCAGACCGCGTCCGCATCCAGACCGGCTGATCATCCATGCACCAGTTGAGCGTGTACCTGTACCCCGCTGCGGCCAGAAAATCCGGCGTCTCAGCGCTTTCCGCGATCCAAGGGCTGAGCCAACCCGATGGCGGGACACCTTCTGCGGCTTCGATGGTACGGGTTGCTTCGGCGATCATCGCCTGTTCTTCGGCTGGGGACATGGTGCTCTGGCGTTCGGAATTGGTCCGCCCGTGGCCCGCGATTTCATCCCCCCGTGCGCGGAATGCGGCCATGAGTTCGGGCGCGTAGTCATACATCGCGCTGTTCGCCAGAACCGTCGCGGGTATGGACAGCCCCTCCAGCATCTCGAGCATCCGCCACGCACCCACGCGGTTCCCGTAGTCCCGCCAGGCAAAGTTCAAAACATCCGGCTGCGGTCCACCGGGTGCCAATTCCGCACCAAGACCCGCGCCGAACGCGAAATGTTCAAGGTTCAAACCGATGTAGACCGCGAGCCGCTTGCCTTCGGGCCAAGTCACCGGTGGGCGCCGCACGATCGGCACATAGTCATAGCGGTCATGGGTTGGCAGATTCATAGCGGCGCCTCGGCAAGGCCCGCCCCGTGGAGCAGAATTTCGGCGCTGTCATTCCAGACCTGCGTTTCCCGAATGAGCCCGCCAGAGAGCGTAAAGATGTCGATATAGCGGTTCGTCTCGAACGGGGTGCCATCGGGCCACTCGCCATACAAATAGCCCGTGTTATAGACCCGCATTTCGCCGGTCTCGGGGTCCATCGCCGCATCGGTCCGCAAGAACCGCTTTTTCACCCATTTGTAGCGTTTGGCGTTGAACGCCGCGCTCTCTGCCGGAGAAGAGAAACGGCGTCCCCCTGTGAACACAATCCGGAAACTCGGGGCAACATACCGCGCCGCGCCTTCGGGGTCGGGAACCATAGACAATTCCAGATAGCGTTCGACCGTTTCGATGGCTTTGTTCAGGGGGTCGTTTGTCATCAGGGCACTCTTTCGCGAACAGCTTCATCCAAGAGCAGGATGGGTGAGGCCCCCGCCAAGTTCCACGTCTGGCGCAACACATCAGCGGATCGCAAAGCACTTGCCTGCGGACTGCCTGTAAAATGAACTTTCGCTCCGGCGACTGGCCTCTGCTTCGTCACCGCACAGCCACGGATCAATCAGCGTCGAATAGCGCCCAGATCGGTCGGTGGTCCGAGATATGAAACCGGACAAAGGCCTCGAAGTCCTTTGCGTCCCGCGCCGGATCATTCCAGAGGTCCGGAAAGATCGCGCCGTCGAAATCAAACACCCCTTCCTGAACAAAGGCCCTTCCCGCATCCCCCGGCAAAAAGGCGAGTTGGTCATAGTGCTTGCCTTCGGTGATCGTGGTGCCGATCCGCGACTGGTGTTCGGGAATATGTAGGCCGCGTTTGGTCAGGGCGTCATAGACCGGATCACCGGGCACCGCGGCGGGCATGTTCATATCCCCGATGACAATCACGTTGTCCGAATAGGCCCTACCCCGACGCTGCCGCAGGTCCGCCCAACGGCCCAGTGCGTAACACTCCAGCGCGCGGCGGTTTTTCGAATAGGTGTTGTCCGTTCCGAAATAGAGGTGGGCATTCACGATGGAAAACTGACGGTTCCCGCAGGCAAAGGCGACAACGAATGGATTACGGTCGAACCCCCGAAACTTCTGCTCGGTAATCGGTAGGGTGATATAGCGTTGGGAGGCAGGGGGGATGGCGACTTCACCGGCCAGTTCCATCCGGCTGACCCGCGCTGTGTCGAACACAAAGACCATCCGTTCGTCATTGCCCGCCTGATCGGACAGCACCGCGCTATACCCCGATGGCAGCACCGCCTGAATGCGGCGCAGGTCGCCAAGGTTCTCTTTGACTTCCTGAATGGCGACGATGTCGAACCAGCTCAGGATTTCGGCGATGACCTGAATATCCGCGTCATCGCGGGGCTGGTCTGCGTCCCCCAGGTTGGCTACATTCCAGCTGGCCAGCAGCAGCTTGCCGTTCTGTTTGGGCGGGATCGCGCGGCCCGGTTCTTGGTCACGCCAGTGCCGGAGACGGGCGGTTTCAACATCCGGATCGTAAGAGAATGAAAAGTCCGTTCTCGGAAAAGGCGGCATGGGCTGTGCCTGTAAAATGCATGTGGAAATGCCCGCAGGATAGCCCGATCGTCACGCACCCGAAAGTCCGGAGACCACGCCCCTTCGGGCGGTAGCCCTCATCCCCCTTGGCGGGTGAAGGACTGCAGCAGTGAAAAGAAATTCAGCACCTGCGGCTTGCGGTTGTCGCGGCGAGCGTGGGCGGTCAGGCCGGTTCCGGGATTGAAGCCTTCATAGTGACGGTACAGCACCCCCGACCGCGCAGAATCCGACACACTGGCTGGCACCATCGCGATGCCGACCCCTACGGCCACCAACGAGATTGCGGTCTGATAATCCTGCGCGAAAATCTGGTCCGTGGGCACAAAGCCCTCTTCGGCGCAGACCTGTAGAATGAAATCCGCGAACGACGGTCGAGGGCGGCGCGGGTAAAGAACGAAGGTCTCGTCCTTCAGGTCTTTCAACGCAATCGGATCGCCGGATTTGGCAAAAGGGGCCTCGTGGGGCATCGCAAGGATCAAAGGTTCCTGAACGATCTGTTCCGACCGCATCTCTTCGCGTCCGCGCAGGTGGGGGCGGGCGACAGCGATGTCGATATCGCGGCGGACCAAGGCGCGCTCAAGCTCTGCGTTGTTCATGGACGACAGGGACAGGTCCACGTTCTTGTATTTGGAGCGGTAGGCCTGAATGAGATCGGGCAGCGGCCCGTGGGTGGCCGACCCGACAAAGGCAATCCGCAACTGCCCTGCCCCGCCTTGTCCAATCAACGTCGCCTCTCGGTAGGCGCTGTCCAAATCACGCAGGATGTCCCGCGACCGCTGCAACAGGGCAGTGCCTGCTTCGGTCAGCCTGATCTGGTTGCGGCTGCGGTCAAAGAGTTTGACGCCAAGCTGATCTTCCAGTGCCGCGATCTGCCGCGACAAAGGCGGCTGCGCCATTCCCAGACGCACAGCGGCGCGGCCGAAGTGCAGTTCCTCGGCCACGGCGATAAAGTATTTCAGACGTTTGAATTCCAAGAGCGGCCCCCGGCGGCCACCCTAGCCCATCTTGGCGAGTGCCTCGATGAAATGCGGGCGGAAAGTGGCCGGATTTTCACTCATCGGAAAATGCCCGATCCCCTCCATCACCGCAAGGGTCGCGCCTGTGATCTGATCCGCCGTGCGTTTGGCGTCTTCGGGGGTGCAGGTCATATCGTAGGTGCCGACCATGATGTGCACGGGTTTCGCGGACGTGTCGATACCGCCAAGGTTACCGACCAGACTGTCATCCTTGGTGTAGAAGTTCAGATCACCGCGGAACACGCCCGGACCCGACTGCATGAACATCCACTGGGTGTTCCAGCGTTCGGTCTTGGGACTTTGGGGGGCGATATTGGCGGACACCAGTGCTGCGCCCATCTCGCCGCCATGGGCATCGGGGCGGTGGAACCAGTCGATGTCATACCACGCGGGCTGGAAGTCCGACGCCTCGATCGCGATGAAACCCTTGAACGGTTCCGGATTATTCAGCGCCAGTTGCAGCGCGATCCGTCCCCCCATGGAGCAGCCCGCATAGATCGGGTTCTCCAGACCCAATGCCGCGACCAGTTTCAGGACGGTTTCGACATAGGCCTCGGTGGTCAGCAGGTACTCTTCTTCTTCGAAACCTTCGGGCGGGAGCGATTTGCCGTGCCACGGCATGTCCGGCGCGATGAAGCGGTAGTTCGCGGTCAGCTCGTCGTCGTTCATGATGTGACGCCACTGGCGGCTGTCCGCGCCTGCGGTGTGAAAGCAGATGACGGGCTGGCCCTGTCCGGCCTCTTCGACATAGACGCGGTAGCTGCGGCCTGCGACCTCGATGGTCACATAGCGGCCAATGATCGGCTCGTAGTTTGGCGCGCTCATGCTGTGGCCTCCTCTTGGCGACCCAGCGCCATAAATTCCTTGAAGAACCGCAGGTTTTTGACCAGCAGCAGGATGTCGCCCTCGATCCGCCCGCGTCCGGTTTTCACAAAACCGAAGATGTCGTGGAAAGTCGGTTCAGGCACTGGTTCCCAGAACTTGGCCAATGCCTCGGCGTCGGTGCGGATCGCGAACCGCCAAGGGGTCTGGCGGCTGGGGCCTTCGGTCACGCGTTCCAACTCGCCGCGGTGGAAGGCCAGATAGTATTCGTTGCCGTCGATCTCGATCAGAACGGTTTCCGAGAACAGAGCACCAAGCCGCAGCAAATGGGGCTTGTGCGCCAGCTTCTGACCCATCTCTTCGAAGCGGTCACGCAGGTCACTCGTCATTGGGATTTCCTCAGTCTTTGCGGGCGTATTTCTCGATCAGGTCGAGATCCGGCGTCACGCCAAGCCCCGGCCCCTCGGGCAAATGCACCTCGAAATTCTCGTATTTCAGGCCGTCGCGGCACAGGTCTTCGATCAGGATTTTGGGACCGAAATGTTCGGTACCCCAGTGCAGATCGGGCAGCGTGGCAAAGGCATGAAGGTGCGCCGCAGCCCCGACAGAGCTTTCCAGCAGACAGCCGCCATAGAGCTGGATGCCAGCGGCCTGCGCGACGGCTGCCACCTGTTTCAGCTGATGCACCCCGCCATGTTTGCACAGCTTCAGCGACAGGACGGACCCCGCGCCTCGGGTGCAACCGTCCAGCGCCTCTTCGGGGGTAAAGACACCCTCGTCCATCATGATCGGGATGGGCGAGCGTTCCGAAATCCGCGCCATCGCCGCCATTTGTCCACCCGGCAGGGGTTGCTCGATCAAGCTAACACCTAGATCGGCAAGGCGGGGAATGTAGCGGATAAAATCGGCCTCGGACCAACCCTGGTTCACGTCGGCAATGATGTCGGTCCCTGCGGGTAGCGCCTTTTGCAGGGCCGCCAGACGGTCTAGATCGGTCGCCGGATCGGCAAAGCCGAGCTTGATCTTGAAGCGGTTGAACCAGCCCTTTTCGATCATGCATTGGGCCTCTTCGACCTCTTGGCCCGCGTCGCCAGAGGCCAGCGCCCAAATCGCAGAAAACGACCGCCGCCGCGCCCCACCCAGCAGAACATGGGCAGAAACCCCCAGCGTTTTTCCTGTGGCATCCAGCAGTGCCATATCCAGCGCGGATTTCGCCGCGTTGTTGCGTTTGGCCGCTTTGGCCATCTCGCCCGCCGCTGCCTCGAGCAGGCACGCCGATTTTCCGATCAGTGCAGGCGCCAGATAGGTGTCGATGTTGGCCTTGATCGCCTCGACGCTTTCTTCGGCCCAGCGCGGGCCGCCCAGGGTCGATGCCTCGCCGAACCCTTCGATCCCGTTCTCCAGCGTCACGCGGACAAAGACATAGCCCTGATAGCTGATCGAGGTATTCGAGAGCTTGTGCTTGCGGCGGGTCGGGGCCTCGATGATCCAAGAGGTCACCGCACGGACGCGCGTGGCCTCTTCCAGATGATCGCAGGGATGACCAGAGAGCGCTTTGGCTGCGAGTGGCGTGTTCATATCGTTTCCCGGATGGTCAGTTTGGGGAACGGCGCGCAACTCCGCACCGTTCCTTCGAATGTTGGCAGGACGTTTCAGTCCGGCCTCCGCCGATCACTCGGCGGCGACGCTCTCGATCAGAGCAGAGCATTGTTGCGGATCACAAAGTCGAAGCTCATGACCATGTCGGTATCCGAGCCCTCGGGGGCTTTGGTCATATCGCCGATCAGCTCTTGTTTGACCGCAAAGACGCTGTCGTTATCGAGATACTCGGTGGTACTGTCGTAGATCTGCGAGATCAGGGTCTTGTAGCCATCCTTCATGATCATGAAGTGGATGTGGCCGGGACGCCAAGGGTGGTGCCCCATGTACTTGAGCAGTTCGCCCGCCGCCCCGTCATAGGGGATCGGATAGGGCACAGGACGGATGGCGACAAATTCGTATTCGCCGTTCTCGTCGGTGACCAAGCGGCCCCGCAGATTGTAATCGGGCTGATCAGGGTCTTGCTGTTCATAAAGGCCGTTCGGGGCATCCTCCCAAACATCCATGATCACGCCCTGCACCGGATTGCCATCGGTGTCACGGATGGTGCCGGACACGCGCACGGTCTCTTGGCCCTCGAAGTCCTTCTGGATGATCGAAGCGCCCTTTTCCAGAACCGGCGGGTTCTCGCGGTAGAACGGGCCAAGCACGGTCGAGATCGTCTCGTTGTGGGTCGGCTTCTTGTCCAGCATATCGGCCAGAACCTCGACCCCGATGATGTCCGAGATCAGGATGAATTCGTTGCGCGCATCGCTGGAGATCTCGCCCGCACGGCGCATCCATTCCATGGCTTCGAGCCATTCGTCATAGGTCAGGTCGACCTCTTTCATAAAGGCGTGCACGTGTTTCAGCGCGGCCGACATGATCTGCATGTTGCGTGCGGGAATCCCTGCGTCCATCGAATTGATGACGGCGTCGGTAATATTCTCAATGGTAATGTTGCGCACAGTCACTCCTCCCTCGTGTGAGCTCTGTGGCTAATCTGGCGAGAGGCGCCGCATCCAACAATGCTCTGGCAGATATCCGTTGATACCTGAAAGGTATGAGGCTTCGCAGAATATGCCCCTGGAAGTCATATTTGCGACAAGACAAAGACCGCGACCGATCATCGTGTACCCTATGTCGGGGGGATGATTCACGATACTGCGCCGCAGCAAAATGTGATAATTTTGGATTATCGTTATAAGAAAAACATACAATTATATTTTATTGCGCACAGCCATTAGCCTCCCTCTCAAGGCACCGCGAAAGAGATTCCCGAACATCGGGAACTTTGACGAACGCGGTCGCTTCCACTCAGACCCACGTGACGAACTCGGAGGAAAAACAATGGATGGCAACGCACCGATGACTGGCAAATGCCCGGTGATGCATGGGGGACAGACCTCGAACGAAAACTCCGTCACCAGCTGGTGGCCGAATGCGCTGAATCTGGACATCCTGCACCAGCACGACACCAAGGTTCAGCCCTTTGGCGCGAACTATAACTACCGCGAAGAGCTGAAAAAGCTGGACGTCGAAGCGCTGAAGCAAGACCTGCGCGATCTGATGAAGGACAGTCAGGAATGGTGGCCTGCGGACTGGGGCAGCTATGTCGGCATGTTCGCGCGGGTGGCTTGGCACGCGGCGGGCTCGTACCGCTTGGCCGATGGCCGTGGCGGCGCGGGCACCGGCAACCAGCGCTTTGCCCCGCTGAACAGCTGGCCCGACAACGTGAACACCGACAAGGGCCGCCGTCTGCTGTGGCCGATCAAGAAAAAGTACGGCAACAAGATTTCTTGGGCCGACTTGATGATCCTGTCGGGCACCATTGCTTATGAAGTTGCCGGCCTAAAGACC
>CAXQKF010000297.1:0-29595 GCA_964224285.1 Donghicola sp. | reverse complement strand
GGATCGCCGGTGTTTGCGCGGCTCTGGAACTGGTCGAACGCGGCAAGACCGTGGCCCTGTGTGAAAAGGGCCAGATCGGGGCCGAGCAATCCAGCCGGAACTGGGGGTGGGTGCGCCTGACCCATCGGGATTCCCGAGAAATGCCGTTGATGCTGGAATCCGTCCGCCTGTGGAAGCAGATGGACGACCGCACCGGCCAGAAGACCGGATACGTGCAATGCGGCGCGACCTATACCGTGACCTCTGATGCCGTTCTGGCAGAAGAACGCCGTTGGGCCGATGACCTCCAGACCTATCAGATTCCCGCCCGCATCCTCAGCCGCGAAGAGGTGCGCGAGGCCTTTCCGGAGATGACGTTGGACATCAAGGGCGCGCTTCACAACCCGCAGGACGGGCGGGCAGAGCCGCAGGCTGCCGCCCCCGCCATCGCCCGCGCCGTGTTGGCAAACGGCGGTACGGTTCACCAGAACTGCGCGGTGCGGACGGTGGAGACGACAGATGGCAAAGTCTCTGCCGTCATCACCGAACATGGCCGGATCACATGCGATGCCGTTCTGGTGGCGGGCGGTGTCTGGTCGCGCCTATTTCTGGGAAATCTCGGCATCGACCTGCCCGCCCTGTGGACCAAAGGCAATGTGCAGCGGACAGAGCCTTTGACCGGCGGGCCCGAGGGCACGCTCAAGCACCCCGATTTCGCGATGCGCAAACGTCGGGACGGAGGGTATACGATCGCCTCTTCCACACCCAGCCGCTATCAGCTGACCCCCGACAGCTTTTGGCTGCTTCCGAAATTCCTGCCCACCTTGCTGAACGAATGGCGGCGGCTCAGCCTTGGGATCGGGACCGCGTTTTTCGACGCATTGCGTATGCCGAAAAAGTGGAAGGCAGATGACATCAGCCCCTTTGAAAAGGCCCGCATCCTTGACCCCGAACCGGACACCAAGCTGCTGGACAAGGCGCTGGCCACCCTGCGCGGGCACTACGCGCCTTTCAAGAACGCCAAGATCGCACAACGTTGGGCCGGATATATTGATGTGATGCCCGACGTGATCCCCGTCATCTCTGACACTGCGAACGTCAAAAACGGCATTCCGGGGCTGTTCGTTCTGGCTGGATTCTCGGGGCACGGCTTTGGGCTGGGAACAGGGGCGGGGCGTCTGGCGGCCGACCTGATCACAGGTGAGGCGCCCTGTGTCGACCCACGTCCGTTCCGCCTTAGCCGGTTCTCTGACGGGTCCAAGATTGTCCCCATGGGCGGCATTCTACAAAGGTGAGCTGAGGAACGGTCGGTAACTCTCTGGCACGCCGAGAAAATCAGGGGGGCGTAATCGCCCCCGTCTAGGAGAGAGAAACGTTGTGAGGGTTGCTCCTCATTCCGCAGCCGCCCTCACCAAAATCGCCATCCCCTCCCTACAGCCCCCGAGCGACAACAACGCTTTGGCGGTGGGTAAACTTGGCATAGCCTGCCACAGTCAGCTGGCACCCGCCCGCCCGACGCGCGCATATTTGGGGAGGAGCCCGTGCTCACATTCGCGGCTGCCGTTTTCTTTTTGATCATCACGCCGGGGCCCGGTGTCCTGTCGACCGCTGGTGTCGGTGCAAGCTTCGGACGCCAGACCGGACTGCGCTATGTCCTCGGCCTGTTTGTCGGCACAAACCTCGTGGCGGCTGCGGTGGTCAGCGGCCTTGCGGCGCTTGTGCTGGCGGACCCGAGGCTGCGGACCCTGCTGTTCACGGTGTCCTTCGGCTATCTGGTATATCTGGCTTTCCGGATTGCCTTTGCCGGATCGAAGCTGGCGTTCATCGAGCGCGCCACGCCGCCCGGCATGTCCGGTGGTATCCTTTTGCAGACCATGAACCCCAAGGCCTACGCCGTGAATACGGCGCTCTACACCGGTTTCGGTTTCATGCCAGAGAACTACTGGGGCGAGATGCTGACCAAGTTCCTGATCATGAACGCCATCTGGATTCCCATCCATTTGCTCTGGCTGTGGGCAGGGATCAAAGTGCACCAACTGGACCTGTCGCCGCGAACGCACTCGATCCTGAACAAAGGGATGGCGGTTTCGATGCTCTTGGTGGTGGTGCTGGCAGGGTCAGGGCTGTTACAGCGAACCTAGCCGCCCCCCTGCCGAACACGCAAAGCCGACTATCGAGACCCCGCACAGCAGAGCCACGATCTGGCCTTAGGCCAATGCCGCCCCATCGACCTCGTTGCGAACCGCAGCGGCTTCGGCATCCAGATGGCCGCGCAAACCCGCTGGCAAGGCCATGTAGTCTGCCAGCATCTTGAGGTAGTTCTGCTCTTCGGGGGTATCGGGGTCGATCGACAGCGCCGAGGCCATGTAAATCTCTGCCTTCTGCTCGCTTGTCCGGGCCAAGGCCGCAATTGCTGCAGGGTCGGACGGCTGCGAGAAATAATCGTAGAGCATCCCTTTTTCGTCCGCCCCAAGACCCAGAGCATCCACCTGCGCACGAATGCGTTTATGCTCGTCCGCGTCGATGTGATTGTCGCAGTTCGCCGCCGAAATCATCGCACGCAAAATCCCGAGCCGCAGGTCCTGACCCGCCGCATCCTGATCATTCTCGATCTCGAAGCCGGAGCCCGCTGCGGGCTTGGGCAGGGCCATCGGCGAGGGTTCGGTGCCGGAGGTCTTTTGGTTCTGCCAATCGGAGTAGGCTTTGTAGGCCAGACCCGCCACAGCTGCCATGCCGCCATACTTGATCGCTTTGCCGCCAAGCTTGCGCGCCTTCTTGTTGCCAGCGAGCAGGGCAATCAAACCACCCGCAGCCGCCCCGCCAACCAGCCCAGAGGGCAGCCCGCTTTGGCCCGAAGAGGTCGTGCGTTGACCGGTCTGCCCCAGTCCTTGGCTACCAAGAAAGCCTTCGATCAGCTTGGTTACATCCATGATTTTGCCTCCAATCTCCGTTTCATTTCAGATGTGGACCCATGGCCCTGTGATCAAGTTTCCGTCACGTCCGATGTCGTATTTGTGATCTACCTTCAGGATCGCGCGACACCTGCAAAGAGATTTTGCAGACGGTTCAGCACCTCATCCACCGAACGCGGCGCGAAGCCACCTGCGGCTTTTTTTGGGTCCAGCGCCGGACCTGTGCAGCTGGGACGTACAAGGGACGCAGACCAGGACTTCAAATGGCTTTCAAACAGATTCACAAATTCGCACTTCTTGGCGCTGCGGCCGCGGCGTCTTTCGGCTGGCTCTATGTGACCGAGATTTCGGCGCAGGGCCGCGGCCTTCAGACTCCGCCCGTTGAAATCACCCTCAAAACCAGTTTCGACGTGCCCCCCGCGGACGACCAGACCAAGGCGATCACATCCGCCGCTCTGGCCTTTCTGGACAGCCTGAGCGCAGAGCAAAGCGCGGCAGCGGTTTTTGATTTCTCGGACAACACCCAGAGGTCAAATTGGTCGAACTTCCCCGACGGGCCGGTGGTGCGTCAGGGCGTGATGCGCGGAGACATGACCGACGCCCAACTGGAGGCGCTGAACACACTATTGAAAACGGTCATGAGCGACGCGGGCTACCAGAACGTGGTCTACCAGCTTGCCGCCGAAGACAGCCTTGGCAACGGGTTCGGCGGGCCGAATTTCGGGGACGAGTTTTACTACGCGTCTTTCCTGGGCCAACCATCGCTGGATGCCCCGTGGATGTTCCAGTTTGGCGGGCACCATCTGGCGATCAACGTCACGATCGTCGGCCCGGACCTGACGTTTTCGCCGATGCTGACAGGCGGGGAGCCCCTGCGGATCGATGTGGATGACGCAACCGTCTACATTACCGAAAAGGAAACGATGGCAGCGCAGGCCCTGATGGACAGCCTGAGCGCAGAGCAGAAGGCAGAGGCCGTGCGCGGCAAAACCGCGATCAACCTCTTGCTGGGGCCCGGTGAATTCGGGACGACCCTCGCACCCGAAGGCGTGCGTGGGGCCGATCTGGACGCGGCGCAGCGCGCGTTGCTGACCGACGTGATTGCCGCACGTTTGGGCTTTATCAACGCAGATGACTTCGCTGCCAAGATGGCGGTGGTCGCGGCAGAGCTGGACGACACCTATTTCGGCTGGTGGGGCCCCGAAGGCGAGCTTGGCGCTGCGTATTTCCGCGTGACCGGACCTTCGGTGATCATGGAATACGCCCCCCAGGACATGGACGGCGACCCCACTGACCACGCGCACAACATGTATCGTGACCCCCAGAACGACTACGGGATCAAGTGGATCGCGGCTGAATGAAGACGGCTTTGGCTATGGGACTCGCGGCTCTGGCAGGGCCGCTTGCCGCTCATCCCCATAGAAGCGTGGATCAACAGGTTCACATCGCACTCGGCCCCGAGCGGGCCGAGGTGTCGGTGCGGATCGTCCCTTCGGCCAGTGACGGGGACGTCACCCGCGAGGTTCTGGATCTGGACCAGAATGGTCAGATCGACGACGCCGAAGCCGAAGTGTTCCGCAATATGGTGATCAACGCGCTAGAGGTCGTTTGGAACGGCGCACAAGTGACCCCCGAAAACGCGCAAATCCGTCTGGCCCCGCTCGATACCTTGACCAAGGGACTAGGCCAGATAGAGCTCACCGCCGAAGTGCCGGTCGTTGGCCCGATGCACACTGTTGAAGTCGAGATGCTCTATGACGGTCTCGGGGCGGACTGGTTCATTCAACCCTTCTTTTTCGACGTTGCGTTCATAGGAGCGATGCCACATATCCAGCGGACCGAAGACCAAAGCCGGATCATGATCACCGCCCCCGATTAAGCTGCCGTGGGCCCGTCTACAATCAGCACCGGACACCCCCGAGAGCAACGTTCGACGCGGCTATCGACCCCGTAGAGTTGGCTGATCAGGGCAGGGGTCAGCACCTCTAGCGTCGGGCCGCTGGCCAGAATGCGCCCTTCGGACAGGGCGACCACGGTATCGCAGGCCCGCATGACCTGATTCAGATCGTGCAGCGCCAGGATCATCACCGCGCCGGTTTCCTCTGCATAGCGCCGCAACGCTTCCAGCACTTCGTACTGCCGCGAGAGGTCCAGCGCCGAGGTCGGCTCGTCCATCAGCACCACTTTGGGCCGCGTGACCAGCGTTTGTGCGATCGACACCGACTGCCGCTGACCACCAGAAAGCTCTGGCAATTGCCGCTCTGCCAAATGGGCAATGCCAAAGCGGTGCAACACATCATCGACAGCCGCCAGTTCAGACGCGGACAGACGCCATCCGCTAGCCCCCTGTTTCAATGCCAGAATGATCGTCTCGTAGACGCTAAGCGCAGCGGTCATCGCTGTGTCTTGGGGCATATAGCGCAGATCATCGCGAACCGCGCCCGTCAGACGGACAGCGCCGGTGCCGCGCAACTGACCCGCAATCCGCCGGAACAGCGTGGATTTCCCCGCAGCATTTGCCCCAACCAGAGCGGTCAGCCCGCCGCCCGCAATCTCGGGGGTTGATGCATCCCGCAAGATCGTCCGGCGGCCATAGCGCGCTCCGATCCGGTCCAGAGACACGCTCACCATGCTTTGCGTCCTTTCGTCAGAATGAGGGCCGCAAAGAAGGGCACTCCGACCAATGCCGTGATAATCCCGATCGGTAGAACCGCGCCGGGCAAAATCGCTTTGGACAGCACCGAAGTGGCCGACAGGATCGCTGCCCCCGCCAGCATCGCGCCGGGCAGGAAGAACCGCTGGTCCTCACCCAGCAGCAGACGCGCGACGTGGGGCCCTACGATCCCGATAAACCCGATCGTCCCGACAAAGCTGACCGAGACCGCCGCCAGCAGCGACACCAGAAACAAGGTTTCCAGTCGCAAACGCTTGACCGGAACGCCCATCGCTGCGGCGCGGGTCTCTCCCAACCGGATGGCGGTCAGTGCCCAAGCGCGGCGGGCAAACAACGGCGCACAGACCAAGAGGATCAGCGCAGTCACCGCAACCTTGCCCCAAGTGGCTTTGGTCAGGCTGCCCATGGTCCAGAAAACAACGGCCGACAGGGCTTGTTCCGAGGCGAAGTATTTCAGCAAGGCCAGCGCGGCATTGAAGCTGAACACCAGCGCGATGCCCAAGAGAATGATGGTTTCCACCGTCACGCCGCGCAACGTGCTGAGACCAAAGATCAAAAGAGACGCAGCCATTGCCATGGCAAAGGCGTTCACCGGGACCATCAAGGAAATTGCGGCCGGAAACAGAGCGACCCCCAGGACCATCGCCATCGCGGCACCAAAGCTCGCGGCGGCCGACAGGCCCAAGGTGAACGGGCTGGCCAAAGGGTTCGCAAGGATCGTCTGCATCTGCGCGCCGGCCAGCGACAGGCTGGCCCCCACGGTCACCGCCAGAAGGGCCATCGGCATCCGGATATCCCAGATCACCACGTGCATTTGCAGCTCCGACGACATGGGCATGAACAGGGTGCGGAAGACGTCGGCCAGCGGGTACCGCGCCGGCCCAAAAGAGACATCCGTGGCCACCGACAGCACAAGGACGGCCAAAAGCCCGCCAAGGACAACGATCCTGCGGGCGGTCAATGCTCGGTAACTGCGGGCATTTTCCGAAGTGGGTAGGCTCAGAGCGGTCATTCAGACCTCCGGAAAGTCAGGGCGGCCCGAAAGCCGCCCATTTGCTATCAGTTGGTCGCGGTGGTGGGCAGCGAGACCCAGTACCCGGGGTGGTAATCGACGGGCAGGAACCGCGCGTGCAGCTCTTTGAGCGTCGCTTCGGGCTCCAGGTCCGCGAAGAGTTCGGGGTGGATCCACGTCGCGAGACGCTGAACAGCAACAAAGCTGTAGGGGTTATTGTAGAACTGGTGCCAGATCGCGTGGACATCACCGGTTTCAACGGCTTTGACGCCGGTAAAGGCAGGACGCTCCATCAGTTTGGCCAGCTTGGTTTGAGCAACCTCAGTGTCAGAACCGGGCCCGACGCCGATCCAGTTACCTCCGGGCACATAGGCATCCCAGTTACCGCCCGTGACCACGATCTGATCAGGGTTCGAGGCGATCACTTGCTCGGCATTCACCGTGCCGAAAGTGCCCGGAATAAAGGGCTTGGCCATATTCTCGCCGCCCGCCAGCTCGACAAAGGTGCCGAAGTTGCCGTTGCCAAAGGACATGCAGCAATCCTCGGAATACCCCCCAGCGCGTTCCACGAACACGACCGGACGGTCAAGCTCCGACTGCGCCTCGATCACGTCTGTGACGCGGGCCAGTTGTTCTGCGTAGAAACCGTTGAACTCTGCCGCACGCTCTTCTTTGCCGAACAGTTTCCCGATGATCTCCATCGAGGGCGCAGTGTGTTCAAAGGGCTTCTCACGGAAATCGACGTAGACAATCGGAATGCCGACTTTGGCCAGCTTTTCCTCGTAACCTGCCTCGTCGGTGGCCGCTTTTGCCTCGAGGTTCATGATCATGACATCGGGGTTCAGCGAGACCGCTTGTTCGATGTCAAAGGTGCCATCTTTGAAGCCGCCAAAGGTCGGAATATCAACCAGTTCGGGGAACTTCTCGGCATAGAGATCATAGCTCTCGGGCGAAGCCTGACGGAAATCGTCGCGCCAACCGACCACGCGCTCGAACGGGTTCTCGCCATCCAGAACGGCGGCAAAGAAAATCTGGCGGCCTTCGCCAAGGATAACGCGGTCGACCGGCCCGTCTACGGTCACTTCGCGGCCTGCAATATCGGTCAGGGAGATCGGCTCTGCCAGTGCCATCGCAGCGGAAATCAGGGTCAGCGCACCTGCGCCAAACATCAATCGAAACGTCATGTCAGCATCCTTGGGACATCAAAACTGACGCTGGATTAGAAAAACCAACTTTTTTCGTCAAGTTAAAAGTTGACAAATTTAGTCAATAATTGGATTTGCCGTCAGAGATAGCAAAAAGGCCATGACAGATGACACTCCCAAACCACTCTATTCGGGACGAAATCAAAGAGTACTGGTCTGATCGCGCAGCAATTTTTGATCTCGAACCGGGCCACCGCATCCGCGAAGGAGCCGAGATGCAGGCATGGCGCGCGTTGTTCACCCGACATCTTGGCGCTGCACAGGGGCACAGACTGCTGGACCTCGCGTCCGGCACCGGTGAGATCGCGCGTTTGTGCACGAGTCTCGGCTGCGAAGTGACCGGACTGGATTGGTCAGAGCAAATGCTTGAGCGTGCACGGACCAAACTACCCCATATCCCCTTTATCCAGGCGGATGCCGAACGCACCATGCTGCCCGATGCAAGCTTTGATGTGATCGTGACGCGGCATCTGGTCTGGACGCTGGTCGATCCGCGCGCAGCCTTCACAGAGTGGTTCCGGCTGTTGGCTCCGAATGGCCGGTTGCTAATCGTCGATGGCGACTTCGTGCAACGAAACTGGCTTGCCAGACTTCTGGCCCCCAAGCCAAACCCAAACCCAAACCTCTCGCGGCATCAGAACATCCTGAAACAAGTGTATTTCTCGCGGGGTGCCCGCGCCGAGGCTGTGGCGGACCTGCTGCGGGTCGCTGGCTTTGACGAGATCACGATCAGCCGGAACCTAGGCGGCATACATCGGGCACAGGCCAAACAGCTGGGGTGGCGGAAGTCCCTGCTGAGGCGGTCCGAACATCGCTATGTCATCACCGCACGGAAACCGGAAAATCCTGTTATTGCAGCAGATCAAGGCGACGGAAACGGATCGCGTCCACGTTGAATCCCTATCAGGACCTCAGAGAGTGACCCCGATGACTCGCCGAACCATAGCAACGACGCTTCTTCTCTTGGCCTGTGCCGCGGGCGCAGGGTGGGTGTTCTACAACCGCGACACGGCAGTATCCCAAGCCGCCCCGACCACGATTGCCCTCGCGCAATCGGGCATAGAACGCACAGTCCTCGCCACGGGTTTGATCGAAGCGGAAAGTCTGGTGTCCGTTGGTGCCCGCACCTCCGGCCTGATCGAAGAGCTTTTGGTCAAGGTCGGCGATCCTGTCGCCCAAGGAGACCTGATCGCGCGTATCGATTCACTGGAACAGCAGAACACCGTACTACAGGCGCAGGCTGATCTGGCGCAGCTCGAGGCCCAGATTGCATCCAACAGCGCAGAGATCAAACTCGCAGAGCTGGCGTTGACCCGCCTAACCAAGTTGTCCGGCAGTCACCTGACCACCGCCGAAGAGCTCGACAGCGCAGAGGCCACGCTCGCCATGGCCAAGGCTGCCTCCGACAGTTTGGCCGCACAAAAAGCTCGGGCAGAAGTCGAGGTCGCCACGGCCCAGCTGGACCTTGATCGCACGCGGATCATGGCCCCCATGGACGGAACCGTGGTCGCTGTCGTCAGCGAAGAAGGCACCACCGTCAACGCAACCTCGGAAACGCCGACGATCGTGAAACTGGCCAAGCTCGACCGGATGGAGATCAAAGCCGAGATTTCCGAAGCCGATGTGGTGCACGTCAAAGCAGGGCAGTCGGTGCGCTTTTCTCTGCTAGGGGCGCCAGATGCGGAATACGAGGCCGTTCTGGATGCGGTCGAACCCGCCCCGTCGTCCATTGCCGACAGCGACGAAGTCTCGACGGACGAAGCCATCTACTACAACGCGCGCTTTCTGGTGGAAAATCCGGACCGCATCCTGCGGATCGGCATGTCCGCCAACGTGACCGTCATTCTGGACAGCGCACAGGACGCCAAGACCATTCCCCTGTCAGTCCTGCCGGATCAGGCGGGGCCTGACGGGCGCTATTTGCTTCAGGTGCTGGACGCGGATGGGGTGCAACAGCAACGCTTGGTCGAGATCGGGATCAAAGGCGCGACACGGGTGCAAATCCTGTCGGGCCTAGAGGCCGACGATCGTGTGATCGCGGCTTCTGCCGCCACTATCGACGTCCCGCAGAGCCAAGGGGGCATGGGCGGGCCACCCCCCGGCATGGGTTTCTAGGCCGGAGAAAAACAGATGGCTTTGATTGAAATCTCGGGTCTTGGGCGCAGCTTCACCGCGGGCGAACAAGAGGTGGTCGTCTTGAACGAGGTCAACCTCGAGATCGATGCTGGCGAGATGGTCGCGATCATCGGGCAATCCGGCTCTGGCAAGTCGACACTGATGAATATCCTCGGATGTCTGGACCGCCCCAGCCGCGGCACCTACCGCTTTGACCGCAGGGATGTCTCCGGTTTGTCTGATCTGGAGCTTGCAGAACTGCGGCGGGATCACTTCGGGTTCATCTTCCAGAGATACCAGCTCATGGCAGAGCTGGATGCTGTCGGGAACGTGGAAATCCCCGCGATCTATCGTGGTACCAACCGCCGCGAACGGCGGAACAAGGCGCGCGAACTGCTGCGCCGTCTCGGGCTCGAAGACAGGCTCGGGAACCGGCCGGGGGCCTTGTCCGGTGGCCAGCAACAACGGGTTTCAGTGGCGCGGGCATTGATCAACGGCGGCGAGGTCATTCTGGCAGACGAACCCACCGGCGCGCTGGACAGCCAATCCAGCCTAGAACTGATGGCTTTGCTGCGCGAGCTTCATGCCGACGGGCACACCGTGATCATCGTCACCCATGACCCGACGATTGCTGCCAGCGCGGATCGTGTCATTGAAATTACGGACGGCACGATCACCAAAGACACCCGAAAAGGCGCAGTGCCCGCCCCTCGACGCCCTGCCAAACCTGCACAAAGGGCGCCCACGGGGAACGGCGCGGCAGCCGACCGGTTGCGCGAAACCCTTCGCATGGCGCTCCGGTCCATGTCCGCGCACAAATTGCGCTCATTTCTGACGATGCTCGGGATCATTATCGGGATCACTTCGGTGGTCTCTGTTGTCGCCCTCGGGAATGGCAGTCAGCAAAAGGTTCTCGAGAACATCGCGAGCATTGGCACTTCGACCATCGATATCCGCCCCGGAACCGGGTTCGGGGACCGCCGGTCTAACAGGGTCCGCACGCTGGTCGGCAGCGATGCCGAAGCACTGGAAACCGAGCCATTCGCCGCCTCGGTTTCGCCCGAAGTCTCGACGACTGCGACCGTCCTGCACGGCGCAACCAGCGCCAGCGCCCAACTCAAGGGCGTGGCACCGGGGTACTTCCAACTCAGCGCGTACAACGTGACACGCGGTGTGACCTTTACCCAATCAGAGGTGGATGCGCGCGCACAGGTCGCGGTTCTCGACAGTGACGCCGTCGAGACCTTTTTCGGATCCGCAGACCCACTGGGACAGCGCATCCTGATCGGGCGGGTGCCCTTGCAGGTGATCGGGGTCGTCGAAGCCACAGGGACCACCTTTGGTCCGCAGTCCATTCGCGTGTTCACTCCATGGAGCACCGCAATGGTCCGCATCACAGGCGGGGAAACGGTCGACTCGATCTCTGTTCAGGTGCCTGACGACTATGACATGGCAACAGCCGAACAAGAGATCACCCGCATTCTGACCCGCCGCCACGGCACCGTCGATTTCTTTCTGACCAATTCCGACAGCATCCGAGAGACGATCCAGTCCACCTCGAAAACGCTGACATGGCTGATCTCTACCATTGCGGTGATCAGTCTGGTGGTTGGCGGGATCGGCGTGATGAACATCATGCTGGTTTCGGTCACCGAACGCACCCGCGAAATCGGCATCCGAAAGGCTGTTGGCGCGCGGCGGTCCGACATCACGGCGCAGTTCCTGATCGAAGCGGTCCTGATCTGCCTAGTCGGTGGCGCCTTAGGGGTCGCAATGGCCTTTGGCTTCGGGGCCTTGGTGGCCATCATTTCCCCAGACACCCGACTGGTCTATTCGCCCGACACTGTTGGTGCCGCCTTTGTTTCGGCCATGTTGATCGGGGTGGTCTTTGGCTATCTGCCAGCGCGGTCGGCAGCGCGATTGGACCCCGTCGTCGCCCTGACCAGAGAATAGGCCCATACTAGGGTCGATGGTGTGCCTACCAATCAGACAGGCACACCAGCCCCTAAGCAGCGGTCTGATGAATGCCGCGCCGCGGGCCATCGACGATCCCTTTGTCGAAAAGCCGCCCGATATTCCCACTCCCGAGCCCGAGGATATCCCCCAGAATTTCCTCGGTATGAGCACCCAGAACAGGGGCCGGTTTTGCAGCATCCCGTGCCAATTTCTGGAAACTGGCAGGATGTGCGGGGGTCAGATAGCGCCCCGTCGCGGGATGGTCCACCATACCGAACATCGGGTTGTCGACGCTCAGGTCCGGATCTTGGGCGACCGCATCGCGGACACTGCGGAACTCTGACCATGTGAGCCCTGCTCCGTTGAACAG
Source organism: Donghicola sp. (assembly GCA_964224285.1). Classification (GTDB taxonomy): domain Bacteria; phylum Pseudomonadota; class Alphaproteobacteria; order Rhodobacterales; family Rhodobacteraceae; genus Donghicola. The sequence goes on along the minus strand of CAXQKF010000297.1, from coordinate 17,372 downwards.
ACCCTCGAAATCACCGACACGGCGGGCCGCAAACCACGGCGCAAAAATCGCAGTGATCGCCTCGCGGTGGGTCCAACGGTTGCCCTCGTCGTTCAACGAAAGACCGAGCCGCTGTTCCAGCGCCTTGATGTCGCCTTCAAGGCCCATCGTCTTGATCAACCCGCGCCACTGGCGATGTGTCAGGCCAATGACCATCACGCGGCGCCCGTCCGCGCAAACAAAGTCCTGACCGTAAGCCCCATAGAGCGCGTTGCCTGCCTTGGGCCGATTGGCCCCGTTCACCGTCGCATCCCCGATCATCCCCAGATGCCCGATGGCAGCGGCAGCAACATCCTTGAGCGACAGTTCGACCTCTTGGCCGCCGCCCCCGCGCAACCGGTGCCGCTCTGCCGCGAGCAAGGCAGACACACACATGTTGCCGGCAATCAGATCCCAAGCGGGCAGGGCGTGCGCCACGGGATCGTCGCCCCCCGCAGGGCCGGTCATCATCGGAATGCCCAAGGCCGGATTAACCGTGTAGTCCACCTGTGGCCGACCATGCCGATCCCCAGTCAAAGTCACCATGATCAGGTCGTCCCGCCGCTTGCTCAGGGTCTCGTAGTCCATCCAGCCGCGCACGCGCAGGTTGGTCAGGAACATCCCCGCATCCGGCCCCGGTGCCGTTACGATCTCGGAGATGATCTCTTTGCCTTCCTCGGATTTCATATCAACGGCGATGGACTTTTTACCCTTGTTCATCCCGTCCCAGAACAAACTGCGCCCACTGGGTGCCAGCGGCCAGCGCCCCGCATCAAGCCCGCCGCCGATCCGGTCGAACCGGATCACTTCGGCCCCCATCTGCGCCAGTGTCATGCCCGCCAGAGGCACCGCGACAAAGGCCGACCCTTCGACCACGCGCATCCCTTTGAGAATGGTCATTGCGTTTCCTCCCACACGGCACGGGCCTGCATACATTGGTGGCCATCCTGTCCCGTCCACAGGGCCAAACCTTCGTCATCCTCGGCCATCGCGATCTCGCAGGATGTGCCAGCAAACATCGGATGGACGCCGCGAAAGTTGAAATAGAGCGGAGTGCGCCCCTTTTGCCGTGTTGCAGCACGCATCAGCAGCGTCGCTTGCAAGGGCCCGTGCACCACCAGACCGGGGTATTTCTCTGTCTCTCGGGTGTAGGGTAGATCGTAGTGAATGCGGTGGCCGTTGAACGTGATCGCGGAATACCGGAACAAAAGCGTTTCGGGCATGGCGACCGTCTCTTGGGTGGGGGCAGGGACTTCCCGCGCCGCAGGCGGCGTGTAGCGATCGGGGATTTCCAGATAGACGATGTCTTGCGTTTCCTCGATCGCCAGACCTTGCGCCCCGTAGATCAGATGATCCAGCGTCAACAGAAACATCGGGCCGGTCTTGCCCTGTTTCTCGACCAAAGAACGGATGCGCGTCGACCGTTCTAGGGGTTCCCCTACATGGATCGGGCGATGAAACGTCAGACTGCCACCTGCCCACATGCGCCGTGGCAAATACACCGGGGGCAGCAATTCGGAACCACGTACATGCCCGTCCGGCCCCAAAGCCTCGTTCCCCTCGGTCGGGGTGAACGCGCACCAGTGCCAGAGCGGCGGTAGCGCATCGCCCGTTCGGGGCGCGTTGCCCTCGCCAACGGTGGCATGGATTCTCCGCGCCTGGAAATCTGTAATACTGCTCTCTTCACGGGCTTCGCGACCGACCCAAGCCTCGACGTTCAATCTATCCATAGCGTTCTCCTCCGCTATTCGAATTTGCAGAAGGACTTCAAAAAATCAAACAAAATTAATGACTTAACGGAATGCCACGGTATACAAGCCTCAAAATATGCACCTGCCGCATTTGATTAACCTGCATTTTTCAGAGGTTCTCTCGCAGGCGCAGAAACTTGAAAAAATTTTCTGGACGACTGGAAAATTCGAGCATCCTGATCTGCGAACAGATCGAAGTGCGACATTCTGGCAGAGGCAAAAGCGCGCAGGTTCATCGCTGCAAGACGACCGATTCCACACGTTGTTTCCTGCCCATTGACGCAACCCTAACCCGTCCAAGAGCCATGGCGCGCCTGAACAGAGTGCGCCGCGAGTGCGCCCGCTAAAATGATGTGAACAGCAATCTGTTTTACACTAGAATGGGACGAGCTTTTGCGCTCGGCCTTACTCGTGCCTTGTGCTGGACTACCGCTTTCGGGCAAGAGACCTCAGACCGACTCTGGAGACAAGAGACCCATGGATTACAGCAAATCCGGCGGCCCAAGAATGGGCAAGAACAAGCCGCGCCACACCGAGCACAACGCCAAAGGTTCCGAAAAGAACCCTTATGGCAGTCGTCCGTCCAAAGCAGAGCTGCTGGAGCGCATGAAAGCCGCTGCAGCTAAGAAGAAAGACGACTGACAAGCATTTGCAGGGCGGGCCATGGGTCCGCCTCGCATTCATCAGAGGGCAGAGCGCCGACTCGCCTGCCTCTGAGGCACGCGCGCGTCAATTTCACCCCGCGGGCAGGCGCCTTTATTTCAGGTCGCGTCAAATGGGTCGGGACCACGGAACTACCCGCCGTCTCCTCACCATTTTCACCATCCAACAACTATCAATTCGATCATTTTCTCCAGCAAGCGGCATTTGCATTTTCATCCGACGCCATTGCGATCAATACCCAATTTTATCTAGCCCCGCAGAAGGGTTAGTTATAACTGTGCGTCTCTGGTGAATGACACGACACCTAAGCCAGAGCTTCGCGTGCTGGTATTTGCAAGTGTAGCTCACGTAAGAGCCTCCCACACTCTATCGCTACCGTGACTGGCGACCATCTACCCTTAAAGCCTTGAACAATAGATGCGAAACTTCTCAGCGACTGGAGCAAAATCGAACAGAAATCGTGGCCTGATTTGCACGAAAGGGGCGACAAAGAGAGTGAAATCGCGTAAGACAACCTTGAATTGATTAAAGCCAATATTCTTCGGGTTGTTTTCATGCGCGAAATTCTTGTGGTTGATTTGGACCACACGCTTTTGAAAAGCGACATGCTTTTCGAGAGCTTCTGGTCTTCGTTTGGTCGGGACTGGCGCAGTCCATTTCGATCTTCGATGGCCCTCTCAAAAGGGAAGGCTGCCTTAAAGCGCTATCTGGCGCAGTCGGCGCAGGTCGATGTCACGTCGCTGCCCTATGACACCGAGGTTATCGCCTATATCAAGGCGTGGCGCGATGCAGGCGGGCGCACGGCGTTGGTGACAGCGTCGGATGACAAGATCGCTCAGGATATCGGCGCCCATCTGCAGCTGTTTGACGATGTTCATGGCTCTGACGGGACCGAAAACCTCAAGGGCGAGAACAAGGCGCGTTATCTGGTCCAAACCTACGGGGAAAAGCAATTTTCCTACATGGGGGACTCGGAGGCCGATCTCGCCGTCTGGAAGCATGGCAAACGGGCGATTACGGTGAACGTCTCGGCCGGGGTCAAAACCCGCGCCGCGGAAATCGCGGACGAGATAGAGCATCTGGCCACCAACACCCCCAAAGTCAGCGCCTATCTCAAAGCCATCCGCCCGCACCAGTGGATGAAGAACCTGCTTGTGTTCCTGCCGATGCTCGCAGGCCATCAGATCACGATGGGCAGTTTCTTTGCCTCGCTGTTCGCGTTCATCGCGTTCAGCCTCGTTGCATCGAGCGTCTATGTGCTGAACGACTTGCTGGATCTGAATGCGGACCGCGCCCACCCACGCAAGCGTTTGCGGCCCTTTGCGGCCGGAGCCATTCCGATCGCCTCGGGGACATGGATGGTCGCGGGATTGATCGCGATAGGGGCGCTCATATCCATTTTCCTCGGGCCAGAGTTCTGCGCGGTCATGTTGGGATATTACATCCTGACCACCGCCTATTCGCTGAACCTGAAACGCCGAATGATCGTGGATATCTGCGTTCTGGCGGGGCTTTATACGGTGCGGATCGTCGCTGGCGGCGCGGCAACCGGTGTGCCTTTGTCGGTCTGGCTTCTGGCGTTTTCGATCTTTTTCTTCCTGTCGCTGGCGGCGGTCAAACGGCAGGCAGAACTGGTGGACAACATCAAACAAGGCAAACTGAAGCCTACAGGGCGCGGCTACTACGTCGATGACCTGCCCATCATCTCGATGATCTCGATCAGCGCGGGGTATGTCGCGGTGCTGGTGATGGCGCTTTATGTGAATTCGCCCGATGTCATGAAGCTCTACCCCAACCCGCAGGCCTTGTGGGGCGTTTGTGCGATCCTGCTGTATTGGATCACGCGGACGGTGATGTTGGCCCATCGCGGGGAAATGCATGACGATCCGGTCGTCTATGCGGCCAAGGACCGGCTCAGCCAGGTCTGCTTCTTGTTCATCATAGGATTTGTCGTTGCCGGAGCAGTTCTGTGACCCTGAAGACCCTAATTTTACGATACGCGGCCTTCGCGGTCCTCGCGACCATCGCGAATTTGGGCGTGCAGCGTCTGGTCCTGATGTTCGGTGACGGCGCGGTGACGTTTGCAGCAGCGGTGTTTGCGGGCACGCTCATCGGGCTGATCATCAAGTACATTCTGGACAAGCGCTGGATCTTTTACGACGCCGGCACGGGCGCCAAAGCACACGGCCAAAAATTCTCGCTCTATACGGCGATGGGGCTGATCACGACGGCGATCTTCTGGGGCACCGAGACCGCATTCTGGCTGGTCTGGCAGACCGACGGGATGCGCGAGCTTGGCGCGGTCATCGGCCTCAGCATCGGGTACGTCGTCAAATACAATCTCGACCGGCGCTTTGTGTTCACGGACAGCCGACTGGAGGTGCCCGCATGAAGCTCTCTGGCTGGGGCCGTTATCCTGTCTTGCAAACCCGCGTCTATGCCCCGCGCTCGATCGAGGCGCTGGCCGATATCGTGCGATCAGAGCCCACCCTGATCGCACGCGGGAACGGGCGCGCCTATGGGGACAGCGCCGTGAATGCCGCCGCGACCCTGAAAACCAAGAACCTGAACCACATGGTCGCCTTTGACCCAGAAACCGGCCAGTTGATTGCCGAAGCCGGTGTTCTGCTTGGCGATGTGATCTCGGCGTTTCTGCCTCGGGGTTGGTTCCCCATGGTTACACCGGGCACCAAGTTCGTGACCATCGGCGGGGCGATTGCCTCTGACGTGCATGGCAAGAACCACCACAAGGACGGCAGTTTCCACGCCTGCGTGGATTGGGTCGAGGTCATGGGCGCGACGGGCGAGGTGACACGCGCCAGCCCGACCGAGAATGCTGCGCTATTCGAACACACCCTCGGCGGGATGGGCCTGACGGGGATCATCACGCGTGCGGCGATCCGGCTCCGGCCTGTGGGGTCAGCATGGATCGCACAGACCACGATCCCCGCACCAAACCTGCGCGCCGCGATGGAGGTCTTCGAGGCCAACCAAGAGGCCACCTATTCGGTCGCTTGGATCGACTGTCTAGCCGATTGGGCAAAACTCGGGCGTTCATTGGTGATGCTGGGGGAACACGCAGAGCGCGACGCCCTGATCGGCCGCGCCCGTTCTGTCCCCTTCAAAACCCCGCAAAAATCCAAGCGCACCGTGCCCTTCGATTTCCCTGGCTTCGCCCTGAACCGGTTCAGTGTACGGGCTTTCAACGCCCTCTATTACTGGGCTGGTTCGCGCAAGAAAGGCACGCAACTTGTTGACTGGGATACGTATTTCTATCCCCTCGACGCCATTCTCGAATGGAACCGCATCTACGGACGCAAAGGGTTCGCGCAATTCCAGTGCGTCCTCCCGCTGACGACGTCAGAGGAAGGGTTGTCCCAGCTATTGACCGAAATTTCCAAGGCTGGCGCAGGCTCTTTCCTTGCGGTTCTGAAACGTTTCGGTGCGCAGGACAGCGCCTTCTCCTTCCCGATGGAGGGCTACACGCTGGCCCTCGACTTCCCGATCAACGCAAAAACCCTGCGCCTTCTGAGCGCGCTTGACCGCATCACGCTGGAACACGGTGGCCGGTTCTATCTGGCCAAGGACAGCCGCATGTCCGCCGAAACCTTTGCAGCCTCTGACAGCCGGATCGAAGCCTTCCGTGCGCAGCGCCACGACAACAACTGGCAGGGTGCCTTTGCATCCGCCCAATCAGAAAGACTTGCCCTATGACGAAGCCTCCCGTTCTTATTCTGGGTGCCCGTTCCGACATCGGCAAAGCCACCGCCCACGCCTATGCCGCGCTGGGACACCCCATCCAGCTTGCCGCCCGCAACGCCGAAACCCTCGAGGCGGACCGCATCGACATGGCATTGCGCCATAACGTCGAGGTTTCGGCGCACGAGTTCGACGCGCTGGAGAACGCGTCCCATCCCGCATTTGTCGATGGGTTGCCTGCCCTGCCAGAGATCGCGGTCTGCGTGGTCGGCTACATGGGCGAACAGTCCGACAACGAACAAAACCCGGAGGCCGCTTTGGTCGTCCTGCGCAGCAACTTCGAAGGGCCAGCCAACATCCTCGCCATTCTGGCCAACCGGTTTGAAGACCGCGGGCACGGCACGCTGGTCGGGATCAGTTCGGTCGCGGGCGAACGCGGACGGGCCACGAACTACGTCTATGGCTCTGCCAAAGCAGGGTTCACCGCGTTCCTCTCGGGCCTGCGCAACCGCCTTGCCAAGAAAGACGTGCATGTGGTCACGGTCCTGCCCGGCTTTGTCGCCACCCGGATGACCGAAGGCATGGACCTGCCCGCAAAACTCACCGCACAGCCCGAAGAGGTCGCGCAGGCCATCATCAAAGCCGTCGCCAAAGAGAAAAACGTCATCTACGTCCGCCCCATCTGGCAGCTCATCATGCTGATCATCCGCAACATCCCTGAGGGGATTTTCAAGGGCATGAAGATATGAGCCACACCCCCTCCATGCCCGCGAACGCGCAGCCCAAGGTCGGGCTCGCGGCGCTACTCACGACCCGGAAGGCACTCTTTGTACTGGCGGTGGTTCTGGCGACGGCGATCGCAGCCTATGCGCTGATCAACGAGAGCATCGCGGGAATGAAAGAGTATGTTTATACATATTTCTTCATCACTTACGAGTTCGAGTTCATCAAGCGCGGCTTCATCGGGGAAATCATCCGGCAACTGTCGATCCCGCTATCGAACTTCAGTGCCAGCGCGATTTACATCCTCGGGTTCGCGGCCTGCTGGGTCATTTTTGTCGGCGCGTTCTTCCGGATGTATGTCCTGAAACCGACACTCGATGTCTCGTTGCTTCTCCTGTTCTTCGCGTTTTGCCCCGCGCTGACTTTGCACTTTGCGACGCAGGATTTCGGACGCCTCGATATCTTCTTGGCGATGCTCCTGCTGTTCTCGGTGGTGTCACCGTTCTACATTGGGAAATGGGCATCTCTGGTGTTCATCATCCTCTGCCAGATCGCGGCCTGCCTGATCCACGAGGGTGCGTTGCTCCTGACCGCGCCGATGGCATTCTTCATCTGGTCCATGCGTGTTGAGGGCAAATACCCGCTCGTCCCTGCATTCGGGGCGTTCTGCGCGGTGACCTTGGCGACGGTTGTGATCTGGTACTATGGCGACATCACAGAGATGACGCTGGACGACATCTACGAAGTTTACGCTAGCCGGTCCGTAGACGGCTCTCCCCTGTTCAAGGGCGCAATCAACATCCTGATGTCCGGTCTGGATTCCGCCTTGGGGACGCTGTTCTATTCCGTCCCGCTGACCTTGGTGCACCATGGGGTCTTTTTGGTGGCTGTCTTCTTTCACCTCGTCTTCCTGGTGAACGTGGTCAGAGCTGCCGATTTCGTGAAACCCTACGCGCTGTACGGATCACTGATGTTCGTTCTGACACCGCTGGCGCTCTACCCGCTTGGGCATGACTTCTTTCGCTGGTGGTCGTTCGTTTTCCTGAACGCCTTTGTTCTGATCGCATACCTCTGGATCACCTCGGATAAGTTCCGCAAATTCTTTGCCGAAGTCGCCAAGGCCAACCGGATCATTCTAGTGTTCGGGATCGTAGCCAGCCTGTTGGTCGGAGGCACGGGAAACAAAAACAGCTTGTCCCCTGAATACATGCCTATTCTGATTGCGACGGGGCTTGCCCCGAACTGATAGAGGTTGGGGCGGCGGCGGTGCGCACGCCGCCCCACAATCTACAGAGACTCGCCTCTCAGCTAGACAACCACACCATTAGGACGTAGCCGCACCCTTTTCCCCTCGTGATTTATCGTTTTCCCAGCACCCACGACGAATACCCCTCGTGCTAATCGGGAGCGACTATTGGCCTGCCATACTATGCAGGCAGACAGGGGAATATATGCGTTTCAAGTATAAACTGGGGCTGGCGCTTTTGGCTGCTGGCATTATCCCGTTGACCGTTGTGTCCAAGATCAACATGGACGAATTGGCAAATTTCACCCGCGACGAAGCGGTACTCGCAGCCGAAGCAGGGCTCGAACTAAAGTCTCAACTCATCTCGGCTTATTTTGACAGTGTGATTGAATACGGCAACGTTGTGACATCGACGGACGGCCTGGCCGACGACATCGCTAATCTGTCACGTCAATCCCAATACCTTCTCAAGCGTGACGAAGTCCTGAGCCCGAGCCAGGCCCTGTTGGACCGCTATGATTTCCAACAGAAAAACACGCCCGACACTTCGGATGCCACCGCCGCCAAATGGCACGAGGGCCTCGACCAGCAAGCGATCAAGCTGCAGGAACTGTTCATCGCGGACAATCCCAACCCCGTCGGCAAGAAAGAGCTGCTGGACCAACCTGCGGAACCCAGCACCTATGCCCGCATCCATGCGAAAATCCACCCGTCCTTCCGCAAACAGCTCGAAGGCTACGGTTTCTACGACATCTTCCTGATCGAGCCCGATGACGGCCGGATCGTCTATTCCGTTTTCAAGGAGCTCGACTTCGGCACTCGCCTGATCAACGGTCCCTATGCGACAACCAATTTCGGCCGCGCCGTCCAAGCGATGATCGAAACCCGCGGCGAGAACGGCTTTGTCATCGCGGACTTCAAGAAATACGCGCCCTCCTACGACGCACAGGCTGCCTTTGCGCTGTTCCCTGTGGGGCAGGGCCAGAACTTTGGCGGGATCTTCGCTGTGCAGCTCCCGTCGGAACTGATCGCCGGTATCCTTAGCAAGGCTGAGTCCAAAGGCGACAAGAACCACTCTTTCATGATCGGAACAGATGGCCGACTGCGGTCCGAGTATTCCTTCAACAAGGATCTGACGATTGGCTCCAAAATGCCCGGCCCGCTGGCCGAAGCCATCGGCTCGACCGACAATGGCACCGAGACCCTGACCGACGAACGCGGCGAGCTGATGCTGGCATCCTGGCGCACGGCGGGCCTCAAGGGGTTGGACTGGATTATCGTTTCGGAAATCAACATGGACACCGTGATGGCGGCGACCAACGAAATCCGTGACCGTTCGCTCAAGATGACGGGTTTCGCGGTGGTTGCGATCCTGCTCTGTGGTTTCTTCCTGACCAGTTGGCTGCTCGGGCCGATCCGCAAAGTGGCGAGCTTTGTCACAGAAGAGGCAGGCAAAGCACTGGAGAAACTGTCGAAAACCTCTGGCGAGGCGCGCGAAGCCTCAGTCGGCATGGCCAATATCGCACAGGAAACCCAAGCGCAGATCAACAAGGTCAGCGAACGTTCGGTCAGGGTCAGTGCAGACGTGACCGATGTGGCCGCCTCGATCGAAGAGCTATCGGCGGCGCTGGACAACGTCTCCCGTTCGGTTGCGGTGACCTCCGAGTTGACCGATCAATCCGTGGCCAAGGCCGGTGTTGCGGCCGACGCGTCGCGCCAGCTTCAGAAGGCGGCCTCGGACATTTCGGGTGTCGTCACCCTGATTGATGACATCGCCAAACAGACCAAACTTCTGTCGATCAACGCGGGGATCGAAGCCGCGAACGCTGGCGCCGAAGGGCGGGGCTTCAAGGTTCTGGCTGGCGAGATCGGCAAACTGGCCGCACGCACCAGTCAGTCCACCTCGGAGATCGCCGAGCAGATCGAAGTGGTCTTGGCCTCTGTCGCCCTCAGCGCTGAAGCGATGTCGGAAATCTCTGACATGATCGGGCAGGTGAACCAGCAGGCCCAGAACATTTCTGTCTCCGCGCACCAGCAAAAAGAAGCGACCCACAGCATCTCGGTCCGGATGCGCCGCACCCTGTCGAACGTCGATGAATCGAACGGCAGCCTTGGCGTGGTGCACGACGCCTCTGGCCGCGCGGCGGCTGCCGCAGAGCAACTGCTGGCCGGTGTCGGAGAGGTGGATACCGCGTCCCAATCCATGGATGCCGCGATCATCAACCTGTCGGAACGCCTGAGAACGATCTAAACTTCAATCAGCACGACCATTGTCGAAACAACCTCGGGGCCTGCCGGCTCCGAGGTTTTTGCCTTTTGGCACCTTCGGCCGCCCGCCCGAATCTAGGGTAATTTTACGGCACATTTAGCCCAACCAACTTCAGTCGCTTCTGATCCCTTGGCGCTCTTGATTGCCGCGTCCGGTGGGGTTTCAGCCCTCTCAGGAACCGATAAAATCTGAAAACTGCAATAGCTGCGCGATTTTTGAGCGTTCACCTTAGCCCCTGAAAAGACGTCTTTTTCTGTTCCGATCCTCTCGCGAGTGATCCACCTGCGACAGAATTTATATGAAAATTACGAGATTCCCACTAGGCCGCTAAGCATTTTACGGTAACATTCACATAAATGCAGCAAGCGAGAGCCACATGATCCGCACTACGGCACACATTACGAATTCGCTCGACCTTGGCCCCAAGTCCGGCCCCAAGGTTCTGGTGAAAGAGTGCATTGGCGTGCAGGGCCTCCCGACCCGTTGCGGCAGTGCTGCGTTCGAGAATGCCCCGCTGGAAGTCGAACATGCAGCGGTCGTTCAGCGTCTGATCGCGGCGGGAGCGCACATCACCGGAACCACCACCATGCACGAGCTAGCGTTCGGGGTGACGGGGGCCAACGCATACGCCGGAACCGCCACTAATCCGCTGTGGCCGGACCGCATTCCGGGGGGCTCGTCCTCTGGCTCGGCGGCGGCAGTGGCGGCGGGCCTGTGTGATTTCGCGATCGGCACCGACACTGGCGGCTCGATCCGCCAGCCCGCGTGCTGCTGCGGGATCTATGGCCTGAAGCCGACCCAAGACGCGATCAGCCGCCGTGGGGCGATCCCCCGTGCGTCGTCGCTGGATGTGATCGGCCCCTTCGCCGCCAGCGCCGAGATGCTGACCCGCGCCGCAGGGATGCTGCTGGACGGGTTCGCTCCGGTCCAGATCGACGCCCCCAAACTGGGCCGCACGCCAGTGCAAGTGGACGCCGACATCATCGCAGCGGTCGATGGCGTGCTGTCGCCCCGCTGGGAAACCGTCACCCCGCTGGACGGGCTGGAGGCTGCGTTCAAGGCCGGCATCACCCTGATCAACTACGAACTGGCCGGCGAATTCGGGCATCTGGCGCGGTCGAACGCGACCCTTGGGGCCGAAGTGCGCGCCCGCCTGCTGAACGCCCTGACTGTCACACCCGAGATGGCGGCCGAGGCGGAACTGGTCCGCACCCAATTCACCGAAGAGGTTGATAACGCCCTGACCGGCCTTGATGCGCTGGTGCTGCCGACCATGCCCTGCGTGCCCCCGACTTGGGATCAGGCACAGAACCCCGCCACAATTATTCCCCTGACCAAGCTGGTGCGCCCCTTCAACCTGTCCGGCCACCCCGCGCTGACCGTGCCCCTGCGCACCGCCGCCGGATTGCCTGCGGGCCTGCAACTGGTGGGCCGCAAAGGCGAAGAGGCCCGCCTGTGCGCCATCGCCGAATTTCTAGAGCGCCAGCTCACCACCGAACCTTTTGTGGAGATGATTGGATGACCCATCCCGAACCGGTTGCTACGCGCAACGCCCAAAGCGCCGAGATGGCGCAACTGCTTGATACGATCCGTTCCCGCCGTGCCGAATTCGACCAGCTGCGTCACATCCCGCAGGACATCGTGGATGGGTTCAAAAAGGTCGGCGTCTACCGTGCCTTTGTCCCCCAGCGGTTCGGCGGCGATGCGATCAGCCCGATGGACTTCCTGGCGCTGATCGAGACTATCGCGGCGGCAGATGCTTCAGCAGGGTGGGTGGCCAGCTTCGGGGTCTCCTCGACCTATTTGGCGGCACTGCCGACGGACAGCTTCGCGGCAATCTACAGCGCGAACCCCGACACCGTGTTCGCGGGCGGCCTGTTCCCGCCCCAAGACGCCACCCGCGTGGCTGGCGGGATCGAGGTCACCGGCCGTTGGCCGTGGTGCTCTGGCTCCATGGGGGCGGACCTCTTGGGAGGCGGTATCAAGCTAGAGGGCGAGGGCTCGCCGCTGCCGCGCACCGCTGTCATGCCCCGCGCGGCGATTACCATTGACGAAACGTGGGACACCATCGGCCTGCGCGGCACCGGTAGCCACGATCTGGTCGCTGACAAAGTGCTGGTGCCTGACGAGATGACCTTTGTCCGCGGTTCGCGATCCGCGATGGAGGATGCGATTTTCCGCTACCCCGCGATGGCCTTGGCCGCGCAGGTGCTGGCCGTGGTCGCGCTGGGTGCCGCCCGCGAGGCGCTGGATTACATCCGGTCGGATGCTGCACAGCGGGCGTCGATCACCGGCGCGCCGAACCCCGGTGCCCGCCCGAACATCCAGTCGATGCTCGCCCGCGCCGAAAGCCGCCTTGCCGGTGTGCGAGCCCAATTCTTCGACGCCACCGCCCGCGCGTGGGAGGAGTTGAAGCACAACTCCAGCGTCACCCCCGACACCCATGTGTGCCTGCGCCTCGCCGCCACTGCCGCCGCCCACGAAGGGGCTGCTGTGGCCCGCGATGCCTTTGTCATGGGCGGGTCGAACGCGATGATGGCGGGGCACCCCTTGGGGCGTCTGATGATCGACGCGGCCTGCGTCGCGCAGCACGCCTTTATGGGCGAGGGGACGTGGACCGCAGCTGGCGCTGCCATGTTCGGCGAACGCACGCCCCCCGGTTTCCCCTGATTTTGCCGCTCACATCAAATTCACCCGAAGGAATAGAATAATGAGTGATACCAAACCCTTGCGCACGCTTCTGTGCATCGCGGTCCAGCAAAATTTCTTTGACCTGCCGTTCGACCAGATCGGTATGGTGTGGAAGGGGTTCTCGACCTTTATGGGCACCGTCGCCGCGACCGAGGGCGTGACCGTTCTGGGCACCATCGACGACGACGAAACCATGGTTGGCACGTCGCCCACGGGCTTCCCTTGGACCTGTTACATGCTGTGCGACTTTCCCGACCGTGAGGCCGTGAAGGCCGCGTGCAACCTGTTCCGCACCATCGAGGTCGGCGAGGAAAACCACCGCCTGTGGCGCTATATGCGGATCGAGGCCCGTATGGGCCGCGCGCTGGAGATCCCCGCGCTGTGAGTGATCTGACCGCCATCCTGTCCCGTCTGGGCGCCCTAGAGGCCGAAGCCGCCTGCCGCCGCTGCCTGTCCGATTACATGGACATCTGCGACCGGCTGGATGCGGACACGGACCTGACCGCACTGGGGGCTCTGTTCACCACGGACGCCATCTGGTCCGGTGCCGGTGACCGGTACGAGGCCGACTTTGGCGCGCACCGTGGCCGTCAGGCGATCATGGACTGGATGGCGGGGTTTTGCACCACGCCCCCGCATTTCGCCATGAACGCGCATTTCCTGACCGCAGAGGCGCTGACCCATAACGCGGATGGCACCAAGACCGGACGCTGGATCATGCTGCAAACGCCGACCTTTCATGACGGGCAATCCTTTGTGATGGCGGCGCGGCTGGTGATCACCTTTGCCCGTCAGGATGGCGCGTGGCGGATGCACCGCTTTACCACCCGAAACCTTTATGCGCGGCCCGTGTCCGACTGGAACCAGCCCGTGCAAATTCCCGCTCCAACCCCGTCTGCGCCTGTGGCTGCGGACTGAACCAATAGGACAAACCGATGTCTCTTGACCAAACCCCCGGCGGCATCGGCACCGATGATCTGGTGCTGAACGACCGCGTGAAAACCCCGATGTACGAAGACCCCGCGCTGTTCAACGAAGAGATGGAAAAGATCTTTGGCAAGGTCTGGGTCTGGGTCGGCCACACATCCGAAGTGCCGGACAAGGGCAGCTTCAAACTCAGCCATGTGGGCCTACAGCCCGTGATCATTTCCCGTGACCGCAAGGGGGAAATCCACGTTCTGGTCAACCGCTGCCGCCACCGCGCCGCGACCGTGTGCGAGATCAAGAAGGGCAAGACCTCATCCTTCCAGTGCCCCTATCACGGCTGGGGCTATGCCCTGAACGGCGAGCTGCGCGCGATCCCCTATACCGAAGGCTACAACACCGACTTCGACAAGAAAGAGTTCGGCCTCAAGCAGCTGAAGGTCGGCATTTTCGAAGGCATGATCTTTGCATCCTACAACATGGATGTGGAGCCGCTAGAGGACTTCCTTGGGAATGCCAAGCCGTGGATCAAACTGTTCATGAAGCAGGGCGGCGGCTATCCGGTCAAAACCTTGGGCGAGCATCAGTTCAAGGTGCCGATGAACTGGAAAATCCAGTTGGAGAACACCACTGACGCCTACCATTTCCCCATTGTTCACAAGAGCTTCCTGCAATCTCTGGATGGCGAGGCGACCGAGACATTCAGCTTTATGGACGACGATGACGGCTATGTCGAGGATCTGGGGAACGGCCATTCGGTCATGGTGATGATGCCCGAATTCATCGAGCTGGATGTCGATGACGGCTCACCCATTCCCGAGCGGTTCGCCGAGCTGGCCGAAGATCTGCGCACGGACTACGACGAGGCGCAGGTGCGCCGTCTGGTCCGCGCGGTGGCGGGCTGCGGGTTCAACTTGAACCTCTTCCCGACTGCGGCGTGCTCGCTGTCGTTCTTCCGCATCCTGCGCCCCGTGTCGGTGCACGAAACCGAAATCCGCCACATCGCGATCGGCATGGACGGTGGCCCCGCAGCGGCAAACCAGATGCGGATGCGCATTCACGAGCACTTCCAAGGGCCGATGGGCTTTGGCTCGCCCGATGATGCCGAGGTGTGGGAACGCGTCCAGCGCGGCTCGGCCGGTGGCGGCGACGATATCGACGTCATGGTGAACCGTGGTTTGGGGCTGGAAAAGACATCCGACAATGGCCTGCCCGTGGGCGACATCAGCGCCGAGACCGGCATGCGCTCTGCCTACAAAATGTGGAAGAAGGTGATGGAACAATGAAAGATTTCCCCGCGCAAACCGAAGTAAATCTGGCCTCGATCACCGATTTCCTGTGGATGGAAGCGGACCTCTTGGATGCCAAGGAATACGACCAGTGGCTGCAACTATGGACCGCAAGCGGCCACTACGTGATCCCTGTGGACAAACAGGGCGACGATTTCGCCAACACCCTGAACATCGCCTATGACAACGCGCTGATGCGCGACATGCGGGTCAAACGCTTGCAGGGCGGTTTCTCGATCTCTGCCGCGCCGCCTGCGGAATCCGTGCGCACGGTTTCACGCATCGTGATCGACAGCGTCGAAGGCAGCCTGATCACCGTTCGCGCCGCGCAGCACGTGATGGAGGATAAATTCGGACGCCAGCGCAGCTTTGCCATGAACGTCACATGGAAGCTGGAGCAAACCGAAGAGGGGCTGAAAATCCATGACAAGATCATCCGCCTTCTGAACAGCGACGGGATGCTGACCTCGATCAGCTATCTGTTCTGATGGGGGCGCCGTTGCCGGATGTCATCCAGACAGCCGTGATCACGGGGGGCGCCAAGGGATTTGGCGCCATCGCCACCCGTACCTTGCACGCCGCAGGTTTTCGCGTGGTGATCACCGATCTGGATCAGGAGGCGGCGGGCGCGCTGGCCTCGGAACTGGACTTGGCGGGGGAAACGGCTGTGACGGCGACGCTGGACGTGGCCAAGCCTGCCGATTTCCAGACCGTTCTGGACAAGGTGATCGACCGCTGGGGCAGCGCCGAAGTTCTGGTGAACAACGCCGCCATGACCCAAGCCCGCCCCGTGCTGGAGATCGACCCAGCCGAGTTCAACACCGTGATGGCCGTGAACGCGGGCGGATGTTTCGCCGGATGCCAGACCTTTGGCCGCCATTTCAAGGAACGAGGCTATGGCCGCATCGTGAACATGGCCAGCCTTGCGGGGCAGAACGGCGGGACGGCCACGGGGGCGCACTACGCGGCCTCCAAGGGGGCGATCCTGACCCTGACCAAGGTCTTTGCCCGCGATCTGGCCCCCTTCGGCGTGACGGTGAACGCGATTTCACCCGGCCCGATGGACACGCCCATGGTGCACGGGATCGTGCCCGAGGACCGGATGGAAGGCTTCTTGGCCGGTATCCCCGTGGGGCAGCTCGGACGCCCTGAATTTGTTGCGAAAATGGTGGCCATGCTGTGCGCCCCCGACGCTGGTTTCACCACTGGCGCCTGCTGGGACGTGAACGGCGGCCTATACATGAGGTAAGCCATGAAGGACATGCACGACACCACGCCCTTGGTCCTGACCGTCGCCGAACGGCTGGATGATCGCGGCGACATCATGCGCCTGACCCTGACCGCCGACGGCCCACTGCCAGAGGTCACTGCAGGCGCCCATATCGACTTGTTGGTGGACACCCCCGAAGGCCCCCTGTGGCGCCAGTATTCGCTGGCCGGTGATCCCGCTGACCGCAACGTTTGGCAACTGGGTATCCTGCGCGATCCGGCCAGCCGTGGCGGATCGGTCGCCCTGCACCAACTTGTGAAAGCGGGCGAGCAAATCCACGTAGAGGGGCCGCGCAACCACTTTGCACTGGACCACTCGGCCCAGAAAACCGTGCTGTTCGGCGGCGGGATCGGCGTGACCCCGATGCTGGCGATGGCGTGGGAGCTTCATGCCAAGGGCGCGGATTTCACCCTGCATTACTGCACCCGCTCGGCGGATCGCATGGCCTTTGCCGACCTGATCGAAACCGCTCCGTTCAAGGACCGGATCGTAGTGCATCACGACGACTCGGCCCCCTTGGATTTGCAAGCGGCGCTGCCTGCACCGGATGCTGCTACCCACATCTACGTGTGCGGTCCGGCAGGATATATGGACTGGGTGATCCAGACGGCAGAAAATGCCGGGCACCGTCAAAAAAATGTGCACCGCGAATATTTTAGCGCGGATGTGGATGCCTCGGGCGAGACATTCGAAGTGGTCGCGGCGCAATCTGGGATCACTGTGACTGTCGGGCCGGACGAGACCATCGCCAAGGCTTTGGCCCGCGAAGGTGTAAAGATCGAGGTCAAATGCGAAGAAGGCATCTGTGGCACCTGCGTGACCGATGTTC
>CAXQKF010000296.1:0-5254 GCA_964224285.1 Donghicola sp. | reverse complement strand
GACCACCGAGATCTACACAGGTATCGACACTCTTTCCCTACACGACGCTCTTCCGATCTATAACGGTCAGGGCTTTGTCGCCCATGGGTGCCTCAAACCCGTGTTCTAGCGACCAGACCGCTAGATGCAGGCCGGTTTTGCCGATGCGGGTGCCATCCATGATCGGGATCGCTTCGGCCAGACCTTCATCCTCGATCAGGCCGGTTAGACGTTCGCGCGCGCCTTCGGAATAGCTGGCAATGACCACGGGGCCTTTGGCAAGCTTCTTCTTGATATGATCGGCGAGCGCACCAAACAGGCTGACGCTTTCCTGCTGCCGCTCAGGGCTAAAGTTCCGCCCGATCCGCCCGCCTGCGTCGGTCACATTGGGGCCGGTCGCTTGCGGCAAGGGGTGGAACTGGATCACACGGCGGTCGTTCACCGTTTCGTTCCACGCCTCGTCGGTCAGATAGAGCAGTTCAGGCGGCGCGGGCTTGTAAGGGGTGTCGCCCTTCTTGCTGGTTTGCAGGGCGTGCTGGCGGGTTTCGTACTGGTCCGCGATACCCTCCCAGCGGGACAGACGGGCGGCGGTCATCGCCTCGTCCAAGGTAATCACCGCATCGGGGGCAAAGTCGAACAGGGTCTCGAGCCGCTCGTGGAAGAACGGCAGCCAGTGCTCCATCCCCTGCTGTTTGCGGCCCGCGCTGACGGCCTCGTAGAGGGGGTCGTCATTCCCCGCCGCGCCGAATTCCACGCGGTAGTTCTGGCGGAAACGGGTGATCGCGCTGTCTTCGAGGATGACCTCGGACACGGGGGCCAGCTCGATGATCTCGAGCGTGTCGGTGGTGCGCTGGCTGACTGGATCAAACCGCCGGATACCGTCGAGCGTGTCACCGAAGAAGTCCAGACGCACAGGCCCCGTATCGCCGGGCGGAAAGATGTCGATGATGCCGCCGCGAATGGCGTAGTCACCGGGCTCCATCACCGTGGGGCTCTGGCTGAAGCCCATCCGCACAAGGAAATTGCGCAGCTCCTTTTCATCCACGCGGCTGCCAACAGACGCGATAAAGGACGCGCCCCTTAGGGTGTCCCGCGCAGGCACCCGCTGGGTTGCGGCGTTCAGGGTGGTCAGCAGGACGTACTTCTCCGGCATCCCGTGGACCAGCGCGGCCAGCAAGGCCATCCGCGCGGCGGTGATGTCGGGGTTCGGAGAGACGCGGTCAAAGGGCAGACAGTCCCACCCCGGAAAGGTGAAAACCGGCAGGTCGGGCGCAAAGAAATTCAGCGCGTCCCGCATGGCCTGCATGCGCTTGTCGTCGCGCGCCACGTGCAGGACGGGGGCTTTGCTGCGCTCCATCTCCGAGAGGATCAGGCGGGCGTCATAGCCTTCGGGCGCGCCGCCCACGGTCAGGTGTTGAGCGTTCCAGGTTGCCATGGCTTAACCGAAAACTCCGATGCTTAGGTTCTGGTACATGCCCCACATAGAGGTGGCGAACACAGCGGTCATCCCGATCAGCTGGGTGTAGAACCGGTTGCGCGAGATGGCGTTGCACAGGGCGGCGCCCTCGATCGTGTGGTCGATGATCCGGCCAGCAAGCTTCATCCGCATGAATGTCACGATCATCACAGGCCCCATCAGCAGGAACACCGCCTGCGCGAACTCCAGCCCGAACCAGAAGCCCAGAAACAGCAACATGCTCAGACCAAAGGACAAACCGGCCACGATCCACGTCCCTGCGCGTTCATAGACCATCAGCATCCGCCGCGCCTTGATGTGGACCAGCGCGTTCAGGTCGGCCATTTCCTGTCCGTTATGCTTTCTGGCGCGGGAGACCATGTCATAGGGCACCCCTAGAACAAAATGGCTCAGGGACGACCACATGGCCGCCAGCACAATCCAATACCACAGATTGGAGAATGACCGCATGTCGATCAGTTCAAAGATACGCCCGCCAAGGTCCAAGGCACTCTCCTGAAAATGATGTCAGGAACGGGACATAGCGCGGTTGAACCGTAATGCCCAGACTTGAGGTGCCCGCAAATCCGTGGCACCCATCAAAAAACCTTTGGAGGTCCGATCATGCCCTATGCTCCTGCTGCTTGTCCCGCCGGTCGTCCGCGCCGCGTGCGCCGCACCCCTGCTCTGCGCGGTCTCGTCCGTGAAAACAACCTGAGCGTTGATGACCTGATCTGGCCGGTCTTTGTGCGCGATGGCCAAGGGGTCGAAGAGCCCGTGCCCTCGATGCCCGGAGTGTACCGCCGCAGCGTGGACAAGATCGTCGAAGCCGCCAAAGAAGCGTTCGATCTGGGGGTCAGCACGATCTGCCTGTTCCCCTACACCGATCCGTCCAAGAAAACGCTGGACTGCGCCGAGGCATGGAACCCCGACAACCTGTCCAATACCGCAACCCGCGCGATCAAGGCCGCCCTGCCCGATATGGCGATCATGACCGATGTGGCGCTGGACCCCTACAACATCACCGGTCAGGACGGTTTTCTGATCGATGGCTATGTGGTCAACGATGAAACCGTCGAGGCTCTGGTCAAGCAGGCTCTGTCGCAGGCCGAAGCTGGCGCAGATATCATCGGGCCGTCGGATATGATGGACGGGCGTATCGGCGATATGCGTCAGGCGCTGGAACATGCGGGCCACACCAATGTCGCGATCCTGAGCTACAGCGCGAAATACGCGAGCGCCTTCTATGGCCCCTTCCGGGATGCGGTCGGCGCCTCGGGCGTTCTGAAGGGCGACAAGAAGACCTACCAGCTCGACCCTGCCAACACCGACGAGGCCATGCGCTGCATTGCCCGCGATCTGGACGAAGGCGCGGACATGGTCATGGTCAAACCCGGAATGCCCTATCTGGACATCTGCCGCCGCGCGCAGGACGAATTCGGTGTGCCGGTCTATGCCTATCAGGTCAGCGGCGAATACGCGATGATGCAGGCCGCAGCCCAGAACGGCTGGATCGACGGGGAACGCGCTATGATGGAAAGCCTGATGTGCTTCAAACGGGCCGGTTGCAACGGGGTTCTGACCTATTTCGCCCCTGCCGCCGCCAAGATCATCGGCGGTTAACCTGCAATTCCGGCAGTGTGTCGCGCTTGTTAGGTGACATAATCGGTCGACAAGCCTATAGTTGCGCCATAACAACCGGGAATACCCCGCTAGAGGACAGGCAAAACCATGACAGACATTAGCCGCCGTTTTTTTACCGTCGCCGGTTTGGGCGCGCTTCCGCTGGTCGCTGCATGTGGCAATGGCGTGAATTCGCAGGGCGCTCAAATCATTGACGCCCGCGTCGACAGCACCTTGAGCTACATGTTCAACAACTACCCCGGCACCCGTGATCTGGCTGACAAATCGGTCGGTATGCTGGTCATGCCGCTGGTGACCGAGGCTGGCCTCGGGTTTGGCGGCGCCTATGGCCGCGGGGCTCTGCGCATCAACAACGCCACCGTGGATTACTATGCCTCGACCAAGGGCACCGTGGGCCTTCAGATCGGCGCACAGCAGTATGCGCACGTGCTGTTCTTCATGACCCCCGAAGCTCTGGCGGATTTCCGTCGCTCGAGCGGCTGGGCCGCAGGTGCAAACGTTGAATACGCGCTGGCCGACAAAGGCGAGAAAATCCGCGCCGAAACGACCACCTCGCTAGCGCCCGTCATCGCGGTTGTCTTTGGCCAGACCGGTCTGCGCCTTGGCGCCACCCTCGAAGGGTCCAAGTACACCCGCATCATCCCCTGATCGCGGCTCCACTGGTAGAGATCACAATCCCGATGGTGCCCGCGCCATCGGGATTTTCTTTTGCCGGACTGGGTCTTGCGTCTGGTGGTTGCCACGGCCTCTGTCCCGTTCGTACAGTTGGACCTGCGAATCCGGCGCAGGGTGCCCGCCCCCTGCGGACCCGCCCAAAACACCGGACTTTCACCATAAGGAATTGAGAGCATGGAAATCGAACTGATCGGAGCCCCCGTGGACAGCGGCAAGAAAGGCAAAGGCTGCCTCATGGGCCCTGATGCGTATCGAACCGCCAATCTGGCGCGGGCCTTGCGCCGCTTGGGCCATACGGTCACCGACGTAGGCAACCTGAAACCTGATGCTGTCACCCCACCGGAATGCGAGAACCCTGCGGTTCACTCTCTGGCTGAAACCATCGGCTGGACACAGGCCCTGTCCCGCGCTGGCCGCAAGGCCATGGAGGCTGGCCGTCTGCCGATCTTTCTGGGCGGGGATCACAGCCTGTCCCTTGGCTCTGTCATCGGTGTGGCCGCTGCGACGGACAAGCCGCAATTCGTGCTCTGGCTCGATGCCCATTCGGATTTCCATACCCTTCTGACCACCGAGAGCGGTAACCTTCATGGCACGCCCCTCGCCTATGTGACGGGCCGCGAGGGGTTTGACGGATTCCCGAATGTTCCGAATCCGGTCCCCGAGCAGAACATCTGCATTATCGGCCTGCGCTCTGTGGACGACGCCGAACGGGCGATGCTCGAGGACAGTGATATCCGCTATCACGACATGCGGGAAATCGACGAGAACGGCATCTCGGTGCTCTTGCGGCGGTTTCTCAAGGATGTGGAAGACGCTGGCGGCAACCTGCATGTGTCGCTGGACGTGGATTTTCTGGATCCTTCGGTCGCACCTGCGGTCGGGACAACGGTGCCCGGCGGTGCAACCGTGCGCGAAGGCCACCTGTGCATGGAGCTGATCGCGGACAGCGGGCTGATGACCTCGCTCGATCTGGTGGAACTGAACCCCTTCCTCGACGAACGCGGACGGACGGCGCAGTTGATGGTGGACCTTGCGGCCTCTGCCCTTGGACGGCGTGTGTTCGACCGCCCGACCCGTGCCTATACCAGCTAAATCGGTTCCGGACTGCGAGGTTATGCCTGCAGTTCGGCATCCCAATACAGGTAGTCCATCCAGCTGACGTGCAGATGGTTCGGCGGGAACTTGCGGCCCACATTCTGAAGCTCGTCCGCCGAAGGTTGCTTGGGCGGTTTGCGCAGGTGCATGTTTGCTTGGCGCAGGGATTTCGACCCTTTGCGCAGATTGCAGCGCGAACACGCCGCCACCACGCTTTCCCAACTGGTAATGCCACCGCGCGCCCGCGGGATCACGTGATCAAACGTCAGATCACCCCGCCCGCCGCAGGACTGGCAGCAGAATTCGTCCCTCAGAAAAAGATTAAAGCGCGTGAAGGCCACGCGCTTTTGAGGTTTTACAAAATCTTTCAGGACGACAACCGAGGGTATCCGGACTTCCATCTTC
>CAXQKF010000295.1:0-3513 GCA_964224285.1 Donghicola sp. | reverse complement strand
GCCGTGCCGCGGGTGTGGGAAAAGTTTTATTCCCGCATCTCTTTCATCATGAATGACGCCACCGCCTTTGGACGCTTTGCCTATACGCAGGCGCTGAAAGTGGCCGAACGCCGGGCAGATCTGCTGGCTGCGGGCAAACAGGTGCCGCTGGGCCTTTCCCTTTTTCACCGAGCGATCGATTTCCTTGTCCTGCGCAACATCCGCGTGGAACTGGGTCTGGCACGGGCGCATACGATCGTTTCGGGCGCCGCGCCGATCTCGGCCCGACTGCTTCGCTGGTTCAATGCGCTCGGCGTCTCTGTGCAGGAAGCCTATGGACAGACCGAGACTGGCATTGTCACTGCCACGGTTCCAGGCCAATCGCCCATCGGCTCGATCGGGCGGGCCATGCGCGGCGTCGAAGCCAAACTGGCCGAGGATGGCGAGATCCTGATACGCGCGCGGTCAAACTTCTC
This sequence comes from Donghicola sp., assembly GCA_964224285.1. Taxonomy (GTDB): domain Bacteria; phylum Pseudomonadota; class Alphaproteobacteria; order Rhodobacterales; family Rhodobacteraceae; genus Donghicola. The sequence continues at coordinate 3,058 of CAXQKF010000295.1, read as the reverse complement.
TGGCTACCTGAGCCAGCCGGAAAAGACCGCCGAGACCATGGTGGATGGCTGGGTGCCTACCGGCGATGTCGGCACGATGGACGACAATGGCGATCTGACCATTCTGGACCGCAAGAAGGACATCATCATCACCGCCGGCGGCAAGAACATCACGCCCTCGCAGCTGGAAAACGAGCTGAAATTCTCGCCCTACATCTCGGACGCGGTGATCATTGGCGACAAGCGCAAGTACCTAACCGTGCTGATCATGATCGACCAGGAAACGGTCGAGAAATACGCACAGGACAAGCGCATCCCGTTCTCGAACTACAAATCGCTCTGCGAAAGCGAGCCGATCATCGAGTTGATTGGCAACGAGGTGGACCGTGCGAATTCCGGATTTTCGCCGGTGGAACAAGTGAAGAAGTTCCGCCTGATCGACGTGCTTCTGACGGCTGAGGATGAGGAACTCACTCCGACGATGAAACTCAAACGCAACGAGGTCGAGCGTAAATACAAAGACCTCATTGAAACTATGTACTGAAACTTGAAAGGGAGGAAATCATGAAGAATTTTGCAACTGCACTGGCGCTCTCCGCGCTGGTCACCGGGGCGGCCATCGCTGGTCCGCAGGGCGTGACCGAAGATAAGATCACGCTTGGCAGCTATACCGATCTCAGCGGCCCGCTGGCTGTCTGGGGTGTGCCCGAAGCCAACGGCCTGCGGATGCGCGTGGACGAGATCAACGCCGCCGGCGGCATCCATGGCCGCCAGCTTGAGATCGTGATCGAGGACATGCAATATCAGGTGCCGCGCGCCATTCAGGCAGCCAACAAACTGTTGCGCCGCGACAAGGTCTTTGCCATGGTCGGCGCGCTGGGAACACCAATGAACCTCGCGGTCATGCCGCAGCAGTTGGAGGCCGGCGTTCCTAACCTGTTTCCCATGACCGCGGCGACCGAGATGGCCGAGCCGCTGCATCCAATGAAATACGCCTTCTTCCGCAGCTATACCGAGCAGTTCCGAGCGGCGGTTGCCTATTTTCATGAGAACGGCGGGTTTGTGACTCCCTGCGTGTCGCAGATCGCCAACGAGGCGGGCGAGTCGATGACGCTTGGCGTCGAACAGCAGCTACATGAATACGGCATGGAGATCGTTGCAAAAACCGAGCATGCGGCCACAGAGACCGACATGGTGTCTTCGGTCACGACCTTGAAGAATGCAGGCTGCGACATCGTCTTCAACGCCGGCAGCGTCAAGGACACGATCTTGACCGTTGCCACCTCAAAGAAGCTCGGTTTCGAACCGATCTTCGTCACGGGCATGATCCCCTACATGGATGCCGTGGCCAAGGCGGCAGACGGTGCAATGGAAGGGCTCTATCTGGTTTCGCCCTTCGTCTTCGCCGATGTCGCGACTTCGGAAGGCGAGGCCAAACGCATCCTGGAAACCTATGCAGAGACCTATGGGACAAAAATGGAGCCGCAGGCGCAGTTGGGCTATATTTTCATCGATTTGCTGGCCGAGGCGCTTGAAGCGGCAGGCCCCGAACTGACCACCGAAGGCTTCTTGGCTGCGATCGAGGCGATCAATGGCTATGTCGATCCGATCGGCGGCCAAACAATCAGCTTTGGCCCCGAAGATCACCAGGGGGTGGAAACGCTGATTCTGGCCAGGGTTGAAAACGGCTCCTGGACCGTTGCAGCCCGGGGCCTCGACTACTAATCTCGCCAACATGTCGGGCGGGAAGTTCTCTCGCCCGGCGCACAATTTATAGTGAGGGAAATGTGCCTGCGATCCAATGGCATAAAAAGACAAAAGACGTCGAGGAACAGCAGGAACTTAAACGCCGCGCAGTTTTGGATGTCGCGGCGAGTCTGTTCTCGTCGGTCGGCTACAAGAAAACCTCGCTCGATGATATCGCCGCTGAACTGGATCTGACCAAGCCTGCACTGTATTATTACGCCCGCAACAAGGAAAACATCCTAATGCAGTGCGCACTGGTTTCCCTGGAAAGGGTCGGTCTGTGCTTTGACGCGGCCCAAAGGTCAACTGGCAATGGCCTTGACAGGGTTCATGTGTTTTTTCGTTCCTACGCTGCATTGGTTGTGAGCGATTTCGGTTCCTCATTGATTCGCGAGGCGCGCCGCAACCTCACGGGCAAGAATCAGGAAAAACTGCGCCAAACCTTGCGCGACGGTCAGGAATTCCTTGAAGAGGTCATCGAGGCAGGTATCAAGGATAAGTCAATCCGCGAATGCTCGCCTAAAAGGCTCGCCCAGGTTCTGTTCTCGGCCTTCAACCAGATGCCGGAGTGGTACGATCCCGACGGTCCGGAACCTCCCGAGGTTATTGCCAACCAGATCCTTGAACTTGTCAGCGATGGAATACGAGCCTAGCGCACCCAATGCTGTGTTTTTGCGCTCAATTTCGGCATACAACCAGACCAGTCACAGTCGGGATTTCGGAATGCCGGTTGATTGGGGGGCAATTCATTCGGTGAAATCTGACGAAGATCGTTGCCCTGCCCACATATGCACAGGAGTATCCGCTACCGGCCATTTGATTATGCCGAGGAATGCAAGACGTTTGATGCTTGGTTCAATAGGGATAGGATTTCCGGTCGTTCCGCTTCACGAGGGATGGCGTTCAGGTTTCGCGGCGATTTCCGGCAGTACCGAACGACCACATATCCCTGTCATGGAACGCGGTCTCAATTCGCCCGAACGTAGCTTCCCGGTGCCGGCTCGATGGATTTGTACTTTCCGCGGTTGACGGGCTTTCGAGGCTTGACGGTCTTGCCGTCTTTGGCCTCGAGCCAGTCCGCCCAGTAGGGCCACCACGACCCCGGCATTTCCGTGGCCTTGGTCAGAAAATTCGCTGGTTCTGGCGGATAGGTGTCGCTTTTTCTGAAACCGTATTTGGCACGTTCGGTCGGGGGGTTGATGACTCCGGCAATATGGCCCGAGCCGCCAAGGACAAATTCAACCTCGCCGCCGAGTATCTGCGTCGCTGGATAAATCGAGGTCCAGGGGGCGATGTGATCCTCGGACGTGGCAAGTACGAAAACCGGCGTTTC
>CAXQKF010000294.1:0-4308 GCA_964224285.1 Donghicola sp. | reverse complement strand
CATTGGCGCGATCGGCGCCCTGTGTCTGATGCTGTCCGCACCCGCGACGGCCCAGATGTCCATGGAGACCGTGGACGCCTGTTTGACCGATGCATTCAGCGCACAAACCAGCCCGAATGCCTGTGTGGATCTGGCCCACTCCGAATGCGGAGGCATGCCCGAAGAGATGCACGCAGCCTCTGCCCTGTGCTTTACCAAGACCCAAGAGGTCTGGAACGCCGCCATCGCCGAGCAAATGGAAACGATCCGCGCCCGAGGCGATGACCAACTGTCCGCGATCGCTGGGATCGAAACCAGATACGATGTGCTGTCCGCCCTGCTCCAGTGCGACCGGATGGAAGAACTGAACCGTCTGACCGACCAGAGTGCAGAACTGGTGGCGCGGCAAAAAGCGGGCTGCGTGTCGACCGCGGCGGGTCTGGCCTATGTGCGTCTGAACTGGCGGGCAAGGTCGCTGGAATGACCGTTCTGACACCGCGCAAAGCGTTCTGGCGCGGGTACTTGGACTGCGCGCCGTTTATCCTGATCGTGATCCCCTACTCCATGCTGTTCGGCGTGGTGGCGCGGGATGCGGGGCTGGACCTGTTCCAGACCATGAGCATGACCATTCTGGTGATCGCAGGGGCCGCGCAGTTCACCGCGCTGGCGCTGCTGCAGGACAATGCGCCTGTGTTCATCGCTTTGCTGACGTCGCTGGCGGTGAACCTACGGATGGCCATGTATTCAGCGGCTCTGGTGCCCCACATCGGCCACACGCGGTTTAGTGTTCGGGCTTTGATGGCCTATCTGATGGTGGATCAGGCCTTTGCCGTCTGCGTGAAAACCTACGAAGAGCGCCCCGACATGCCGCCCGCGGCCAAGGTCGCCTATTACTTTGGCTGCATGATGCTGATCTGTCCGTTCTGGTACGGGTTCAGCTTTGTGGGTGCCTATGTGGGTCAGGCGATCCCTGCGTCCCTGTCGCTCGATTTCGCGCTGCCGATCTGTTTCATCGCCCTCACGGGACCGCTGCTGCGTTCTGTCCCGCATTACGTGGCCGCGCTGGTGTCGGGCGTCAGCATCCTGTTGTTTTCGTGGGTGCCGTGGAACCTCGGGATCATGGTCGCTGCAAGCCTCGCGATGATCAGCGGAGCACAAACCGAGCTCTATCTGCGCCGCCGCGCGGCAAGGGAGGCGGCATGATCTCTGACTTTGATTTCTGGGTGTTGACCCTGCTGTTGGGTCTGGGGACATTCCTGATCCGCTTTTCTTTCCTCGGGATTTTCGGGGGCAAGGAGATGCCCGAATGGGCGCTTTTGCATCTGCGTTATGTGGGGGTCGCGGTGTTTCCCGCGATCTTCATGCCGCTGGTGGTCTGGCCCCCAGCCACCGAGGGCACCGTCGATCCCATCCGCATTACCGCCGCCCTTGCCGCATTAGTCGTGGGGCTGCGGGTCAACGTCATTTTCTCAATCATCGCGGGCATGGCGACCTTCTATGCCCTGCGCTTTATCTTCTAACCGAAAGGCCGAACCATGCTCGAAGAACCTCCCATCCTGCGCATCCGCCGCAACTTCCCGCGCCCGACCGCCGCACAGATCGACGCCTTTCGCGGGGTGCCAACGGGCTTTGTCTGTGATGCGATGAACGGCGCAGGATCGCTGGACACCGCGATTGCCCCCATCGGTGCGGCCACCACCAGCGGCCCCGTTGTCGGCACAGCGGTCGTCGCGGAAAACGGCCCTGCTGAAATTTTGGCGACCATGGCGGCGCTGTCCTTGGTTCAAGCCGGCGACATTCTGCTATCCGCCGTCCACGGGCACCAAGGCACCTCGGCCTGCGGCGATCTGATCCTTGGGATGATGAAGAACAACGATCTGGCTGGGTTCGTCACCGATGGCCCCATGCGCGACGTCGAAGGGATCGAAGAGGTCGGCCTGCCCGCATGGTGCACCGGACTAAACCCGAACTCTCCCTATTCCAAAGGGCCGGGCGCAGTGGGTGACGGCGCAATGATCGGCGGGCAGTACGTGTGCAGCGGCGACATCATCGTGGCCGACCGCAGCGGTGTCGTCGTAATCCCCCACGCGAAAATCGACGCAACCATCAAAGCGCTAGAGGACGTCAAAGCCGCCGAAGTGGCCTTCGAGGCCAAGGTCAAAGGCGGCGAGACATCCTTCTTTGACCTCGACGCGATGGTCGCCGAAGGCAAGGCCGTCTGGATCGACTAAGCCCTACCACCGGCAATCGGAGGGGGCTCAGCCCTCTCCCTTTTTCACTTCGTCGGCCATGTTCATGCCGTTCATCTCGGCCACGATATCACCGAGCATAGGCACATAGTCCCCGCCGCGCCCGACGGCTTCGGCGTGGGTGTAGTACTGTTTGATTGCCGCAGCCATGATCCCCACGACCCCCGCGTCGGACGCCATGTTATTGGCATAGCGCACGTCCTTGGAGGCATTGGTGATGGTGAACAGATGCGCGTTGCGATCGCGGTCCACCGTGTACTTCATAAAGGTGTCAAAGAACCCGTTGCCCAAGCGGCTGGTCCCGATCACCTGCCGCACGGTCTGAGGGGCGATTCCGACCTTGGCCCCAAGCACGGTCGCCTCGGCATAAAGGGCGGCATATCCCATCGCCATAAAGTTCATCAGCAGCTTCATTTTATGGCCGGAACCAGTGCCGCCCGTACGGGTGATGTTCGCAGCCCAACAGCGGATCACGGGCTCGACCTTGGCAAAGGTCTCGTCATCCGCGCCGACCATCGCATCCAGCGTCCCCGCCTCGGCCTCTTTGGGGGTCCGGCCCAAGGGGGCATCCACCAACGTGCCCCCCTTTGCCGCCAGTTCCGCCGCCAGCGCCATGGTCGAGGTCGGGTCCGCCGTCGAGGTTTCAACCACGATAAGGCCGGGGCGTGCGCCCGCCAGAATGCCGTCCTCATCTCGGAACATCGCCTCGACCTGCGGCGAGTTGGACAGGCAGATATGGATGATGTCACACTTCTCGGCCATCTCCTTGGCTGAGGTGACTTCGATCGCGCCCATCCCCTTCAGGCTTTCGACGGGCTCGCGGTTGCGGTTGCCCTTGATGTAGAGCGGATAGCCCTTTTGCACGATGTTCTTGGCCATCCCGTGGCCCATGAACCCCACGCCGATGAACCCGATAACCGGTTTGTCACTCATGTCTCTTCCTCCCCAGAAAGACTTTTGAATTACAGGCTTGCGGTGATGCCTCCGTCCACGAACAGCGTGTGACCATTCACAAAGCTAGAGGCATCAGACGACAGGAAAATACAGGCGCCGACCAGTTCCTCGACCTTGCCCCAGCGGCCTGCGGGGGTGCGCTTTTCCAGCCATGCGCTGAACTCAGGATCAGCAACGAGGGCAGCGTTGAGTGGCGTGTCGAAATAGCCCGGCGCGATGGCGTTGCAGTTCAGGCCGTGCTTGGCCCAGTCGGTCGCCATGCCCTTGGTCAGGTTAGTGATCGCGCCCTTGGACGCGGTGTAGGGGGCGATTCCCGGACGGGCCAGCATCGACTGGACCGAAGCAATGTTCACAATCTTGCCCGCGCCGCGTTTGATCATGTGACGGGCCACAGCCTGCCCCACATAGAACGCGGAATTCACGTTGGTGCGCATCAGGCGGTCAAAGGCATCGACAGGGAACTCTTCCAAAGGCGTGCGGTGCTGCATCCCTGCGTTGTTCACCAGAATGTCGATCCCGCGCCCCACTTCGTAGGCGTCGATGGCGGCGGCAACCGCTTTGGCATCGGTGGCATCGAACACCAGCGTATCGACCACAGCGCCGGTTTCACGCAGGGCCTTGGCGGCCTCTTCCAGACGTTCGGGGTTGCGCGCGTTCAACACGATCCGCGCCCCTGCCTGCGCCAGACCTTGGGCCAAGGCATAGCCGATTCCCATGGACGAGCCGGTGATCAGGGCCGTCCGCCCGCTCAGATTGAACAGTTCCATAATTCCTCCCTCGGTCGGGAAATGGGTGGTTGACAAACCCACCGTTCCCGCATTTTTTGAAATGGTATACCATTTTGGCGGCGATGCAACCGCCTACGGTTCGGGGAGGAAACCAACCGTGAAAGCTATTTTTGCCCATGGCGCAAAGGACCTGCGCCTGTCCGATTGTGCTGTCGATCCGGTCGGCCCCACGGATGTCCGCATCCGCATGGAGCGCGGCGGGATCTGTGGGTCGGACCTGCACTATTTCAACCACGGCGGCTTTGGCACCGTGCGCCTGAAGGAACCGATGGTTCTGGGCCACGAGGTTGCAGGCCGCGTGGCCGAGGTTGGCGCGGATGTGACCAACGTTCAGGTCG
>CAXQKF010000293.1:0-9782 GCA_964224285.1 Donghicola sp. | reverse complement strand
TCGTCTTGCTTCAGGAAATCCAGATCGTGGAAGGCCAGTTGGTACGAGGGGGACAGAGTTTGCGGTGTGCGGGGCACGCCTTCGGCCAGGCGAATGTCGCGTTCGGCGTCGGGCAGCGGGTTCTGTCGATGGTCTTTCATAATGGCTCCGATAGGGATCTGTTCTTTAAGAGCTAAGTGTTTCAGCACGGGTTTGCCAGTCGGTCGTGTCATTGTTGTGTATTTGCCGTTCACAGTGACTGAATATCGGGCTAAAACCCCGCAAGTTTTGAAACAGACCGACACTTGCTAAGGAGCCTGCCAATGTCCAACGCGCAGCTGGAAGCCGCCATCGAGGCAGCGTGGGAAAACCGCGATCAGATCACCCCTGCCACCACCGGCGAGACCCGCGAAGCGATCGAAGACACGCTGAACGCTCTGGACAGCGGCAGCCTGCGCGTTGCTGAAAAGCTGGAGAGCGGCGACTGGCACGTGAACCAGTGGGCGAAAAAGGCCGTGCTGCTGGGCTTCCGTATCAAGGACATGGAAATCCAGACCGGTGGTCCGCAGGACAGCGGCTGGTGGGACAAGGTCGACAGCAAGTTCAAGGGCTGGGGCGAGAACCAGTGGAAAGCCGCAGGCTTCCGCGCTGTACCCAACTGCGTTGTTCGCAAGTCCGCCTACATCGCCCCCGGGGTTGTTCTGATGCCGTCGTTCGTGAACCTCGGCGCTTATGTGGGCGAGGGCACCATGGTTGACACATGGGCAACCGTTGGTTCGTGTGCGCAGATCGGCAAGAACGTGCACCTGTCCGGCGGCGTCGGCATTGGCGGCGTACTCGAGCCCATGCAGGCCGGCCCGACCATCATCGAGGACAACTGCTTTATCGGCGCGCGTTCCGAGGTCGTCGAAGGCTGTATCGTCCGCGAAGGTTCGGTTCTGGGCATGGGCGTTTACATCGGCCAGTCGACCAAGATCGTTGACCGCGAAACCGGCGAAGTGATGTACGGCGAAGTTCCCCCGTACTCGGTCGTCGTGTCGGGCTCGATGCCTTCGAAGAACGGCATCAACCTGTACTGCGCGGTGATCGTGAAGCGCGTGGACGAAAAGACCCGCAGCAAGACCGGCATCAACGAGCTGCTGCGCGACTGATCCGTTCGCGATCTGTTATGACATTATGGGGGCGGGCCGATCTGTGGCCCGCCCTTGCCCGTTCCCCCCAAGGAGGCTCCCATGACCGAGAACACCCCCAAGGACGAAAAGCCCAAAAAGGAAAAGCGTCCCCAGCAGGTCTACACGCTGGTGATCGAGGTTGGCCGCAAAAAGGGTGACGGTCTGCCCAAGGGTGCCACCGGCGCGGGCATCATGTGCTACGCCAGCGGCGTGGACGAGGCCGAGGCCGTGCGCGAAACTGTTCTGATCCTGAAACAGGCGGATATGGCCCCACTGGACGTGACCGGCTACGGCACGCTGGAAGAGCGCGAAAAGCAGGGCCACGAGATCGGCGAAGACGAGCGTGAATTGATGGAACGCGCCTTGGCCGAGAACTCTGTGATCATCGCGCAGCTCGAGCCCTACTTCGACTGACCCCCTGTTCCTTCTGGTGAAATCCGGTAAGAGTGGCCCTTGAAAGGAGCCCTCCCCATGTCCAATACCTGCCCTGTAGAGCTGACTGCCAACCTGATCCGCTGCCCCTCGGTCACCCCCGAAGAAGGCGGCGCGCTGGAATTGCTGGCCGGTTTGTTGGGGGATGCAGGGTTCGAATGTACGCGGGTGGATCGGAATGGCACGCCCAACCTGTTCGCCCGTTGGGGTGCCAAGGGCGCGGCAAAGTCATTCGGGTTTAACGGGCATACGGATGTGGTGCCGATCGGGGATGTGACCGACTGGACCTATGATCCCTTTGGTGCACAGATCGACGGGCCGAACATGTATGGCCGCGGGGCTTGTGACATGAAATCGGGTGTAGCCGCGTTTGCCGCCGCCGCCGTGGATTTCGTTCAGAACCAGAAACCCGACGGCGCGATCATCCTGACCATCACCGGCGACGAAGAGGGACCAGCCCGCGACGGCACTGTTGCCCTGCTGGATTGGATGGAGGCGCAGGGCGAGCGCATGACCGACTGTCTGGTCGGCGAACCCACGTGCCCGAACGAGATGGGCGAGATGATCAAGATCGGTCGCCGTGGATCGCTGACCGCCAAGTTCACCATTATCGGCCAGCAGGGGCACGTCGCCTATCCGCACCGCGCCCGCACGCCGATGGCCCCGATGGTGCGCTTGATGGACCGTCTGGCCAGCCACACGCTGGACGAGGGGACAGACCATTTCGATCCCTCCACCTTGCAAATCACGACCATCGACACTGGCAACGCGGCCACGAACGTGATCCCCAATCAGGTCAAATCCACGGTCAACATCCGTTTCAACGATGCCCACACCGGCGACAGCTTGATCGCTTGGATGCGGGCCGAGGCGGACAAGGTCGCCGAAGAGTTCGGGGTCGACGTCCAGATGACCACCAACATCTCGGGCGACAGCTTTGTCACCGAACCGGGCGCCTTTAGCAAAATGATTGTCAGTGCGGTGCAGGCGGTGACGGGCAAGACGCCGGAACTTTCGACCTCTGGCGGGACATCAGATGCGCGGTTTGTCAAAAACCACTGCCCTGTGGTGGAATGCGGGCTGGTGGGCACTTCGATGCACCAAGTTGACGAATATGTGGTGGTCGAGCAGATCAACCAGCTCAAGGACATCTACACCCGCATCCTTACGGACTATTTTGCATGAGTTACAAGATTACCCCGACCGACGATCTGGATGCCTGCATGGCGATCCGCTTTACCGTCTTTGTCGACGAACAGGGCGTCCCTGCCGAGATCGAGCATGACGATTACGATGCCGTCGCGCGGCATATGCTGGCCACGGTCAAGGGCCGTCCGGTTGGCACTGCGCGGATTGTCTTGCAGGGCAGTGCGGGCAAAATCGGCCGTGTCGCAGTGCTCAAAGAGGCGCGGGGCACCGGACTAGGGGCTGCCTTGGTCCGTGCTTGCGAAAAAGAGATGAAGAAGCTGCCAGAGGTCAAAGAGACGATCCTGACCGCGCAGACCAGTGCCCTCGGGTTCTACGAAAAACTGGGATATGTGGCCGAGGGCGATGAATTCGATGACGCTGGGATTCCGCACCTCTTGATGCGCAGGCCCTTGCGATAAGGGCTCTCGCTTTGTGAATGACGACGCCTTTTGCCTGTGATAGGGGCGAAGGTATGAAGCAGATGCCTACAAGAGCCGACATCCTGAACTGGATCGAGGCGAACCCGACCCAAGCCAACAAGCGTGACATTGCCAAAGCCTTTGGCATCAAAGGGGCTGCGCGTATCGAACTCAAGCTGTTGCTGCGCGAACTCGAGGACGAGGGGCATCTGGAAAAGCGCAAGAAATCCTATCGCGACCCCGATACCCTGCCGCCCGTCAGCGTTCTGATGATGCACGCGCCCGATATCGACGGGGACCAGTTCGCCAAGCCCCTGGAATGGCATGGCGAAGGGACAGAGCCGCGCATCCTGTATATCAAACGCCAGACTGACCCAGCCTTGGGCGAGGGCGACCGCATTCTGGCCAAGCTGCAGGCGGTGAAGGATCAGGACTACCACTATGAGGCCCGTTTGATCCGCAAGATCGGGGCAAACCCGCAGCGGATGCTGGGTGTGTTCCGCGAGGGCTCCGAAGGGGGCCGGATCGTTCCTATCGACAAGGGTTCGGACCGTGAATGGATCGTCCCCGCTGGCCTGACCGGCGGCGCCAAGGATGGCGAGTTGGTCGAGGCCGAAACCGCTGGGCCCAAGCACCGCATGGGCCTTGCAAAGGCGCGGATCGTGGAACGTTTGGGCGACCCGAGTGCGCCGCGCGCCGTGTCCCTGATCGCCATCCATCACCACGGTATTCCTGACGCCTTCCCCGACAAGGTGATCGCCGAGGCGGACGCCATGAAACCCGCTGGCCTGAAGGGCCGCGAAGACATGCGCGACATGCCTTTGGTCACGATCGACCCCGCCGATGCGCGGGACCACGATGACGCCGTTTGGGCGTATCGCGACACAGACCCGAATAACGAGGGCGGTTTCGTCCTGTGGGTCGCGATTGCAGATGTCTCGCACTATGTGCGGCCTGGATCGCATCTGGACAACGAGGCGCGGAAACGTGGCAACTCCAGCTACTTCCCCGACCGCGTGGTCCCAATGCTGCCGGATCGTCTGTCGGGCGACCTGTGTTCGCTGCACGAAGGGGTGCCGCGCGCTGTGATCGCCTGCGAAATCCGTCTCGACGCGCACGGCAAGAAGATCGGCCACCGCTTTGTTCGGGGCATGATGCAGTCCGCGGCGTCCTTGACGTATGGGCAGGCGCAGGCGGGCCGTGATGGCAATGCGGACGACAAGACCGCGCCCCTGATGGACGACGTGATCCATCCGCTGTTCGACGCCTACGCCGCGCTGGTCGAGGCCCGCAAGGATCGCCAGCCGCTGGAACTGGACCTGCCCGAGCGACGGGTGGAACTGGGCGAAGATGGCAAGGTCGCCTCGATCACCATGAAAGAGCGTCTGGACGCCCACAAGCTGATCGAAGAGATGATGGTTCTTGCCAACGTCTGCGCCGCCGAAACCCTTGAGAAAAAGCGCACGCCGCTGCTCTACCGTGTTCACGAAGAGCCCCCCGCCGACAAGCTGGAGGCCCTGCGCGAAGTGGCGAGCGAGTCCGGCTATACGCTGGCCAAGGGGCAGGTGCTGCAAACCCGTCACCTGAACAAGCTGCTGAACGACGCGGCGGGCAGTGACGAGGCCGAACTGATCAACCTGTCGACCCTGCGGGCGATGACACAGGCCTATTACTGCGCGGATAACTTCGGGCACTTTGGTCTGGCGCTGATGCGGTATGCGCACTTTACCTCGCCCATTCGCCGTTATGCGGACCTGATCGTGCACCGTGGTCTGATCGCTGCCCACAAGTGGGGTGACGATGGCCTGTCGCCCGAGGATATCGAGCGTCTGGAAACCACGGCCAAGCACATCTCTGAAACAGAGCGCCGGTCGATGATGGCCGAGCGGGACACCACCGACCGCTATCTGGCCGCATATCTGTCAGAGCGTGTGGGCGCAGAGATGAGCGGTCGGATCAGCGGGATCGCGCGGTTCGGTGCCTTTGTGAAACTGGACGAAACCGGCGCGGACGGTCTGCTGCCGATCCGCACCTTGGGGCGTGAATTCTTCCATCATGATGCCGAAAGCCAGACCCTGATGGGGTCGGAAACCGGTATGCTGATTGGGCTGGGTCAGCGCGTCACCGTCCGCATCGCCGAGGCTGTGGCTGTGACCGGCGGCTTGACGCTGGAGCTGCTGGAGATCGAAGGCAAAGCCTTGCCCCGTGGTAAACAGCGCCCCGCCAAAGGCCCGATCAAGCGCCGGATGGTCAAGGAAAAGCGCAAGCGCGACCGGATCGAGCGCAAGGTCAAGCGTAAGCGTTAGTGAATGCCTGCTTGCACCGGTCCAGATAGAGCGTGATTCTCTTGTCGGACCGGATGCGGTGGCGCAGGGGCGTTTCCATCGGCCGAGTGCGGATCGCCCCCAGCACGGACAGGCAGGCCGCATCCGCCGCCGTTGTCCGATCCCCCAGAACAAACGGGCGCTCTCCTAGAACTTCGGCCAAGGCAGCCATATCCCGCCCGACGAGGGCCAGCCGCTCTGCCTCGGTGCAGCGGGCGATGCCGTGGCGTTCCAGCCCGCGCCGTATGCTCTTGCGGATCATTTCACCGACGGGGGCCCGCATGATCGTGGGCATCTCGCCAAAGAATGCCGCGCGAAAGATTGCCCACCCGTCATCATGCACCCATCGGTCATAAACGAGCGCGTGATAGGGCCAATCTTCGACCAACCGCATGATAGATTGGCCTTTTGCGCGATCCTCGGGGGTGCAACCTGCGTAGAAATCCGCGCCTGCCCGCTCTAGCGCGGCCTGAATCAGGTGGCTGTCGGCAATGGTCTCCTCGTTCCATTTCAACACAGGCAACTTGCCGTGGGGCATGTTCGATGGGTTCGAGACATCTTTGCGCTGCCATGTCTGGCCCGACATATTTAGGAGATGGATCGTCTTGGTGCAGAACGGACTGAGCGAGGGTTCGTGCAGGCCTGCGGGGAAGGTCAGGAGAGTCAGCATGATCGCGGTCGGCTAGGATTAGGGTGCACCGAGCCTAGCATGGCTTTGTGAAATTCCGCGTGGCGCGGTCGGGTATGTGGGCGGATTGCTGCGCTATTTCCTTGCAATGCGCAAAACACTGCCATTTCCTAGGGAAATAAGGGCGCTCTGGTTGCCAGTGAATGAATGTGCGTTAGCCTTTCACAGGAAAATAATAAGAGCAGGTATCGAAAATGTCCCTCATGTTGAGAGTTTCAGCGGGCATCCTCGCCGTCTGTGCGAGCCAAGCTGCGGCCACGGATCTGGCCCTGCGCCCCATCGTTCGACCGGTGTCGCCGGTGGCGCTTGCGCAAAGTGATGGCTATTCTGCGGGGGTAACACGTCCCCAGGCGCGACCTGCGCTGGCTCAATCTGCAGAGGTGCCCGCCGTGACCGAAGTTTCCGCAAATCCCGGCTATGATGACTGGGTGCGCGCGTTCTACCCGCGGGCGCAGGGGCAGGGGATCAGCGATGCCACTCTGAAACGGGCATTTTCCGGCGCGCGCTACCTGCCGGACGTCATCAAACGCGACCGGAACCAGTCCGAGTTTACCAAGACGCTCTGGGATTATCTGGACAGCGCGGCCTCTGATGCGCGTATCCGCAATGGCAAAGCCTCGTTGCAAAGGCACGCGGCGACTCTGAACGCGATCGAGAAGCAGTATGGCGTGGACAAAGAGGTCGTCGCAGCGGTCTGGGGTCTGGAAAGCGCCTACGGGAGTTATCGCGGCGATACAGATATCGTGAGCGCATTGTCGACGCTGGCTTTCGATGGGCGACGTGGCGCATTTTTTGAACAACAATTGGTCGCGGCGCTGAGTATTCTGCAGTCCGGCGATGTGGCGCCGCGCAGCATGACCGGATCGTGGGCGGGCGCGATGGGGCACACCCAGTTCATTCCGACCAGCTATCTGGATTATGCCGTCGACTTTAACGGCGACGGGCGGCGCGATATCTGGAGCGACGATCCCACGGACGCCTTGGCCTCGACCGCCGCCTATCTGGCAAAGTTCGGTTGGGTCAGCGGGATGCCTTGGGGTGTCGAGGTGAAACTACCTGACGGGTTCGACTACACGCTCGCCAATCGCAAGACCTTGCGGATGCCCTCGGATTGGGCGCGGCTCGGGGTTACGGATACTGGCGGCAAGCCGGTTCGGGACTTCGGGTCTGCGTCGATCCTGCTGCCTGCGGGCGCGCAGGGGGCGGCGTTCATGATCTTCAAGAACTTCGAAGTGATTGAGCGGTACAACACCGCCGACGCCTATGTGATCGGGGTCGGGCACCTGAGTGACCGTCTGAAGGGGGCGGGGCCGATCAAGTCCGGCTGGCCGCGCGGAGATCGCGCTCTGACCTTTGCCGAACGCAAGGAATTGCAAGACCGCCTGACCCGTGCGGGGTTCTCGACCCAAGGGATCGACGGGCGCATCGGGCCGAATACCATCGATGCCGTGCGGTCCTATCAGAAAACGGCAGGGCTGACGCCGGATGGGTATCCGTCGCTGCGCCTTCTGGAACGGTTGCGCTGACAGGTCGGGGGTGCCGACCTGCCCAGTTCAGATGATTTCGTCTTCGTCGAACATGGGCGCGGCCAGAAGCTCCGCGTGCATTTGTTCGACGGTGTCGCCAGCGGCCTCGGGCTTCTTGATCTGGGCGATGTGGTAGATCGCGTCGCCCTCGTTCACGACGGGCATGACGGCGCGGCCCACGATGATGCCGCTGTTTTCAGCGAGAATCTCGGCCTCTTTTTCGCCAAAGGGGTCAGAGATCATGCCGATCACATCGCCTTCGCTGACAACCTCACCGCGGGCTTTGAAGGTCCGCATCAGCCCGCCCATCGGGGCGCGGGTCCAGCTGGAGCTCAGGGACATTAGGGGCGCGGTCTTTGCGGTCGGCACGCCCTTCTTCGCGATCATGCCAAGGTCGCGCATCACGCGCAGGATGCCCGCGACACCAGTGCGCACGGCCATCTCGTCAAAGCGCAGACCTTCGCCCGCCTCATACAGCAGGATGTCGACGCCGCGTTCTTTGGCGACGCCGCGCAGCGATCCGTCCCGCAGTTTCGAGGTCATGATCACCGGCGCGCCAAAGCTCTTGGCCAGATCCATCAGGCGCTCGTTGCCGGGCGAGATACGGATCTGGGGCAGGTTGGTACGGTGCACAGCGGCAGAGTGGAGGTCGATCCCCAGATCGGCCCGCATGACCACTTCGTTCAAAAAGATATGCGCTAGACGGCTGGCCAGAGACCCCGTCGGGTGGCCCGGAAAACTGCGGTTCAAATCGCGGCGGTCGGGCAGGTAGCGCGAATGGCTGAGAAAGCCGAAAGAGTTCACAATCGGTACCACCAGCAGGGTACCCGCCAGACGGTTCAACGAGGGAACACGCAGCAAACGCCGCACGATTTCCACGCCGATGACCTCGTCCCCGTGAACGCCCGCACTGACGAACATGGTGGGGCCTTCTTTGCTGCCATGAATCACATGGACCGATAGATTTACGGGGGTGTGGTCTGACTGGACGCTGACGGGCAGGTCCACTGTGGCCCGTAGGCCGGCCGGAATGGTGACTCCAGCGATTTCAAAGGGCTTGCGGCGGGTCATATCTGCAACTTTCTCACATGATACATCTCTTTCACGAAGAATCCAAAGGGTGAAGCCCTTTTCGACAGCCACAGGATAGAGTACACCGCCCGCCGTACTGTAACGGAGGACCCTGATATGGGCTATAAGGTCGTCGTCGCTGGCGCCACGGGCAATGTGGGCCGCGAAATGCTGAATATTCTGGCCGAGCGCCAGTTCCCTGTCGATGAGATTGCAGCGCTGGCAAGCCGCCGCAGCCTCGGCACTGAAGTAAGCTTTGGCGACAAGACCGTGACGACCCAGGATCTCGATACCTTCGATTTCTCGGGTTGGGATATCGCTCTGTTCGCCATCGGTTCGGACGCCACCAAGAAATACGCGCCCATCGCGGCTGCGGCTGGTTGCGTCGTGATCGACAACTCCTCGCTCTATCGCTACGACCCCGAGATCCCGCTGGTCGTTCCGGAAGTGAACCCCGAGGCCGTCGACAACTACAAGAACAAGAACATCATCGCGAACCCCAACTGCTCGACTGCGCAGATGGTTGTCGCGCTGAAGCCCCTGCACGATCGCGCCAAGATCAAGCGCGTTGTCGTCAGCACCTACCAGTCGGTGTCGGGCAGCGGCAAAGAAGCGATCGACGAGCTGTGGGACCAGACCAAGGGCATGTACGTCCCCGGTCAGGAAAAGGCGCCGAACGTCTACCCCAAGCAGATCGCCTTTAACTGCATTCCGCAGATCGACGTGTTCATGGACAGCGGCGACACCAAGGAAGAGTGGACGATGGTTGTCGAGACCAAGAAGATCGTCGATCCGTCGATCAAGGTCACTGCAACCTGCGTTCGCGTTCCTGTGTTCGTTGGGCACTCGGAATCGATCAACCTCGAAACCGCAGAGTTCCTGGACGACGACGCAGCGCGCGACATCCTGCGCGAGGCGCCTGGCATCATGGTAATCGACAAGCGCGAGCCCGGTGGCTACGTGACGCCGGTCGAGTGCGTGGG
>CAXQKF010000292.1:0-5456 GCA_964224285.1 Donghicola sp. | reverse complement strand
TGCTCACTCGAAAATTGTTCCAATGTCACCATCCGTCACCACAGATATCTCGAACGGAGATATCTTACCCCTTCGGATATAACCCATATCCGAGAGAATTTGAACGTCTGGATCGGAAAATAGCCTGTTTCCACAATTCAGACTTGCAAAGAATGGTTAACCGCAACTTAAGACTTTGGCATCTTCTCACAGAAAAAGAGCATGTGTTTCCACACTCTTCCAGAGGGAGAACCCCATACATACGCAAGTATGGGGTGTGCTTGCGAATCAGTTTTATGTCACTTTGATAGCGGGGCGCAGGGACTGGAACCGTGCAAAGGCACCGTCGAAGGCGTCCGTTAGCCCAGTTTGGGGCATATATTCGTGTTCGATGGCTGGCCGCGTGCAGACCTGCCGCGGATCTGCGCCGGTTTCGGCCAGCATCCCCAGACGGGCGGCCCCGAACGCCGCGCCATAGTCCCCGTCCGCCGCAATCTGCACGGGGACATCCAGCACGGTCGCAATCAGCTGCAGCCAATAGGCCGAACGCGCGCCCCCTCCGACGGCCAGCAGAGCATCGACACGCCCGCCCGCGCTTTGCAGGGCGATCAGGTTCTCTTTGAGCGCAAAGGTCACACCTTCGATGACGGCGCGGGTCATGTCTGGGGTTTTGGTGGACTGGGTCAGGCCGGTAAAGCTGCCCTGAAGCATCGCGTCATTGTGGGGTGTCCGTTCGCCGGAGAGATAAGGCAGGAACGTGACCGAGGTCGGGGCCTGCACTTCGGTGCCAATGGCTGCCGACAATTCGCCTGCCGCCCGACCCGTGATCCCCGCAAACCAGCCAAGGGCCGAGGCCGCCGACAGGATCACCCCCATCTGGTGCCATGTGTCGGGGATGGCATGGCAGAAGGCATGCACCGCGCTCTCGGCTTTGGGCAGGTAGCTGTCGGTCGCCGCAAAGACCACGCCCGACGTCCCCAAGGACACAAACCCGTCCCCTGCCGCAACCGTCCCCAGCCCGATGGCCGAGGCCGCGTTGTCCCCTGCACCGCCTGCGACGACGGTGCCGGCGGCGATGCCCCACCGCTGCGCCAGTTCCGCCCGCAATTCGCCCGATGCCGCGCTACCCTCGGTCAGGGCGGGCATCTGATCGGAGCGCATCCCGCTGGCCTCCAAAAGGTCAGAGGACCAGCACCGCCCCCCGACATCCAACCAGGACGTCCCCGCCGCATCCGACATCTCTGACGCATGTTCGCCCGTCAGCCACAGGCGCAGGTAGTCCTTGGGCAAGAGGACTTTGGCGACCTTGTCGAACAGCTCTGGCTCGTGCGCACGCACCCACGCCAATTTCGGCGCAGTGAAGCCCGGAAAGACGATATTCCCCGAGATCGCGCGAAACCGCGGGTCCGCATCCAGTGCGGCCGCTTCGGCATGGCTGCGCACATCATTCCACAGAATGCAGGGGCGCAAAACCTCGTCTGCGCTGTCCAAAAGGGTCGCGCCGTGCATCTGGCCCGACAGCCCGATCCCCTTGACCGCCGCCAGCGCCTCGCCTGCCTGCGCCTTCAGGGCCATCAGGGCCTGATCCGTCGCCTCCAGCCAGTCGGCAGGGTTCTGTTCAGACCACAGGGGCTTGGGCTGCTGGACGGTCAGAGCGCCAGTCGCGCTGGCCACAACCTGTTGTGCATCATTCATCAGCAGCGCCTTGACGCCGGATGTTCCCAAATCAATGCCGAGATACATGTCTTAAACCTTTGTTGAAATCCGCATCGCGTTCAGTTCGTCACGGTGCTGCTGCATCCGCAGAAAGATCGCGTAATCCTGATCGTAGCGTTCCTGCACCTCGGGGTTCGGGCGATAGACCTTGCCGTCGTTCCGCATGTGGCGCACCGCGGCGATCAGATCAGGGAAGAGCCCGCCCGTGACTGCCGCCAAAGCCGCCGTCCCCAGCAGGACCGCTTCGCCTTCGGCGGCGATATGAACCTCGCAGCCCGTCACATCCGCATAGAGCTGGAGCAGCATATCACTGCGCACATGCCCGCCGGTCACATGGAGCGCGCGGATTGCGGGCCCTTCGACGCGCATATGTTCGATGATCTGACGCAGCCCCAAGGCCAGCGAGACAGCCGCCCGCCAATAGAGTTTACAGACCGAGTCAAAGCTCTGGTCCATGGTCAGTCCAGAGATCACCCCCCGCATCTGCGGGTCCGCAAAGGGCGAACGGTTCCCGTTCACATCGGGCAGAATGTGGATGCCATCGGCCAGCGCAGGCCCTTCTTCCTCCAGCATCTGACGAAGGCGCATTTCAACGCGCTGGTGGGCTTCGGGGGCTTCGGTTTTGTCGGGGCCAAAGTTGCGCAGGATGAAATCCAGCAGCGCGCCGGTGGCGGACTGGCCGCCTTCGCTGACCCAGCAACCGGGCAGGATCGTGTCCGCATAGGGCCCCCAGACCCCGCGCGTAACCCAAGGCGTCTGGTTGATCGCCATGACACAAGAAGACGTGCCCGCGATCAACGCCAGATCCGATCCGTCCTGTAGGGTATTGCCCGGACAATGCCCCACCGCACCCAAAGCACCGCTAAAGGCATCGACCATGCCCGCACTGACTTTGCAGGTGGTGGTCAAGCCCAGATGTTCGGCGGCATCGGGCGTCAGGGTTCCGATGCTCTGCCCCAAGGGCGTGGCGGTTTCGGGCAGGTCCGCCTTTTGGGTGAAATCACTCAGACCGATCTGGTCCAGGAAATCGGTCTGCCATCCGCCCCGTTCGGGCAGATAGCTCCATTTGGCGGTGATGGTACATGTGGACCGCGCGTTCGACCCGCTCGCGCGGAAGGTCAGGAAATCGGCCAGATCATAGGCCGCGCCCAACTGGTCCCAGAGTTGCGGCCGCCGCGTTTTCAGCCAGAGCAGCTTTGGCACCTGCTTTTCGGGGGAAAACGCTCCGCCATGGACATCAAGCACCGAATGCCCCGTCCCATTACATATCTCGGCTTGGGGCGCGGCGCGGTGATCGAACCACAGGATCGTGTCCCGCCCGTCCGGCCCCAGCCGCAGGGGGGCGCCGGTCTTGTCGCGCAGGACCAGCGAACAGGTGGCATCAAAGCCGATCGCGACAACGTCCGCCGGATCGATTCCCGCCACAACCTGCCGCACGCAGATCCCGACCGCCTCCCAGATGTTTTCAGAGCTGTGTTCCGCCCGCGCCCCTTCCATCTGGTAGAGCGCGATGGGGTGCACCGCTTTGGCCAGCCGCGTTCCATCACAATCAAAGAGCGCCGCACGGGCGCTGGCCGTACCGACATCCACGGCACAAACATATTCGGTCATGTGAACGGCCCTGCCTTCAACGAATGGTATGTAATGTTGCAACCAAGTCAGACATAGTTTCAACCACTCCGTTCGGTACTAGTAATTCGGCTCGCTCGCGCAGGCGTGCCGGGGCGGCGTGCCCACCGCCCACAAACGCGATCACACGCATCCCCGCGCTCTGGGCCGCCTTGATCCCAGCGGGGCTATCCTCGATCACGACACAGTCCTTGGGCGCGACGCCCATCTTCTCTGCGGCATAGAGGAACAGATCAGGCGCAGGTTTGCCACGACGAACCATACTGGAAGAAAAGATATTCGGGGCGAATTTATCATAAAGCCCCGTCAGTTCGAGCGAGGTTCTGATCCGGTCCGGTTGGCTGGAGGATGCGACACAGACAGGTCCGCCCATCTTGTCTATCGCCTCGGCCACATGGGCAATCGGGGTCAATTCCGCACGGAAACGCGCATAAAGGCGCTGGCGCATGACCTCGAGATGGCCCTCGTCCAGCGTCCAGTCCCGCTCTTCCTGAAGTGTTCGGGCAATCGTGGAAATCGACCGCCCGAGCAGTTGTTCATAGCCTTCGGCCTCTGTCAGATGACAGCCCTGTTCGGCCAGAACCTCGCGCATGACGGACAGCGAGATCGGCTCGCTATCCACCAGCACGCCGTCGCAATCAAAGATCACGAGGCCGGTTCCAGCCACCTGCGTCACAGGGGCTGGTCCGCGAGGTATTTGGTCAGAACCGCTGCGGTGCCTTCGGCCCAAAGGGCGCTGAGGGCCGCGCTGAACGCCGCGACAAACGCTTCGTTCTGAGCGATCTCACCATAGACGGCGGGTAGACCGGTTAGCCATGCCTTGGGGTCTTCCTTGGCCGCTTTGGAAATCTCGACTAGCGCGTCCCAGTTGGGATCGTTGGGTTCGATCACCGCACCGCTTTCGCTGGTGCCATAGCAGTAGCGGCACCACAGGGCGCTTTCCAAGGCCAGACCAGTGATGCTGCCGCCACGGGCAATCGCATCGCGGATTTGCGGCACGATGAACTTGGGCTGGCGGTTCGAGCCATCCAGACACAGGCGGCGGATCGTGTCACCGATCTTGGGGTTCGAGAACCGGCGGTCGATCAGTCTCTGCTAGTCGCGGGTGTCAGTGTTCGGCACCGGCGGCACGCCCGGCAGGAACTCTTCGGCGGTCAGCTTCGCGAGGAAGGCGTTGATCAGCGGATGCTCCATCGCCTCGTGCACGAAATGGATGTCCATCAGACCGCCCGGATAGGCGATCGCCGCATGGCCCCCGTTCAGGATGCGGAGCTTCATCAGCTCGAAAGGAGCGACATCCTCAACGAATTCCACACCTACAGCCTCTAGCTCCGGACGGCCCAGGGGGAAGTTGTCTTCCATGACCCACTGGATGAAGCCTTCGCAAAAGACGGGCCAGCCGTCCTGCACCCCGTATTCATCCGCCGCGATCTGACGTTCACGATCCGAGGTCGCGGGGGTGATGCGGTCTACCATCGAGTTCGGGAAGGCCACATTGGCGACGATCCACTCGGCAAAGGCGGTGTCCGACAGTTTCGCGGTGCCCACCACGGCATTGCGGGTGACGTTCCCGTTGTGGGGGATGTTGTCACAGCACATGATGGTAAAGGGCGCGTGGCCTGCGTCGCGGCGGGCCTTCAGGCCAGCGACGATCATGCCAAACACGGTTTTCGGGGTATCGGGGTTCGCGCCATCATGGGCAATCGCCGGATGGGTCGGATCAAAGGTGTCCGTCGCATCCAGAAAATAGCCGCCCTCGGTGATGGTGGTGGAGACGATGCGGATCGCGGGATCGGCCAGCTTGGCGATGATCGCCGCCGCATTCGCCGGTTCCAGATAATCGACCATCGAGCCAATAACCTGCGCGCCGCTGTGGTCGGCCTCTTGCTCGACCAAGGTGGTCAGCCAGTCCTGCGCAGCCAGCACATCGCGGGCGCGCTTGTCGCCCTCCATGACGCCTGCGCCGACAATCGCCCAATCAAGGCTTTTGCCCTGATTGAACAGCTGGTGCAGATAGGTCGCTTGGTGCGCACGATGGAAGTTCCCCACACCGAAGTGCAGGATGCCCCCGCTCAGGTCAGAGCGGGCGTAGGACGGCTTGCCGATGGTCTCGGGCAGTTGGTCCAGATCGG
>CAXQKF010000291.1:0-7291 GCA_964224285.1 Donghicola sp. | reverse complement strand
CCGTGGTCAGCATCAGGCCATTGCCGTTGCCGCTGCGCGAGACGCCCACATCTTCGGTCCGTTCCGAGGTCACGTTGATGACTTCGGCAGTCACCAGCGGCCAAGGCGCAAAGTTCAGACCCGGATTACCGGTGCTATAATATTCGCCAAGGAACAACTCTACGGACTGTTCCTCCGGCTTCACAGTGTAGAAGCTGGCGAATGCCCACAGGGCCGCACCTGCCAGAACACCAAGGCCAATCGTCCCGCGTCCCAAGTTAGGTCCGCCGTCACCGCCGCTGCCACCGGTTGAACCGCCATTGCCACCGCGACCGCCCATCAGGACGCGCAGTTGCTCTTGACCCTTTTTCACCAGTTCGTCGATTTCGGGGATTTGGTCATTGCCCTTCGGAGGACGCTGGCCGTTGTTGTTGCCGCCCCCACCGTTCGATCCGCGGTTGCCACCGCCACCAGAGCCTCCGCCGCCCCAGGGGCCGCTCCCGTTTCCAGCCATATAGCCTCTTCCCTTTCAATTTTTCGTTAGGCTTTGCCCTAAAGGTGTGGGCAAAGCCTGAGAATTCAAGCCGTGCGGGTCGGATTCCGCATGGTCACAAGTTCTTCGGACATGGTCGGGTGTACTGCGCACACGCGATCGAAATCCTCTTTGGTCGCACCCATTTTAACGGCGATCCCCGCAAGTTGGATCATTTCACCTGCACCGGGCGCGACGATGTGGCACCCCAGAACCTTGCGGGTTTCCTGACTGACAATCAACTTCATCAGGACACGCGCCTGACTGCCTGCAAAAGACGTCTGCATCGGACGGAACGAAGTCACGTAAACCTCGACGGGTTCCTGCGCAGCGGCTGCCTCTTCGCTCAGGCCGACGGTGCCCATTTCAGGCTGGGTAAAGACGGCGCTGGGGATCAACTCGTGATCGACGGCGGTCTTGTTGCCTTTGAACACGGTCTCGACAAAGGCCATGCCTTCGCGGATCGCCACAGGGGTCAGGTTCACACGGTTGGTCGCGTCACCGATGGCGTAGATCGAAGGCACAGCGGTCTGGCTGTACTGATCCACGATCACCTCCTGGGCGCGGCCCAGTTCGATACCGACCTCTTCGAGACCCATGTTGGTGGTCGCGGGCGCACGGCCGGTGGCAAACATCACCTTGTCAAAGGTGTTGGTGTCGCCGTTGGTCGCCTTGGTCCAGATCTGGCCGTTCTCTTCTTTCATCTCCAGCACGTTGGTGCCGGTGTGCAGCTTGATGCCGTTGGCGATCATCTCATCCGCGATCAGGCCGCGTGCCTCGTCATCAAAGCCGCGCAGGATCTGCGCACCGCGATAGTACAGGGTCACATCGACGCCGAGGCCGTTCATGATGCAGGCAAATTCGCAGGCAATGTAACCGCCTCCAACGATCAGCATCTTCTTGGGCAGTTCAGGCAGGTGGAAGATGTCATCCGACACGATGCCCAGTTCCGCGCCCGGAATATCGGGACGGATAGGAGTGCCGCCGGTGGCGATCAGAATGGTCTTGGCGGTTTTCCTGGTGCCGTCGGCCAATTCGACCGTATGCGCATCGGCAATCCGTGCACGCTGGTCAAAGGTTTCGACGCCGGAGCCCGCCAGCAATTTGCGATAGACCCCTTCGAGGCGGTCCAACTCCGCGTTCAGCTTGCCCTTAAATCTATCCCAGCTGAAATCAGTCACGCTGGCCTGCCAGCCATAGGCCTCTGCCTCGGCGGCCATGCCGCTATCCTCGCTCGCGAATACCATCAGTTTCTTGGGCACACAGCCACGGATCACACAGGTGCCGCCATAGCGGTCGCCCTCTGCCAGACCGACCTTTGCCCCAGCCTCGCCAGCAGCGACCCGAGCGGCGCGCACACCGCCCGATCCGCCGCCAATCACGAACAGATCGTATTCGAAATCCATCTCTTACTCTCTTTCTGTCGGCGCCGGATCAAATGTCACGAAAGAGGTTGTCGGCTTCGACAAACTCGATCAGCGACTCTTCGACGGTGCCGTTGTTAATGTCCCGGGTTTCGACACGACCGTCGCCGTATCCGATCACCACCCGATCGCAGATATCAATGAACAGCCCGTTTTCAACCACACCAGGCACCTGATTCAACACCATTGCGAGCTGACGCGGGTTTCCGATGCGTTTCAGATGCAGATCGATGATGTAGTTGCCTTCGTCGGTGATGTAGGCCGTGTCACCGTTCATACGCAGCGCCGTTTTCCCGCCCATCACATCAAGGCTCGCGACCATCTCTTCGATCAGGGCCTTGCTGGTCTGCCAGCCAAAGGGGATGACCTCGAGCGGCAAGGGGAACGACCCGAGGGTATCCACGCCCTTGGCCGCATCCGCGATCACAACCATCTGGTCACTGGCGGTCGCCACGATTTTCTCTTGGAGCAGGGCCCCGCCGCCGCCCTTGATCAGGTTCAGATCGCCGTCGAATTCATCGGCCCCGTCGATGGTGAGGTCCAGCCATTTCGCCTCGTCCAGAGAGACGACCTTGATGCCGACATTGCGGGCTAGTTCTGCAGTACGGATCGAAGTCGGAATGCCGGTCACCCGCAAGCCATGTTCGCGCACCAATTCCCCGAGACACCGCACCATCCAGGCTGCCGTACTGCCGGTTCCGAGCCCCACACGCATACCATCTTCTACAAACTCAACCGCTCGTTTGGCCGCGACGAATTTTGCCTTATCAATCGGCGAAAGTTCTCCGGTCATCGACAGACTCCATACTGTTTGTCCTGCTTATAGAATGGTTCCCCCCGAGGCGCGAGGGCGAAGGGGCATCCATGCCAGGTTTCATGGGCAGATCATCCGTTTGAATGCAGTTCGATGGGCCGGGAGACGGGTTAGCTGGCGCCTCTTTCTAGGAACGGCTTGGCATGTTGCCCCGTGGAGCCGTGAGTATTTTTTGCAAAAAGAAGCCGGGAATGTGCAGGCTATTCAGACGTGGAGAAATGGTGGGACGACAGCGGGGACGGGTATTGCAGGGGCGGATGAACTGTGACGCCATCCCGCTTGGGACAGTCGTATTTGGAGCGGTTTGGCCAAGCAAGCTGGGTCATGCTGATATCGAAACTGCAAGATATGCCGGATTGGAGTATGCATGTTTATTTCGGTCTGTGATGTCTTCAAGATCGGGGTTGGTCCCTCGTCCTCTCATACGATGGGGCCCATGGTGGCAGCCGGGCGGTTTCTGCAATTGCTGCGAGAGGCTCCATTTACGGCGCACGGGTTGAAGGCGTCCTTGCACGGGTCACTGGCTTTTACAGGTGTGGGACACCACACGGATCTGGCAACAATACTGGGTCTGGCCGGGTTCACGGCTGCAGAGTTCGACGCAGAGCGTGCCGCCGAGGTCATGGAGCAGATCAACGCGACGGGGCGCATTGCGCCGCCGGACCTGCCGGAAATGTCGTTTTCTCCGAAAGCTGATCTGAAGTTCGACTACGGCCCCAACCTGCCCGGCCATGCCAACGGGATGATCCTGATGGCGACCGACAAGCAGGGCGACGTTATTCTGCAAGAGACCTACTATTCGATCGGTGGCGGCTTTGTCCTGACTGCGGACGAGTTGGAACACGGCGCGGACAAGGACGAGGGCGCGCCGGTCCCCTACCCCTTCAAATCCGCCGTCGAGATGCTGGAAATGGCCGCGAAGTCCGGCAAGACCATTGCCGAGATGAAGAAAGCCAACGAGTTGACCCGCCGCACCCATGCCGAAGTGGATCGGGGACTGGACGCTTTGTGGCAGGTGATGGACGGCTGCATCAACCGTGGCCTCGAGAACGAAGGCATCTTGCCCGGTGGCCTGAATGTGCGCCGCCGCGCAGCGGGGATTTACAAGGCGTTGATGGCAGAGCGCGGGATGAACCTGACCGCCCCTCATACGATCAATGACTGGATGAGCACCTATGCCATGGCCGTGAACGAAGAGAACGCGGCAGGCGGTCAGGTTGTGACCGCCCCCACCAACGGCGCGGCGGGCGTGCTGCCTGCGACGATCCGCTATTGGCTGGACCATGTGCCGGGCGCGACCCGCACGCGCATTCCAGAATTCCTTCTGACCGCTGCGGCGATCGGCGGCCTCGTGAAGTTCAACGCCAGTATCAGTGGTGCCGAGGCGGGCTGTCAGGCCGAAGTCGGAAGCGCCAGCGCCATGGCGGCGGCTGGCCTATGTGCCGTCTTGGGCGGCACCACCGAGCAGATCGAGAACGCCGCCGAAATCGCGCTGGAGCATCACCTCGGGATGACCTGCGATCCGGTCAAAGGACTGGTGCAGGTGCCCTGTATCGAACGCAACGGCCTAGGCGCGATCAAGGCCGTCAGCGCCGCTAGCCTCTCCATGCGCGGCGACGGCAAACATCTGGTGCCGCTGGACGCTTGTATTGAAACGATGCGCCAAACAGGCCATGACATGAGCGAGAAATACAAAGAGACCTCTCTGGGGGGCCTCGCTGTGAACATCCCGAACTGCTGAGAGTCCCTTGACCAACGACCGCACGCTCCTTGGTATTCTGTACATGGTGGGGTTTTGCCTGTTGGCGCCCCTGATGGATGCCTTTGCCAAGGGCACCCCCGCCGAAGTTCCCGCCGCGCAGATAATCACGGCCCGCTTTGTCCTGCAGATCATTCTGCTGGCACCCCTGGCGGTGCTGATGGGGAACTTTGCCCTGCCTGACCGGCGGTCGCTGGGTCTGCATTTCGTGCGGGCAGCTTCGCTATTGCTGGCGACCTGGCGGTTCTTTACGGCGATCCGGGACATGCCTCTGGCCAGCGCCATCGCGATTTTCTTTGTAGAGCCGTTTGTTCTGACGCTCCTCGGGGCGTTGTTCCTGAAGGAAGAGGTCGGGATGCGCCGGATCATGGCCTGTCTGGTCGGATTTGGCGGTGCGCTACTGATCATCCAACCCAGCTTCACCGATCTGGGACCGGTTGCGCTGTTTCCTTTGGGGACCGCCGTCTGCTTTGCCAGCTACATGATCCTGACCCGCATGATGTCCCAGAAGCTACACCCCGTCACGACCCAGCTTCATACGGCTGTGGCCGCGTCCATCCTGATTGTCCCCGTCCTGTGGGTCTACGATGGCAGCGGGATCAAGGCGCTGGATCCGGTCTGGCCCGAAGGGCTGGCCATCTGGACCCTGCTCGGAGTTGGTGTGATGGCGACGATCTCGCATATCTCGATCACCTTTGCCCTGCGCCATGCGCCAGCCGCCACCATCGCGCCGCTGCAGTACCTCGAGATCGTGTCGGCCACGGCGGTCGGTTACCTTGTATTCAACGAACTCCCCAACACCCTGACATGGGTGGGGATCGGGATCATCGTCGGATCGGGTCTCTATGTCTTTGCCCGCGAGCGCGCCCGCAACCAGAAGCTCAACCGTCCCACGCCGCCGCGTTAATCCCGCGTCCAGCGCGAGCTCTGGGTCAGTGCGGTGATGACGGCATCAGCCCAGAGCCGTGGTAGGATCACCAGCATACGCGCCCCGTCGACCGTCAAGGTGACCCGCCCGCTGGCATCCACGCGGTTAGAGGTGCCAACCCGCTTGTCCGGCTGCATCTCGATCCCGTCTATCGGCCAAACCAGACCCGTAGACGTCCCGTTCACCACCCCGAGCGGATAGAGGGAAAAGGCCGCGCCCTCTGCCAGATCCAGCGCGATCTGGGGCGGCGCGAGAAAAATCACCTCTTCTTCCGACAAGAGCACGCAGCGCACATCTGCACGGACACATAAAGTCGAAAAAGCCGCTAACGTGTGATCCAGTCGACGGCCGGTAAACCCGACTCCCAGAATCAGCGGAGCGTCCACATTTCGGAGACATTTATCGAAATCCGTGCTATCCTGTTCTGATATTGGAAATAGCCTATCGGACCCGATTTTTGTTCGCGCTTCTTCCGAAACCGAATCGAAATCACCAATGACAGCGTCAGGAACCCACCCCAAACCAAGGGCCTGATCCGCCCCACCGTCAGCGGCGACAAGGTGTTTTGCGTATTTTCGGGCCCATTCAAGGTCTTGAGGGGTCACTCGACCACCCCCGATCAGCGCTACTGGCTCGTCATATTGAACAATTACTGCCATAATGCCTTCATTGTATCTTTTTTAGAAACTCGCCACATTTGAGCCACGGATTCATACTGATATGACCTTTGTTTTGATCCGTTTCCCAACTTTGTAAGTGGTATTCACAGTTCTGCTAACGAAAGGAAGCGAGCGAGAGATGGTAGGCAACAACAAAATTCTCACCGTGTCTTATGGGACGTTCTCCTGCACCCTAGAGGGGTTCGAGGAGTCTTTCGACACGATGAAGGCAATTGCCGAATATTTCCGGGATCTCGCCTCAGAGGACCGGTACTTCGGCGCAGAGCCCCCCACCCCCGATGCGGACATGCTAGCCCGCATCGCAGAGCGTGAAATTGCGCGCCGTGTCGAGGCCCGCACGGAACAAGGCGGCATTGTCCTGCGCGCCGCAGAGAGCCAGCTTGCTGCTCCTGCACCGCAGCCCGCCCCTGCGCCGGTTCAGCCGCAGCCCGTCGTTGCCAGAGCGCCCGAGGCAGTCGCCCCCGCGCCGCAGCCCGCTCCGGCACCTGCCCCTGCTCCAGTCGCGGAACCTGTGGCTGCAGAGCCTGCACCGGCAGAGCCCGCACCCGCGCCCAAACCTGCCAAAAAGCCCGCACGTAAATACAAGCGCCCCGAAGCGCAGCCTGTTGCCTTCACCGAAGAGCAGATCGCAAAACAGAAAAGCCGCGCCGCAGAAGCCGCCGAGGCCGCAAGCGTCGCCGCCAAACTGCGCCGCATCCGCGCTCTGATGAACAGCGAAACCGCCAACGAGGTGGAAGACAGCAACGAGAACCTTGGCGACGACGCCCCCCTGAACGTTGCGCAGACCGCGCCTGCGATGGACCTGCCCGAAATCGAAGAGGCAATCCAAACAGAGCCCGAGATCGAAACCGTTGAAGAAGAGCTGATCGAAGACACCGCCGAGGCAGAGGAAGAAACCATCGACCTGACCGCCGACGCGGAAGAAGACACCGATGACCTCGAAAATCTGCTGACCGAAGCCGAAGCCGAAGCCGAAGCCGAAGCCGAAGCCGAAGCCGAAGCCGAAGCCGAAGCCGAAGCCGAAGCCGAAGCCGAAGCCGAAGCCGAAGCCGAAGCCGACGCCGAAGCCGAAGCCGAAGCCGAAGCCGAAGCCGAAGCCGAAGCCGAAGCCGAAGCCGAAGCCGAAGCCGAAGCCGAAGCCGAAGCCGAAGCCGAAGCCGAAGCCGAAGCCGAAG
>CAXQKF010000290.1:0-18407 GCA_964224285.1 Donghicola sp. | reverse complement strand
TTCAGACGTGTGCTCTTCCGATCTTCTACCCGGAGATGACATGGCCCGCGCCGCCTATCTGGTGGTTCTGGGCAGTGTTCTGATCGCCACCGTTCTGCTGAAAATGCGCCCCGGTTTCGTGCAGGGGCTGAAAACGGTTGCCGCTTGGGTGGTGATTTTCGGGGTCGTCGCCGTGGCCGCCAGTTTCTACGAGGATGTGCAGAACCAGACGCCGCTACAAAGCTATTCGGCAGCGGACGCGCAGATCACCGTGTCCCGCTCGCGGAACGGCCACTACTATCTGACGCTTGGGGTGAATGGCGTGCCGACACGGTTCGTCGTGGACACCGGCGCGACCGAGATTGTCCTGACCCAAGCGGCCGCCCGAGCGGCTGGCATCCCTTTGGACAACCTGCCCTATCTGGGCCGCGCCCAAACCGCGAACGGAGAGGTCCAGACCGCCCGCGTTGTGCTGAACACCCTGACGCTGGACGGGATCAAGGACACCAACATCAAGGCGTCCGTAAACGGCGGCGATCTGCATGAATCCCTGCTGGGAATGCGCTACCTGCAACGGTTCGAGAAGATCGAGATCAGCGGAAACCAGATGATCCTGACGCGCTAAGGCGTTACTTTTCTGCCTTTTTCTCCCACCGGCCGGAGTCCTCGGACCAGTATTGGGCGGAGCATCCTGCGTCGGTCAGGGCTTTCCACTGGCCCCGCGCGTGGGTCAGTTGGTCGTGGTCATAGCCGTCAAAGACGATGCACACACGGTCCAGCGCGTTGACCTCGTCCGGGGCCACATCCGCGCGGTCAATCGCCATCAGACAGACCGCATCATTGGGGCGCTCAGTCCCCGTGGTCAGTAAAACGGGCTGGAGCGCATCATGCGCCCCGCCCGCCATGCCATGGGGCAGGAAGTGATCTTCCGGCCCCATCCAGAGTTTCTGGTCCAGCCATTCCAGACGGCCAACTTGCGTGCCACGCACGGCCACACGCCACCCGTTCCCCAGTGACCGGTCGATCAACAGGGACAGCGCCTCGTCCAGCGAGGACCGTGTCAGGTGATAGAAGAAGGCCGCGCCCAAGAGATCAGCTTTCGTAGTTGTCGCGGACCAGACGATCCAGCGCCATCACGCCCCAGCCGCTTGCGCCTTTGGGGTGCAGGGTGTGGTCCGCCCGGCTGGCAACGCCCGCGATATCCAGATGGATCCAAGGGGTATCTTCCTTGACGAACCGCAGAAGATACTGCGCCGCCGTGATAGAGCCTGCAGGGCGACCACCGACGTTCTTCATGTCAGCAATCGGGCTGGCGATCTGTTTGTCATAGGCCGGTGCGAGGGGCATGCGCCATGCGCCTTCGTTCTCGGACTTGGCGGCCTTGAGGAAACTGTCGCAGAACGCATCGTTGTTACTGAAAACGCCCGCGTGTTCGTGGCCGAGACCGATGATGATCGCGCCGGTCAGGGTGGCCAGATCAACAACACCGGCAGGCTTGAAGCGGTCTTGGGTGTACCAGAGCGCATCACACAGCACGAGGCGGCCTTCGGCGTCGGTGTTGATGATCTCGACCGTGTCGCCCTTCATGGTGCGGACGATGTCACCGGGGCGGATCGCGTTGCCGTCAGGCATGTTCTCGACCAGACCGACGATGCCGACGACGTTGGCTTTGGCCTTGCGCAGAGCGATGGTCTTCATGACCCCCGAGACAACGCCAGCGCCGCCCATATCCATGGTCATGTCTTCCATACCGCCTGCGGGCTTCAGGCTGATGCCGCCGGTGTCGAACACGACGCCCTTGCCGACCAGGGCCAGCGGCGCGTCGCCGTCATTGCCACCGTTCCACTGCATCACAACCAGCTTGGAGGGGCTGACAGAGCCCTGCCCCACGGCCAGCATCGCGCGCATCCCCAGTTCCGCCAGTTGGTCCTCTTCGAGAACTTCGACGGTGACACCAAGTTCCGACAGCGCCTCGAGACGGGCGGCGAATTCGGTGGTGGTCAGGACGTTCGCAGGCTCGGACACCAGATCGCGGGTAAAGAACACACCCTCGGCAATCGCGGCTTTGGGGGCGTAGGCCGCAGCGCCAGCCTCGGGGTCAGAGACCATCACCGAAAGGCCTGCGGGGGCTTCGCCCTGATCGCCGGTCTTGTGGTCGATGAAGGAATAGGTGCGCAGGACAGAGCCCAGCGCGACCTCTTCGGGGTGCTTCAGCCGTGCCGCGCACAGGACAACCGGATCGGTGCCGCGAGCGCGGGCCAACGCGGCGCCAGCTTTGCGGCTCTCGTCCACGCCGGCTTTCTTGTCGAGAAACACGATGTCGATCGCCTTGGCGTTGCCAGCGGGATAGGACAGGGTCACGACCTCGCCGGTTTTGCGTTTCGCCCATTTCTCATCGCCGACCGCCTTGGCCACCGCACCCTTGCTAAGGCGGTTCACACGGCGGGCCAGCACATCCAGCTGGCCATCGGGACCGACAAAGACAGCAATCCGCCCTTCGACAGCATCAAGCGCATCAGTTTCAGCGGCGATAAATTCTACGGCAACGGGTTGCGTCATCGAGTTCCTCCTTGTTTACCCAAGACCTAGCCCGCACGGCGGGGTTTTGCCAGATACCAGTTTGCACCCGACGGGCTTTCCGCTAGGGTCCGCACATTATTCGCACGGGGGAAAGAGTGGGACGCACCGATCGCTATATGCTGTCACAGCTTATGGTGCTGTTTGGGTTCTTTGCCCGTGTTCTGGTCAGTATCTACTGGATCAACCGCGCGGTGATCCTGTTCGACACGCTGATCGGGGACGGCCAGTCCGTGGCCGTTTTTCTGGAATTCTCCATGCTGTCCCTGCCCGCCGTGATCGGGCTGGTGCTGCCTTTGGCCAGCTTTGCGGCGGCTGTGCAGATGACAAACCGGCTTTCAAATGAAAGTGAACTGGTGGTCATGCAGGCCACCGGCTTCAGCCCGTGGCGGCTGGCGCGCCCCGTCGCGATCTTTGGCATCGCAGTTGCGATCCTTGGCGGCGTTCTGACCAACGGCCTGATTCCCGCATCCAGCGAACAGCTGAAACAGCGCGAAACCGAAATCTCGCAGAACATGACCGCCAAGCTGCTGAAGGACGGCGTGTTCCTGCACCCCACCCGGGGCGTGACCTTCTACATCCGCAATATTGCCGAGAACGGCACCCTCGAAGACATGTTCCTGTCCGACAATCGCGGCACCGAACGCCGTGTGACCTACACTGCCAAACAAGCCTATCTGACCCGCTCGGACGGCAAGCCGCGTATGGTGATGGTGGACGGCATGACCCAATCGTTGGACCGCGCGACCGGACGCCTGTCTGTGACCTATTTCGAGGATTTCGTTTACGATGTGAGTGGCTTTCTCAGCACCAAAGAAGAGATCGACCCCAGCCGCGACTTCATCTCGACGTGGGATCTGTTGACCAAAACCGCAGAGATGGCCGTTCTGGCCCGTGACACCGAAGGCGAAATCCTTGAGGCGGCCCACAAGCGGATCAACGACCCCATCCTGTGCCTCGTAACCGCCCTTCTCGGCTTTTCGGCCCTGCTCGCAGGTGGCTTTTCCCGTTTTGGATCAGGCGCTTATATTCTTCTCTCAATCTTCCTGATCATCATCCTCATGATCATCCAGAGCGCCGTCAAAGATCTGGCGCGGGCCAATGCCGCCCTGTGGTGGCTGACCTATCTGCCCAGTGTCGTCGGCTTTGGCATGATCGGTGTTCTTTTGTCCTATGCGGCAGGGTACTTCCGCAGAGCCCCGAGGGACGAGGTGAGCGCATGATCCTGCATTTCTACTTTGCCCGCCGCTTCCTGCGCGCGTTTCTGGCGACCTTTGGCGTCTTTGTGGCCCTGACCTTCCTGCTCAACCTCGTCGAAGAGATCGGGCGTTTCGGGCCGGATACCATCACGTTCCTTGGCGCGGTCGAACTGACCGCCCTGCGGGTGCCTGCCAACATCTACCAGATCACCCCCCTGATCATGATCCTCGCGACTCTGATCCTCTATCTGGGTCTGGCGCGAAGCTCTGAAATGGTCGTCACCCGTGCGTCGGGGCGCTCTGCCTTGCGCGCTCTGATCTCTCCGTTTCTGACGGCACTGCTGCTGGGGGCGCTGTTGGTTGGAGTGTTCAACCCGATCGTCGCCACCACCACCAAACGCTATGAGGCCCTGAAGACCTCTTACAAAGAGGGCGGGATCAGCGTGTTCTCGATCAGCCGAGAGGGCCTGTGGCTGCGTCAGGGCAGCGAACGTGGCCAAACCGTCATTCGGGCTCTGACCGCGAATTCCGACGGCAGCGCCCTGACCGACGTGACCTTCATCAGCTTTGACCCCGAGGGCACCCCCATCCGCCGGATCGAAGCGGGCACCGCCACCCTGAACGACGGCGCGTGGAACCTGACCGACGCCAAATCGTGGGACTTGTCCATGAACGTCAATCCAGAGGCGAACGCGGCCCACTACGACGGGCTGACCATCCCCACGACCCTGACGCGGCAGGGGATCGTGGATACCTTTGGTGATCCTCTGATCGTGCCGATCTGGCAGTTGCCGGCCTATATCTCCGATCTGGAAACGGCGGGCTTTTCGGGGCGCCGCCACGCGATCTGGCTCCAGATGGAGCTGTCGCGCCCGCTCTTCCTTGCTGCGATGGTTCTGGTCGGAGCGGCCTTTACCATGCGCCACACCCGCTTTGGCCGGACGGGGATTATGGTGCTTTCTGCGATACTTCTGGCCTTTGCTCTGTACTTCATGCGCAACTTCGCGCAGATCCTTGGCGAAAACGGGCAGTTGCCTTTACAACTTGCAGCATGGGCGCCCCCAGTTGCGGCAATTCTTCTGCCGCTCGGGCTCATCTTGCACCTTGAGGACGGATAATGCGTAAAACCTGGTTCGGGACAGCCGCGATCATCGGCGCCCTGTTTGCCTCGACTTCAGTACTGGCCCAGACTGCCCAAGACGATGACGCCCCTGTCTATCTGATCGCCGATCAGGTGTTTCTGGATGGCGAAGACCTGCTCGGTGCCTCAGGCCATGTCGAAGCCCGCCAGGGCGAACGCCGCCTGATCGCCGAGAAGATCATCTACAATCAGGACACCGACACCCTGACAATCGAAGGCAACATCCGCCTCGAGGATGGCAGCACCACAGTAGTTCTGGCCGATGCCGCCGAACTCAGCGACGACATGCGCGAAGGTCTGCTGCAGGGCGCCCGGATGATTCTGGACGATCAGTTGCAACTGGCCGCAGTCGAGATGCAGCGCACCCAAGGGCGCTACCAGCAGATGTCCAAGGTCGCCGTGACCTCTTGTCAGGTGTGCGACGATGGGCGCCCCCCGCTCTGGCACATCCGCGCGCGTCGGGTGGTGCATGACCAGCAAACGCGGAACATCTATTTCGAGGGCGCGCAGCTGCGCATTCTGGACGTGCCGGTGTTCTACCTGCCCAAAATGCGCCTGCCTGACCCGACGGTGACCCGAGCCCGCGGCTTTCTCATTCCCGAAGCGGTCAGCAGCACCACCCTCGGCACTGCGGTCCGCACCCCCTATTTCCTGCCCATCGGCGATCATGCCGACCTGACCGTGTCGCCCTTCCTGTCGGCCAAGACCAAGACGCTCGAACTGCGCTACCGACAGGCCTTCTACAACGGCGACGTCGAGATCAACGCCGCCGGATCTCGCGACACCATCCGTCAGGATGTCGGCCGTAGCTATGTCTTTGCGAACGGCAGCTTCGATCTGCCCGAGGATTTCAAGATCCGCTTCGATCTGGAGACGGTGTCTGACTCGACCTATCTTCAGGAATACGACTACTCGTCCAAGGATCGCCTCGACAGTTCGCTGGGGTTGACCCGCGACACCCGCACGAGCTCATTCAGCCTTGGGGGCTCTTTCTTTGAGACCCTGCGCGTCACCGAAGAAAACGACACCCAGGCCAGCCGCCTTGGAGAAGCGCGATACGAATTGCGCATGACCCCCGATGTGATCGGCGGCGAAGCACGGCTGGGGTTCGAGCTGCACGAGCATGTCCGCGACAGCCGTACCGATATCGTGGGCCGAGACGTGCAGCGCATCGCCACGTCCTTTGACTGGCGCAAGAACTGGCTGATTGGCAACGGTTTCGACCTGCAATTCCTGACCGGCGTGACCGCAGGGTATTTCGATCTGGATGACGACAGCACCCTGCGGGAACAGACGGAATATACGATCCCCTATGCCGCCACGACCCTACGCTGGCCGCTCGAGGCCGTCGGTTCCTCTGGCGCGACGCACCTGGTGGAACCCGTCATCCAGCTGGCGTGGTCCGAGGATGACACAAGCAACATCCCCAACGACGAAAGCACCCGCGTGGAATTCGACAGCGGCAACCTGTTCTCGATCAGCCGCTTCCCTGCCCCCGACCAGAACGAGGACGGCCTGCGCGCGAATCTCGGCCTCAGCTGGACCCGTTGGGGCCTTGATGGCACCTATTCCCGCCTCAGCCTCGGCCGCGTGATCCGCGCCGACGAGGACAACCGCTTCTCAAACAGCTCCGGCCTGTCCGGTTTTGAATCCGACTGGCTGTTCGAATCCCAGATCGGTCAGGTCGAAGGCCCGATGCTGACGACGCGCAGCCTGCTGGACGACCACCTGCGTCTGGCCAAAGTCGAAGCCCAGTTGAACTGGACCTTCCCCCGTGGCTCGCTGGATGCGACCTACCTGTGGCTTGACGAAGACCAGCGCGAAGAGCGCGACAACGAAGTGTCCGAATGGACCCTCGCAAGCACCTACGCGATTGACGACTATTGGACCGGCGCCGTCGAATGGCGCTACGATCTGGTCGATGACCGGACCTCCACGGCGGGGCTCGGGCTGCAATATGTCAACGAATGCGTCAAGATGGAGCTTTCCGCCTCGCGCCGCTTCACCTCATCCGATAACCTTGATCCGTCCACATCCGTGGGGCTGACCGTTTCGCTGACAGGGTTCAGCGCTGGACGCAGCTCCGGGGCTGTGCGACAGACCTGTAAATCCTGACCCTGACTGACCCAAGAGAGGGACAATGCGCAACCTGCTGCTAATCTCCGCGACCCTTCTTTCGCTGATGCCGACCCTTGGTCCGGCCCAGGGGCTGTTTTCACCTGTATTGCGGGTAAACGAAGACGCCATCACCGGATATGAACTGAACCAGCGCATGGCGTTGCTCCGTGCGTTCGGCACTCCGGGGAACGTACCCCAACTGGCCGAAGAACAGTTGATCGACGACGCTCTGAAAATTCAGGCTGCCGAACAGATGGGCATCACCCTGTCCACCGAAGAAATTCAGGAAGGCGTGGTGGAATTGGCCAGCCGCGGCAACCTGTCGGCGGACGAGTTCACTGCAAACCTGTCCAGCGCGGGCGTTGACCGCGCCACCATCGAAGCCTTTGTCGTCCCCGGTCTGGCCTGGCGCCAAGTGGTCCGGCAGCGCTTTGCGGGTCAGGCGAACGTCACCGAAGACGAGATCGACCGCGCCATGTCGCTGACCGGCAACGGTGGCGGCTTGCGCGTCCTGCTGGCAGAGATTATCCTGCCCGCACGTCCCGAAGTCCCCGGCGAGATCGAGCAAGCCACCCAGATCGCCGACCGCGTCAGCCAGACCACGTCGCCCGCCGAATTCTCGGCTGCGGCACGGAACTATTCGGCAACGGCTTCGCGTCAGTCCGGTGGTCGGATGCCTTGGATGGGTATCACCGAACTGCCCCCGATCCTGCGTCCTCTGGTGCTGTCGATCGGCATCAACGAAGTGACCCAACCCATTGAAATCCCGAACGGCATTGCTCTGTTCCAGCTGCGCGGCATCGAAGAGACCGAAGCCCCCGCGCCCGAATATGCGGCCATCGAATATGCCCAGTACCTGATCCCCGGCGGCCAGTCCCCCGAGGCTCTGGCGGAGGCCGCGCGCATCGCTGGCGTCACCGACACCTGCAACGACCTCTACGGCATCAACAAAGACCAGGACCCCGCCCGCCTCGAGCGCACCAGCCTACCCCCCGCGGACATCCCCAGCGACATCGCCATCGAGCTGTCGAAACTGGACGCGGGCGAAACCAGCACCGCGATCACTCGCAACGGTGGGCAGACCTTGGTTCTGCTGATGATGTGTGGCCGCACCGCCGCCATCAACGAAGAAGCCAGCCGTCAGGACGTCGCCAACAACCTGCGCAACCAGCGCCTTGGTGCGTCTGCGGACAGCTATCTGGGCCAGCTCAAGGCTGACGCACGGATCGTACGTCAATGACATTGGCTCCGATTGCCCTGACCTGCGGCGAGCCCGCAGGTGTTGGCCCCGAAATCGCGGCGCGCGCCTGGGAGACCTTGGGCGCGCGTTTGCCCTTCTTCTACATTGGCGATCCGCGGCACCTGCCCGCTGGCACCCCCGTGGCCGAAATCCACAACCCGATGGACGCGCTTCATGCCAGCGCGGCGGCCCTGCCCGTGCTGCGCCATGACTTCCCCGCAAATAACACTTGGGGCGAACCAGACGCACGAAACGCCCAAGGGGTTGTCGAAGTCATCGCCCGCGCAGTGAAACTGGTTCAGGACGGACAGGCCAGTGCGGTCTGCACCCTGCCCATCAACAAGCACGTTCTGCAAACCGGCGCGGGCTTTGCCTATCCCGGACACACGGAATATCTGGCCGCTTTGGGCGGTGTGGACCGTGTGGTCATGATGCTGGCCAGCCCCGAACTGCGCGTCGTGCCCACCACCATCCACATCGCGCTGGATCAGGTCGCGACCCAGCTCACGCCCGAGCTTCTGGAAGAAACCATCTGGATCACGCACCACGCCCTGATCAAGGATTTCGGCGTCGAAAGCCCTCGTATCGCCGTCGCCGGTCTGAACCCCCACGCGGGTGAGAATGGCGCGATGGGCCGGCAGGAACTGGACATGATCATCCCGCTCTTGGACAAGCTGCGGGCCGAGCGTCTGAACATCACAGGCCCGCTCTCTGCGGACACCATGTTCCACCCAGCCGCCCGCGCCCGCTATGACGCGGCGGTCTGCATGTACCACGATCAGGCGCTGATCCCGATCAAGACGCTGGCCTTTGATGCCGGTGTGAACGTGACCCTCGGCCTGCCCTTCATCCGCACCTCACCGGATCACGGCACCGCATTTGACATCGCGGGCAAAGGGATCGCGAACCCCGCCAGCACAATCGCGGCACTGGAAATGGCCCGCGATATGGCCAACGCCCGCGCAGGAGCCAAAGCATGAGCGCCATCGACAACCTGCCCCCCCTGCGCGAAGTCATCGCAACCCACGGCCTGAACGCCCGCAAATCACTGGGTCAGAACTTCTTGCTGGACCTGAACCTGACCTCCAAGATTGCGCGTCAGGCCGGTGATCTGACCGGCTGTGACGTTCTGGAAATCGGCCCCGGCCCCGGTGGTCTGACCCGAGGCCTACTGGCCGAAGGGGCGCGCCGCGTTCTGGCCATCGAAAAGGACAGCCGCTGCATTCCCGCACTGGCCGAGGTCGCCGAAGCCTATGACGGTCGCCTTCAGGTGATCGAAGGCGACGCGCTCGAGGTAAACCCCCTAGAGCATCTGACCCCGCCGATCCGCGTGGCTGCCAACCTGCCCTACAACGTCGGCACCGAGCTTTTGGTGCGTTGGCTGACCCCCCAGCAGTGGCCGCCCTTCTGGACCAGCCTGACGCTGATGTTCCAGAAAGAGGTCGCCGAACGTATCGTCGCCGCGCCCGGGAGCAAGGCCTATGGCCGGCTCGCCATTCTGGCCCAGTGGCGGTCGGATGCACGCATCGTAATCAACCTGCCGCCAGAGGCCTTCAGCCCGCCGCCCAAGGTTTCCTCTGCCGTCGTCCATCTGACCGCACTGGAACAGCCGCGCTACCCAGCCGACCCCGATGTCCTGAGCCGCGTGGTCGCCGCTGCCTTTAACCAGCGTCGCAAGATGCTGCGCGCCAGCCTCAAAGGGGTCGCGCCGGATATCGAAGACCGCCTTCTGGCCGCAGGGATCAAACCCACCGAACGCGCCGAGCAAGTCAGCCTCGAAGGGTTCTGCGCCCTCGCCCGCGAAATCAAGAAAACCTGAAACGCAAAAAGCCCCCGACATTCGGGGGCTTTTCTCATTCTGGTGACGAACCGGCTTATTCAGCAGCGGTCGTTGTGTCGCTCGAGTCGCCTTTGGGGGCGTCATCGACCTTTTTGGCGCGGGGCTTGCGCGGTGCCCGCTTGGCTTTGGGCTTCTCTTCGCCTTCGGCCTTTTCCGCAGGTTTCTTCGCACGGGGGGCACGAGGCTTGCGGGCAGGCTTGGGCTCGGTTGCTTCGGGCTGCGCTTCCGAGGATTTGCTCTCGGGGGTGTCAACCAGACCGTTGTCACCCTCGTCCGTATCGGCGTCCTCGTCACTGTCGATCGACATCGCCGCTGCCGGAGCGTTCTCCGCCACGGTGTCGGCCGCAGGCGCGGGCTCTTCGGTCTGGGCTTCGGGCTGCTGATCGGTCGCGTCGCCGGAATCGCGTTCACGGCGTTCCTGACGCTCTGCGCGTTCGCGGTCCTTCTCGGCCTGACGTTCGCGCATTTCGCGCTCTTGCTGTTCGCGGCGCGCGTCGATTTCGCGCTGTGCTTCGCTCAGCATGCGCAGGTAATGTTCAGCGTGCTGCTGGAAATTTTCGGCCGCCACGCGGTCGTTGGACAACTGCGCGTCCCGTGCCAGCTGATTATACTTTTCGATAATCTGCTGAGGGGTACCGCGCACTTTGCCTTCGGGCCCCGAGCTATCGAAGACCCGATTAACAATATTGCCCATCGAGCGGTTGTTGCGGTTCGATTTGGACCGCGACCGTGATTTGGAAGATCTCATAGGTTTTGCTGTCCAGCCTTCATTGGCCTTGTGCTCTGTACCCTGCCGCCTTTTGGGCGGGGATCCGCGAGCAGGATTATTTTTTTGGCTTAACATCGCGGGGGCAGCTGTTACCGCACCGGCCTGCGACTAGTACCTGAGTAATCACTTTGACCTGCCCGTTGCAAGGCCAAAGCGCGGTTTTAAAGTCTGAATCCTGCGAAAATTCGCCTAAACGGGCCCATTTATTGCCGAAACAACACGATCATGGCCGTTCAGGTCCTGATGAACGGTCACTTTCGTTAACCCCGCCTCCTCGAAAATTGCCGAGACCGCAGGCCCTTGGCGATAGCCGATTTCGACGAACAAGCGGCCATCCGGCAGCAGATGCTTTAGCGCGCCCTCGGCGATAATCCGGTAGGGTGCAGTCCCGTCCTCGCCCGGTGTCAGGGCCAATTCGGGCTCGTGCAGACGCACTTCGGGCGACAGATCCGGCATTTCCGCCGCATCAATATAGGGCGGGTTTGAAACGATCAGGTCAAACTGGCCCTCGACAGCCGCGAACCAGTCCGAAGGCTGCAACGTCAGCCTATCCGCCACCCCGAGGGCCTCGGCGTTAAACCGCGCGACGTCCAAAGCTTGGCCCGACACATCCACAGCCACGCCATGCACCGCAGGTCGTTCAGCCAGCAGCGTCAGAGCAATACATCCCGTCCCCGTGCCAAGGTCGAGCACACGTTCGAACGGCTTTTCCAGCGCAAGCGAAATCAGTGTTTCCGTCTCGGGACGCGGGTCGAGCACATCGCTGGTCACTTTGAACCGGCGCCCGTAGAAATCGCGGCCGCCTGTCAGATGGCTCACGGGTTCACGCGCTGCACGGCGGGTGATCAACGCGGCAAAGGCCTCGGCCTGCGCGGGCTCTAGCGGGTCGTGCATCATCAGGATCAAGCGCCCTGAATCCACGCCAACCACATGCGCCAGCAGCCGCCGCGCATCGACCGCAGGATCGGGCACGCCCGCATCCCGCAACCGTTTGATCGCCTCCGTCAAAACCTGTTGCAGGGTCATCCGTCCAGCTCGGACAACAAGGTCGCCTGATGATCCGAGATCAGCGCGTCGATCACCTCGTCCAGATCGCCCTGCATGACCTGATCCAGCTTGTAGAGGGTCAGGTTGATGCGGTGGTCGGTCATTCGGCCTTGGGGGAAATTGTAAGTGCGAATGCGCTCGCTCCGGTCACCGCTGCCGACCTGACTTTTGCGGTTCGCGGCACGTTCGGCATCGGCGGCCTGACGCTGCATGTCGAACAGACGCGTCTTCAGAACCTGCATCGCGATGGCACGGTTCTGGTGCTGGGATTTCTCGCTGCTGGTGACGACAACGCCCGTGGGAATGTGCGTAATCCGCACCGCCGAGTCGGTGGTGTTGACGTGCTGACCGCCCGCCCCAGAGGACCGCATGGTGTCGATCCGCAGGTCGTTGGGGTTAATCTCGATGTCCACATCCTCGGCTTCGGGCAGAACCGCCACCGTCGCCGCCGAAGTATGGATGCGCCCGCCGCTCTCGGTTTCGGGCACGCGCTGGACACGGTGCACACCGGATTCGAACTTCAGGCGGGCAAAGACGCCCTCGCCTTTGACGCTGGCGACCACCTCTTTGATACCGCCGAGTTCGGTCTGCGCCATTTCCAGAATATCGAACTTCCAGCCGTGGCTTTCGGCATAACGCTGGTACATCCGCAAGAGATCACCGGCAAAGAGCCCCGCCTCGTCCCCGCCCGTGCCGGGCCGGATTTCCACGATCGCCGGACGGTCATCCGCCGCATCGCGCGGCAGCAGCGCCAGCCGCATACGGTGCTCCATCTCGGGCAGCTGCGCCTTGAGCTGAGGCAATTCCTCTTCGGCCAGTGCCTTCATGTCGGGGTCGGCCAGCATGGCCTCTGCCTCGGCCAGATCATCAAGCAAGGTTTTGTAGTCACGGATTTCAGCAACGACGGGCTTGAGCTGCGCGTATTCGCGGGAGAGCTCTGCGATCTCGTCGTTGAAATCGCCCGAAGACAGCTTGGCCTCCAGGAATTCGTACCGCTGTACGATCTGTTCGAGTTTTTCAAATGGTACCATGCCGCCTAAGTTTCCCAAGGCTGCGGTTTCGTCAAGTGCCCTCGGCCTCTAGCTGCGAAATCCAGCTATCAAGCCGCGCCCTGTTCACCCCGAAATCCGACTGGCCAAAGCGCAGACGCGCGAACAGGATCACACGGCCTTCGGTCGCCGTGATGGTCGTGTAATCGGGGAACCCCCAGAACGCCGAGCGGGTGATATAGGTGACGCTGCCCTCTTGGACCGATCCGGCCAGTTTTCGGGTGCGGACCGTGGACTGTGCAATCCGGTCAAGCGACGCCAGAACCGCGGCGGGATCATCAGTGCTCAGCACACGGATCGCCCCCCCTGCCTTGTCTTCGTCCTTGGTAAAGGTCAGGGCCCCGTGCCACCGCGCAGGATCACTGGGGGCCAGCCGCACCCACGCCATCAGGGCCGCAACCGCGACAAGAACAATGGCAAGGATGAGAAGTCCGATCTTCATGGGCTGGCTCCTTTGGTACTCTACTTAGGCAGTCTTGCGCCGTGTCCAACACCACAGGGCCAGAATTTCCATCGCCACATGGGCGCCCGCGATGGCAGTCGCTCCGGTGGTGTCGAACGGAGGCGACACCTCGACCACATCGCCGCCCACCAGATTGATCCCCGCAATGTCGCGCAGGATGATGGACGCCTGCCCGCTGGTCAGCCCGCCCCAGACGGGCGTACCCGTGCCCGGCGCAAAGGCAGGGTCCAGACAGTCGATATCAAAGGTCAGGTAGGTCTGGTTGTCGCCAAGGATGTCCTTGATCTTTTTCGCGACGGCGACGGGGCCAATTTCGTGCACCTCTCGGGCGTCGATGGTCGGCACGCCAAGGTTATCGTCGTTCACCGTGCGGATACCGACCTGAACGCTGCGCTTGGGGTCGATCAGACCCTCTTTGACGGCCTTGTAGAACATGGTGCCGTGGTCGATCCGGTCAAAGTCGTCATCAGCCCAAGTGTCTGAATGCGCATCGAAATGCAGCAGGGAAAGAGGCCCGTATTTCTCGGCATAGGCGCGCAGAATGGGGAAACTGATGTAATGGTCGCCGCCCATCGTGATGCTGGCCGCGCCTGCGTCCAGAATGCCCTTGATATGGGCGGTCAACTTGGCCGGAAAGCTGGGGGTGTGCGCGTAGTCAAATGCCAGATCGCCATAGTCCACCACCGCAAATTCCGACAGCGGGTCAAAGCCCCAGCCATAAGGCGGATCATAGGGTTGCAGGGTGCTGGCCTCGCGGATCGCGCGGGGGCCAAGGCGGGTGCCCGTGCGGTTCGTCACCGCCTGATCAAAGGGCACGCCGGTGATGGCGACATCCACGCCGGTCAGATCCTTGGTGTACTGGCGGCGCAAGAAAGACGTCGCCCCGCCGAACGCGTTCTCATATCGCAGCCCGCGCGGGTTCTTTTCGGTGAACGCCGTATCAACCTGTTTCTTTGCGTCTTCGAGCGCCATTGTCAGTCCTTTCAGGTGCGGGGCTGGCCGGTTTCGACCAGACGGACGAAAAAGCTGGCCCCGATGGGCGCGATCTCGTCGTTGAAATCAAAGGCAGGGTGGTGACAGACCGGCCCGTCCCCTTGGCCAAGGAACAAATAGGACCCGGGGCGTGCCTGAAGCATATAGGCGAAATCCTCGGCCCCCATTTCACGGTCGATGCTGTCATCGACCTGCCCGTCTCCGACCACTTCGCGGGCGACTTCGACGGCAAAGGCCGTTTGGCCCGCGTCATTCACCGTGGGCGGGTAGTCGCGGAAATAGTCCAGTTCAACCTCGACACCGTAGGCAATCGCCTGGCCCTGTACGATCTCGTTCAGGCGGCGTTCCACCATGTTCTGCACAACGGGGTCAAAGCTGCGGACCGTCCCGTTGATATAGGCTCTGTCAGGGATGATGTTCTCGGCGCTACCGGTGTGGATTTGGGTAACGGACACAACCAGATCGTCCAGCGCATGATGGTTCCGGCTGAGGATCGTCTGGATCGCCGTCACGATCC
Source organism: Donghicola sp. (assembly GCA_964224285.1). Lineage (GTDB taxonomy): Bacteria > Pseudomonadota > Alphaproteobacteria > Rhodobacterales > Rhodobacteraceae > Donghicola. The sequence goes on along the minus strand of CAXQKF010000290.1, from coordinate 3,475 downwards.
CGCAAGAGGCCACCACTGGGTCCGCGCAGGAATGAGGCTGCGCAGCGTGGCCGCCCTTGCCCTTGACGTTAATGGTAAACGTGTCCACAGCCGCCATGATCGGACCGGGTGTCGTGCCCAGATGCCCGACCGGCACGTTCGGCGCGTTATGCAGGGCAAAGACGCGGGCGATGTCGAACCGCTCCATGATGCCTTCACGCACCATGACACCTGCGCCGCCGCCATCCTCTGCGGCAGGTTGGAAAATCAGTGCAACGCGGCCTGCGAAATTCCGTGTCTCGGCCAGATACCGCGCCGCCCCCAGCAGCATGGTGGTGTGCCCGTCGTGACCGCAAGCATGCATCGCTCCCTCGACCAGACTGGCATATTCCGCGCCGGTCGCCTCTTTGATAGGCAGGGCGTCCATGTCCGCCCGCAAGCCCATGGTGGAGCCACCACCGGTGCCATTGATGATCGCCACAACGCCGCTGGTCGCAATCCCTTCGTGGATTTCGTCGACGCCGAATTCCTTCAGCTTTTCAACCACAAAGGCCGCGGTCTTATGGCAGTTGAACCCCAGTTCCGGCATCTGGTGCAAATGACGGCGCCACGCGGTCATCTCGGGCGCGTAATCTGCAATACGGTTAATGACGGCCATCACTGGACTCCTTTGGCGTGGGGCGGCACGGTGGCACCAAATCTGAAACTGAAGGGACACGCAATGCCCCAAGACCCGATCCATGACCTTAGCGGCAACGAACGCTTGCGCGAAATCATGCGCCGTCTGCGCGATCCGCAAAATGGTTGCCCCTGGGACATAGAACAGAGCTTTGAAACCATCGCGCCCTACACCATCGAAGAGGCCTACGAGGTCAGCGATGCGATCGAGCGCAAGGCTTGGGAGGAGCTGAAATCGGAACTGGGAGACTTGCTGTTCCAATCCTATTTCCATGCGCAAATGGCCGAGGATGCGGGGCTCTTTACCCACGAGGACGTGGTAAACGCCATCAGCGAAAAGATGATCAGCCGCCACCCCCATGTCTTTGGCGATGAGAACCGCGACAAGTCCGCCGAGCAGCAAACGCTGGATTGGGAGGTCGTCAAAGCCGCCGAACGCGCCGCGAAAAAGCAGAACGGCGTGCTGGATGATGTGGCCTTGTCCCTGCCCGCCCTGCTCCGCGCGGTCAAGCTGCAGAAACGTGCCGCGCGGGTCGGATTCGACTGGACCGAGACCACCATGGTTCTGGACAAAATTCAGGAAGAATGCCGCGAATTGGTCGAGGCCAAGGACACCCTGACCCAAGCCGAAGTCAAAGAAGAGATGGGCGATCTGCTGTTCGTCATGGCCAATCTGGCCCGCCATCTGGGGGTCGAACCCGAAGAGGCCCTGCGCGACACCAACGCCAAATTCACCCGCCGATTCCGCAGCATCGAGGCCGCACTGGCTGAAAAGGGCAAGCGGCCAGAGGACAGCACTCTGGAAGAAATGGATCAGCTGTGGGACGCCGCCAAAGCCGCAGAAAAGGCAGCCAAGGCAAAATAGCATCTCCTAATAGAAAAATAGACAAAACTAATCAGGTATTGACCCAAGTACTTTTGTCAGGTTTAACCGCGCGGAATTCTGATGCGAGGAGGATGTTATGTTCGCAAAAGTGAAAACCGCTTTGATGGCTGGCGCCGCAGTTCTGGCCGCTGCCCCCGTAATGGCCGAAGAGGTCAACGTTTACTCGTACCGTCAGCCTGAACTGCTGCAGCCTCTGCTGGATGCCTTCACCAAAGAAACCGGCATCGAGGTCAACATGGCCTATCTGGCCAAAGGCATGGTGGAACGTCTGCAGGCCGAAGGCGACCGCACCCCTGCGGATCTGGTGTTCACCGTGGACATCTCGCGCCTCTCGGCTGTTGTTGACGCTGGCGTCACCCAGCCCGTCAAAACCGACTACCTGCAAGAGCACGTGCCCGCACAATACCACGACCCCGATGGTCACTGGTGGGGTCTGACCACCCGTGCACGCGTTGTGTACGCTTCGAAGGACCGCGTTGCGGACGCCGACATCACCACCTACGAGGATCTCGCCGATCCCAAGTGGGAAGGCCGCATCTGCACCCGCTCTGGCACCCACACCTACATGCTGGCGCTGACCGCTGCGATGATCCACCACCACGGTGAAGAGTACACCAAAACCTGGCTCGAAGGCGTGAAGTCGAACCTCGCGCGCAAGCCCGAAGGCAACGACCGCGCTCAGGTCAAAGCAATCTGGGCCGGCCAGTGCGACATCAGCCTTGGCAACACCTACTACATGGGCCAGATGCTCGAGGATGCAGAGCAGACCGAATGGGCAAACAGCGTGCGCCTGCTCTTCCCCGTGTTTGAAAACGGCGGCACCCACGTGAACATCTCTGGCGTCGCGATGACCAAAGCGGCTCCGAACAAAGAGAACGCGATCAAGCTGATGGAGTACCTGACCTCGCCCGCGGCGCAGGAGCTCTATGCCGAAGCAAACCACGAATACCCCATCGCGCCGGGCTCCACCCCGACCGAGCTGGTCAACAGCTGGGGCACTTTCACTGCGGACGAAGTCAACCTGATGGATCTGGCCGCCCTGCGCGACGACGCACTGCGCCTGACCCAAGAGGTCGATTTCGACGGCTAAGCCCCGCGACATCCCTGAACACAAAAACGCCCCGCAGAAATTCTGCGGGGCGTTTCCGTTTACCCTCGTGTCGGTAAGTCAGGGGTAATCAGGCTGCCTGAACGTCCAGCTTTACCAAAGTCTGGTTCAGCAGGATGTACGCGATCTCGCCAAAGGTCACGGGGCCGGTAAAGGTGCCGGTCGATTTGCCTTCGAGCTCGCCATACAGGTAGTTCAGGATGCAGTTGCAAGAGTACTGGCCCACACCGCTATCCCCGAGGTTCGCGGCAAAGGTACCCGCGTAGTCGCTAAGAGGCGATGCCAGCTGGTATTCCACGCCGGGCATGACAGGCGCGTAGAGCGCGACAGAGCCGTTCTCGGTGTCGACGGCCTGTACCGACACATTTACCAGAGCGCCCGCATAGTTCGCGACCAACGGCAGACGGGTGTCGATGTTGTTCTCGGTCAGGTATTCGGCAAAGTTCACTTCCTTGCCATCGACAACAGCGGTCTGCACGTTGAAGCCAGTCTGCTGGAAGGTGAACGTGGTCGAGGTATCGTGCCCCTGCTTGAAGATGTTCACGATGTCGGTGCTGACCTTGGAACCCCCAGGCAATGCGATGTGCAGACAGACTGCGCCATCCTCGACACCTGCAGCGTTGCCGCCGTCAAAGACCATCGGCTTGGCGGTACCCAGTTCGTCCAGATGCACACCCGAAATCCAGCCCACCAGCGGCTGAGCGAACAGAGCGCCCATGTTGGGGGCTTCCTGCGCAAAGGTAGTATGGGTCGCCGAGAACGCAGGGATCAGCATCACGGTAAAGCCGCCGGCCTTGTAGCCCTTGGAGATACCCGCCAGTTCG
>CAXQKF010000289.1:0-19743 GCA_964224285.1 Donghicola sp. | reverse complement strand
GCGCCCGACCTCCTGTGCCATGCTGCGCCTCCCTGCGTGGTGCCGCGTGATCGGTATCAGATGTCGAGCCCTTGACCCGCGCCTTCTGCAATGCATTTGTGGGAACGTTCCCAATATCGTTCCCATCTGGAGGAGAATCGAACATGACACCGATGGACCTGCGCGGCCTGAACCCCGCCCCCGTTACGGTTTTCAACAAAGACGGCTCGTTGGATATCGAGGCCAACGTGCGTCTGGCAAAATGGCTGGCGTCGTTTGATGACGTGAAGTCGCTGGTAATTCTGGGTCACGCGGGCGAAGGCACCTTCCTGACCACTGAAGAGCGTCTGGAATTGATCCGCGCGTATGCGGACGCAGTCGATGTGCCGATCATCGCGGGCATCACCGGCGAAGGTACCAAGGTTGCCGCCGAAGAGGCCAAGCGCTCCTACGACGCTGGCGCGACCGGTGCTCTGGTTTATCCGAACCATGGCTGGCTGCGCTTTGGCTTCCAGAAAGGTGCGCCGCAGGATCGCTACAAGGCGATCTACGAAGAGGGCGGCCTTCAGACCATTCTGTTCCAGTACCCCGACGCAACCAAAGCGTCCTACGATCTGGACACCCAGCTGGAGATCGCCGCCCAAGAGGGTTGCGTGGCCACCAAGAACGGCGTGCGCAACATGAAGCGCTGGTACGTCGAGATCCCCGCGCTGAAGAACGCTCAGCCCGATCTGCAGGTGCTATCGTGCCATGACGAATGGCTGCTGCCCACCATGTTCGACGTTGACGGCCTGCTGGTCGGCTACGGCAACATCGCGCCCGAACTGCTAATCGACCTGATCAAGGCAGGCAAGGCTCAGGACTACCCCGAAGCGCGCCGCATCTTCGAGCAACTGCTGCCCGTAACCCAAGCAGTGTACCACCGCGGTTCGCACATGGAGGGCACCGTCGCCCTGAAACTAGGTCTGGTGAAGCGCGGTGTACTGGATCACGCAACCATCCGTGAGCCCCTCAAGAACCTTGGCGCAGCTGCCGAAGCCGAGATTTTCGCGGCTTTTGACGCGGCGGGTATCGGCCGTGTGGATGCCGGTCTGCTGGCTGCCGAATGATCAGATTGCCCCCGCAGCCGATGCGGGGGCATATTCGCAAAACAGGGAGGAGAGACTAATGTTTGATTACTTGGTGAAGGGGTTGCGCACCGTTGCGCTGACCGCCACCTGCGCACTGGCCACCGCTAGCGCTCTGCACGCGCAGGACGTTCGGATTGGCGCAATGCGCGAAGGATCGTCGTGGTATGTGTTCGCCGCGACCCTTGAACAGATCATCGAGCCCATTCTGGGGGCCAACTCGGTCGAGGTGATCGCCCGTGGCGGCGGGGTGGCAAACCCCCTGATCGTGCAGGGCGGCAACGCCGAGATAGCCCTGTCCAACGTGGCCACTGCGATCTGGGCCCATGAGGGCGCCGATGTCTATGAGGGCCGGTCGGCCCCCGATATTCGGGCGCTGGTTGGCGGTTTGAACGATGTCTATGTGGGTGTGCTGGCGCGAAATGCCTTTCTTGAAGGCGCAGGCAGCACCGATCTGGACGACATTCTGGCCTCGGACAAACCGATCCGCGTGCTGATGAAGCCGGTGGGGTCTTCGGCAGTTCCTGTAGCCGACATGATCTTTGCCGCCGCGGGCACCAGTGTTGAACAGATCAAGGCCAATGGCGGCGACATCATTCAGGTGGATACCGGCCAGATCGCCGACATGATCCGCAACGGCAACGCAGATATCTACATCGATACCATGATCAAAGGGCACCCCACGATCACCGAGGTTGCCTTGACCACCCCTGTTTCCTTCCTTGATCTGCCTGACGGAATGGCGGCACACGCCGCTGAACTGGGCCTCGAAATCGGCACCTACGGCCCCTGGTTCGAGGGGCAAACCGCCGCAACCAGCGGTGCAAACCTTGGGACTGTTCTGATCGCGAACGCTGATCTGGACGAGGAAACCGCCTATCAGATCACCAAGGCCCTGATCGAGAACGCAGATGCGCTCAAGGCCTCGCACGGGGCGTTTGCGCGGTTCGATCCAGCCGCCGCGGCAGACCTGTCCAACACGGGCATCCCCCTGCATCCGGGCGCCGAGCGGTATTTCCGCGAAGTCGGTATTCTGAAGTGACGCACAGGGCTGGCGGCCCCCGTGCCGCCGCCCATCCTTGACCTGCACATCCCCGGGAGGAGTCTATGTCCGCAGGACAGTTAAATCCGGCTGCGCGCCACACGGCCTTTGCCATTGGCGTGACGTTTGTCGCCTTTCAATGCTGGATCCTTTACGCACCCCAACAGCCCCTTTTCGAACGCCCCGTCCATCTGGGGCTCGCGATGGTGTTGCTGATTTTGTACAAGCCCCTTGGCGGGCCGCTGCCCGTCTGGGCCCGCACCATGATCGACCTGATCCTGATCGCGGCCAGCATCGGCGTCAGCGCCTATTACCTGATCGAATATCCCCGCCTGACCACGCGCATGGAGAATGTTGACCCCGTTCTGTTGCAGGACATCGTGGCGGGCACCGCTCTTGTCGCCCTGCTGCTAGAGGGGGCACGGCGCGCAGTCGGCATGATCCTAGTCTATGTGCTGGCGGTGTTCATCGCCTACGCCTTCTGGGGAAATCTGTTGCCCGGCTGGATCGGCTTCCGCGGCTTCGGCCCTGAAGCCGCGATCGAGATCAGCACCATGTCCACAGCCGGCGTACTGGGGGTGACCACTTCGACCTCGGTCAGCTTCATCTTCTACTTCATCCTCTTTGGCGCGTTTTCTGGCGCTGTTGGCGGCGGGCAGTTGTTCATCGACCTGGCCATCCGGCTGGCGGGTCGCGCAACAGGCGGTACGGCCAAGGCTGCGATCATCGGCTCTTCTCTGATGGGCTCGATCTCGGGGTCGGCAGTGGCGAACGTGGTGTCTACGGGGGTGTTCACCATTCCCCTGATGAAGCGCACAGGCATCCCCGACCACCGCGCTGCGGGGATCGAGGCCATCGCCTCGACCGGAGGGCAGTTGATGCCGCCGGTGATGGGGGTTGCGGCCTTTATTATGGCTGAAATGCTGGGAATGCCCTACGCCAAGCTGGCTTTGGCCGGCCTGATCCCCGCGCTGGCGTTCTATCTAGCACTCCTGCTGGTGGTGGACCTTGGCGCACGCCGTGATGGCATCCGCGCCCTGACAGAAGAAGAAATCGCCGCCACCGATCCCATCCTGCCCCGCCTGCACCTGATCGTTCCGCCGATCCTGCTGGTGGTTTTGCTGGTGATGGGGTTCTCGGCCAGCTACTCGGCGGTTATCGCATCGGTCGTGTCGCTGGTGGTGCCGTTCCTGCGCAGAGGCACGTGGATTGGTCGGGCAGAACTGGCCGAGGCATTCCGCGATGCCCCCAAACAAGCCGCCGAAGTTGCAGTACCGATTGCCGCCATCGGCCTTGTCATTGCTGTGGCCGTCCAGTCCAATCTGGCGCTGAAGTTTGCCGGATCGCTGATGTCCCTATCCGAGGGGTCGATCTATGCCTCGCTCACCTTGGCTATGGTCGGGTGCATCGTCATGGGCATGGGCCTGCCCACGGTGGCGGCCTATATCATCGGGGCGGTCCTATTCGTTCCGGCGATCCAAAACCTCGGAATCGAACCTTTGGCGGCGCATTTCTTTATCTTCTACTACTGCGTGCTGTCGATGGTGACTCCGCCCGTTGCGCTAGCCTCTTTCGCAGCGGCTGCGGTCGGGCAGGCCTCAACGGTGAAAACCAGTATGTCCGCGTTCGGCCTGAGCCTCGTGGCGTTCTTTGTGCCCTTTGGGTTCGTGTTCGATACCGGAATCCTGTGGCAAGGTTCCTATGGCCAGATCGCGCTTAGCGCCGTTGGTCTGATGGTCGCGACATCCCTATGGGCAGTGGCCTTTGGCGGATGGTGTATGCGTCCGCTCGCCATACCAAGCCGTTCGGTGATCGGATTGGCTGGCCTGTGTGCAGTAATCGCCCCGTCGGGTTCAATTGTGTGGCTTGGCGGGCTGCTTGTGGGATGGGGTTGTGTGCTGCTGCTGGTGCTTTGCGCGAAGCTCCCCGACACGCGCCTCAACCGCGTTGCCTTTAGCGGAACATAAATCCCCGCGGCCCGCCCGATCCAAGTCGGGTGGGCCGTATTTGTTTGCTCGGTAAATTCTGGCCCTCTCGTTGGCTACAGTGAAATCCCGCTGTTCGCTCCGAAGTTCGGCCTTCGGCCCATTGCGGACCTGTGCCATGCTTAACTGTCGCTGCAGCGCGGCCCGTCAGACCGGCCATTCGCTGCTTGTGCAAAATCTTGGATGTGGCGGCCTGGTGGTCTGCGGGAATAAGCAGCCAATGGCTTTAGCCAACGACTCGATTGAGGGTTCTGAGGCCCGCCTTGCCCCGGAAGTGGGGTTTTCGGTAAACGATCTGGCCATTGCGGGCGAGAAACATATGGCCGCGCACGTAATGCAGCGCCCTGGGTGACCCCGTACCCAGCTTGGAGCGATTGGCCGGAACTCGGTCATCTGGATTGCGCAGGGAGATCAGGATCTCCTCGTTCAGGTGCATGGTCACGACGCTGATGCTTCGCCTTCCGGACACCCCTGTGATTTCTGTGCTTGCCTTCTTGCGCTTCTTGGCCGACCCGCCGGCTCTGCGCGGCAGGTTGACCGGCCTTGGCGTCTGCTCGGCATCCTTCAACTCCAAGACGGCTGCCATTGCAATCGCGGCCTGGAAGATGCCATTTACCTCGACCATATGGGCCTCGAGCGGGTTGAGCGTACCTGCATATTCCGTGTTGCGGGCAGTATCGCTCATCTCGCCCCAGAAACGCTTGTCGACCTGGTAGCGAGCCCAGCGTGCCTCCACCTCTTTCTGCGTCAGGCCATCAGGCAGCGTTGCGACGAACTCGTTCCGGGTCGTTCCCAGATCCTTGGCCATGTCCACCTGGATTTGAACAGAAGATGGCTGAAGAGACATCATGTCGACGACGAATTTGGCTTCTGCCGGAGACAGCCCCTCCTTCAGAAGGTCGCGCTTGTCGAAGTGCAGTTGCATCCGGTTGACGGTTTGGATGACGCTCCGCCCGTCTCCGAGGATGTCGAGTAGGCATCCTCGACGTTTGATGCTCCCGTAGTTTTGCGGACGGTCCTGAATTTCTTCGGCATAGCCGAAGTCGAACTCTGGCATTGTTTTCTCAAGATCATCTTGGCTGCATTCTATGAAAAGACGCCTCGGCTTCTTCATAACATGACCAGCGATACCCAAGAGACCACGCTCGCTGTCTGTGCGAATGTCAGAGGCTGGGATCAACGCGCTCCCGTCGAAGGAAAACAACTCGTAGTCGTCGAGGACTTCCTGAAAGAGACGGGCGGCTTGTTCCCAGCGGGAGAGGAGACCCACCTGCGCCAGTGCGGCGCGATTTCGAAATTTCTCCCCTTCTTCCAGAAGGGCGAGCATTTGCTGCGCGAGATACATCTTGCTGCTTTAAGTCCTCGCAATGTCTTTGGGCGGCCAGGCGTGCTTGGATTTGTTCATGGAGGTCTTTGTCAGTCGACCCACCAAGAAGAGATTACTTGGATAACCTTGCAACTCTCAAGCTTGTATCGCCAAAGCATAGGACGCTAGTCGAATTCGAAGTCTCTTTACCAGATCGGCCCTTACCTGCCGTTCGTCGGGATGGTCATCGCTGCGGTACAGCTTCCTCAGTGCAGTCATTCGAGGCATCGGGCAGTATGGCCTCGCAGATGGAGCTCAACTCCGCAGACAAAGCTGTCATTGAAATACACAAGCTGTCAGTCGAGAATTGCCCAACAGGTCTTTATCGAGGGGCGCGAGATGGCAGAGATTCAGATCAGGGCATTCTTTGCATCGCTCGTCGCTGTTCGCAGGGCGGAAGAGCGCCACGAGGTTCTTCTTATGAAAAGAACGCAGTCTATGGCCGGTGAATGGTGTCAGGTTGCAGGCAAGATTGAGGATGGCGAAACAGCTTGGCAGGCTGCTTTGCGCGAGCTTTCCGAAGAAACTGGTTTGAAGCCTGATACTTTCTATTCCGCTGATACCTGTGAGCAATTTTATGAGGCGGATCGCGATGCAATCACGATTGCACCTGTCTTCGTCGCGTTCATCGACAACGGTGCCGAAGTGGTGCTCAACCACGAGCACAGCGCGTTCCGATGGGTCAGCTTCGAAGAAGCCGCTGAGATGGTCGCCTTCGGCGGTCAGAGGCGGGTACTTCGCTGGATCGAGCAAGAGTTCATCGAAAGAAAGCCAAGTAGACATCTATTGATCGACCATCTGTGATCTTCGCGACTGTTAGGTTTGGGCTAAAGCGGTCACGCGGCCATGAGGCGTAGCTTCCTCGCATCATCCGATCAGAGCTTCTTTTCAAAGAACAGATCGGGATAGGGGTCGTCATTAAACCGCTCGATCTCGGTCCAGCCCATGCTGTGATAGAGCCCGACCGCCTCAATTAAGGTGCTATTCGTATCGAGGCGAAGCGTGTCTATGCCTAAGGCGCGTGCGGCGTCCTCGGCCTGCGTCATCAGGCGTCGGGCCAGCCCCAGTCCTCGCGCTGCAGGGGCAACCCACATGCGTTTTACCTCTGCGAGCGTCCCTCCGCTGCCCTTGATGCCAACGCAGCCCAGCGGAATCTCCCCAAGTCGCGCCACCACAAACGTGCCGTGGGGGTGTTTCATCTGTGAAAGTTCCGGGTCACCCGACTTCTTGAGGTCGAAGGTCAGGTTTAACCGTTGACTCAACTCGGCGGCAAAGGCGGCCGTGCAGTCGCTCGCGATCCGGGAGGCGTAGTCGACCTCCTCAAATACGACCGCGTCGAGCGTTGCCACGATCGTATTGCCAGCGTGCTGCCGCGCGAGCGCCGTCTGCACATCTGGGGTGAGCACCGGGGTCAATGGTTCGAGGTCGGCTTTTCTATCTGCATCGGACCAGTCGACGCGGCCCTCTTGTTGCAACTTGTCCATCTTCGAACGCCTTTTTGTCAGTGCGAGGGACAGTCGTGCAGCGACACCTGTCGAAATTGCGATGAGCACCGCCGCCATGGCCAACGTGAGCAATATAAACTTCGCAGCCGCTGCGGTTGAGTAAATCATCGCAAGCGAAGCCGCAATTGCATCAGGGCGTGCGAGCATTCCGAACGACAGTAGATTTTCGAATACATCGAATGAGGCGCCGCACGCTCCTAAAATTGCTGCAGCGCGACCCAAATGCCAGCTCCAAACACCGAGCAGGTTGATCTTTCCCCCAAGCCGCGCAGCCAAAGCCCCCAAAAGCAATGAGACTGTCATCACCGCTGCGATGAAGCCAAAGTCGAGAAATTGGGTCTGCCAGTAGATGTGCAGAGTCCCAGCGTCCATCATATGCGCATAGTATGCCTCGATGAGATTGGCATCGAACGCCAATTGGCCCGACGCATAGTCGACCGGATAAAGCGATGCTGCATAGCTGGCGTCGAGGCGTCCTTTGATCCAGTGAAAGCCGAGAAATGCCAGAAAGGTTGCCGCCAAGTGTACAAACAAGGGCATTCGAAAAAGTTGATAGAACATAAAATTTCCCATTTTCTATTCCATGGAATGTTTTTTACATTCCGCGGAATGCAAGGCAAGAGGTTTCGATGCAACACCCACCGCTTCCCGCACAGTTCGGCCAACAGCTTGGGGTTGTCAGCACGCTGTACCGGTCATTGATCGAAAGCCTGCTTGTTCCACACGATGTAACCTGGGCGCAGTTCAGCCTGCTTCTCCATCTTGCTCGGAAGAGCGGCGCGAGCCGAATTTCCGAGATCGCCTCAGCAGTGAACTTGACCCAACCAGCCGTGACCAAAGTGGTCCAAAAGTTTTCAGCACAGCAGATGGTTATCGTCCGGAGCGATAAAAGCGACGGGCGCAATAGGCTGGTAGAGATCACAGAGGAAGGACGTACACGGCTTGTTGCCATGCAGCAGTCTTTTGGCCCTGCTTTTCACGAGCTACTACAAGACTGGAGCTCCGAGGAGATAGAACGCCTCATCCATGACTTAACGCGCTTGAGCGCAACCCTCGTGACCTTGAATGAAGCACAGCGCGGCCAGAAAAAGCCCTGAAAACAATTCTTAAGTTGTTCGTTTGCCAAGCTGCGAATGACCTTAGTCGGCCCTCCAGATCGATCGTCGCGGTTCTATTGCCCAAGTCCGATTGGGGGCCCCTTCCGGACATTGGCTGAAATTGTCGACGGCGCGGTGCTGCTTTTGCAGACCAGTCCTTCCCTGACGTGACTTTCTGTCAAATCAAAGCTTGATCTGCCAGCGGACGGCGAGAGTTCTACGCTGTTAGGCGTTGGCGATCGGTCAATCGTCAGATCGAAGAGTTCTAAGGGTGTTCAGCGCATTGATCGCGGCTGGCAACCCACCGTACAGCGCCATCTGCCAGATCGTTTCTGCTATCTCCGTCTCGGTCAGACCAACCTTCATTCCTGCCTCGATGTTGATCCGGAGTTGCGGTGCCGTCTGCGCACCCATCGCCGTCAACGCGGCAATGGTCGCTATGTAACGGCTTTTGAGATCAAGCCCGGGCCGCGCATAAAAACGATCATAGGCCATATCGATGACCGTATCCGCCATGCCCGGCAAAAGATGCCCATAGCGCTCATCCAGAATGTCCCGCACGCCCGGGTTCAGACTGTCAGCCAATCGGGCTCCATTCGACTGTGTCATCGCAGCGCTCCGCCCAGAGTAAAGCCGCCGTCCACGGTGATTTCCTGCCCCGTGACGAAGGCGGCATCGTCTGACAAGAGCCACGCGGCTGTGCCGGCCACATCCTCGGGGCGGCCGTTGCGCCGCAGCGGGGTATGGTTTGACAAGAGATTGGACAGAGCAGGATCAAGGACGTCATCCGCCATGGGGGTCAGGATGATTCCGGGGCTGATCGCATTGACGCGGTTGCCGCGCGGCCCTTCCTCGACGGCCCAGGCCCGCGTCATGGCAAGCAGCCCGGCCTTGGTCGCGGCATAGGCCCCGCTTCCGGGCATGACCGCGCCAGCCGTCCAGGAGGCATTCACCAGCACCGCAGCGTTTTCCATATGAGGCAAGCATTGGGCCACCGTTTGCTGCGTACCGATCAGGTTGGTGCGCACCAGATCGTCGAAATCTGCGGCCTGCGTGTCCCGCAACGGTTTGAACTCGCCTAGAATGCCTGCATTTGCAAACAGCGCATCGAGCCGCCCGAAGTGCGAAATGGTGGTGGCTAGACAGTCCGCAATCCTGTTGGGTAGGGCGATGTCGCAGGTCTGAACCAACGCCGTGCCGCCATGGCTGCGGATTTCTCGTGCAACCTCTTCCAACGGCGCATCCCGACGCCCCCAAAGCGCCACAGCCGCCCCTTCGTGAGCCAGCCGCAGGGCGACTGCACGCCCCATGCCGGTACCGGCGCCGGTCACGATCACCGTTCTGTTTTCAAATCGACGTTCCATGATGTGTCCCTGTATTGGAATGGTGCAGTTGTTGTAGTTGACAATGAAATTCGTGATAATTCAGGCAATTCTTGCCATATCCAAAAGGATTTCTTTCCAATGGACCTATACACGGCCATGCGGACCTTTGTTGATGTCGTCGAGGCAGGGTCGATGAACGCGGCGGGGCGAAAGCGAAATGTCACCAGCGCATTGATCGGACAGCGGATTGCCGCGCTCGAAGAACATCTTCAAGTGCGGTTGCTGAACCGGACAACGCGGCAGCAGAGCCTGACCGACTTTGGCGAGCGATATCTTGAGCAGTGTCGGGACATTCTGGAACTGGTGGCGCAGTCCGAAGGCACGGCAAGCGATCAACACACCCAGCCCCAAGGCCGCTTGCGTATCGCCGCGCCGAATAGTTTCGGAAGCGAAGCCCTGATGCCCGCGCTAAAAGGTTTCACGGAGAAGAACCCCGCCGTCGAGATCGATCTGGTGCTCTCTGACAGCAACGAGGATCTGATCTTGGGCGGGTTCGACGCGGCCTTTCGCATCGGAAAGCTCGAAGACAGTACATTGCTGCAGACTGCGCTTGCGCCTTATCGCATGATGGTCTGTGCTGCCCCCGGCTTGCTGAAGGGCCGCGGCTTCCCCCGATCTCCGTCCGATCTCGACCGGTTTTCGGCTGTTCTTTTCTCGAGAACCGGGCGCCGGGCCTGGCGTTTCCAAAAAGATGGCGAAACACAACACTGGTCTCCTGCGTCAAGGATTTCGGTAAATTCCAGCCAAGCGGTGCGCACTGCGGCCAAAGCAGGTATGGGAATTGCCCTGCTGCCCGAATGTCTGGTTGCCCGGGACATCGCGGCCGAGGAGTTGGTGCGGGTCTTGGACGACTGGCGCCTGCCGGAACAGCCGATGGCGCTGATCTATCATCGCGACCGGTATCGTCCGAAACGGCTTGAGGCGTTCATTGCCTTCGCCCGCGCGACCTTTGGAGCTCAAAACGATCCGGCAAAGGGAACAGCCCTCTGAGAAGGCACTATTTCAACGCACGCCTCGGCGTTCGTAGACTTCACGCCCGATGGAACAAAGAGGACTGCCTCCGCGGCGTAGGAATGACTGCTATCCTAAACTTGCCGTAGGGGCCACGCTGCACTGCCGCAAGTCAGCTCTCCGCCCAATCTACCGGGTCCAATTTGAAATGCGAGCCCCGCCAAAGACAATGTAGAAAGGGCGGACAGCTGTCGTTCGCTGCAGGTGCGAGAAATCGATTATTGGTTCAAGAAGCAGACTTCCGTTGCGACAAAATTCTGCTTCCATTTTTTCATGGCGGGAAAAATGGCTCCCATTTGACTAATACTACTGGCATTGCCACAATCAGCCTTGAATTGATTTTGAGTATTGAGTCCATTGCCAAAAACAAAAAGTTATTCCCTCTACCTTGTTAAACCCGGCATCGTAGATTTCGAAGACATCTTCACCGAGTCTGCAAAGGAGAAAATTCAAGCGGGTGGCGCTTTCCTGAGCGACTCCAATGATCTCGGTGACGAAGCGACTGTCTATATCTTTCCCAGCCCGCCTAAGCCGCCGAGTTGGTTGGCTGACATAAATACAGTTTTTTTGGGTACACCTGCGCTGACGAACCGGTCGTCTTGTGCCGTCGTCGTTTTCAAACATGTTGATCGTGTCTTCGTCACCGCTTTTGCCCATGGCTGGCAGTATCTTGATGACACAAAGATCGAGTCAGATTTTGGTTTGAAGGTTGCAATTAACTCGCTTGACGATTCAAAGGTCAAACGGATCGACAGCAGCCATCTTGGTGAAGCGATAAAGGGCGTTTCGCAATCTGCCTTTCAGCGCGATCTACAGGCGTTCGGAGTGGACGAAGCCCTTGACCTTGTCCGCCGTATCTCTGGTCGCATTGAGGATGACGAATTCGCAAGTAGTATCTCTGGTGCGACTGGCTTGAAGATCACACGGGAGATGGAGTTTGCAGACCTTCCGGAAACCGCAGAGGAAGCGCTGACGCGCTCGCAGTCCACAGATTACCAAAGCACTGGCTTCTACATCATCGACAAGGTGCGCCCCATTTTGGATAAGCTTGTTCTTGCGACGCTTGATCAGAAGGCGGTCGACATCATCAAGGGCGGTGCTGACAACTTCGAACTCTCTATGCCTGGTTGGTCGGAAGATGATGTAGTTTATTATGGCCTTTTTGGCCCCGGATTGAAGGGCCGCTTTCCCGATCTCTTGATGTCCAATTATCGGGACGCGCTGGGTGCTAAACTCAGCGATCTCGATGTGGATGCCATCCGGAGACACGGTGTTGTTGCAGAATTCAACAACGATGCAGCTGTCAAGAAACGGTGGAGTGTGAAGAAAGCGTTGGTCGGCTCTGTCGTCGAAAACGGTGGGCTTTACGCTATAAGCGAAGGGGAATGGTACCGCTTAGACCAACAGTTCAAGACGGATGTAGACGCGGATCTTGAGACGCTCAAAGACGATTGGCCCAACCCACCTTTGATGATCATCAAGAAAGTTTCGGAGGACGGCAAGAAAACCGGTTTTGAAAGCGAGCTTTCATACAATGAACGCTGCGCTGAAGAATATGATCAGGTTCTTCTGGATCAGAAAATTTTGACAGTGCCCGCCACGCCTTACGGCAAGTTTGAAGCCTGCGATCTCCTCGACATCGAAGGTAAGCGCTTGATCCATGTGAAGAAAAGTTCGCGCCAATCCAGTGTGCTGAGCCACTTCTTCAAACAAGGCAGCAACTCAGCCCGGATATTAAAGACCATTCCAGAGGCCAGAGCAGCGATGGTCGACAAGGTGAGAGACTTAACCGACGACCCAACGGCAGATGCCTTGGAAGCCGCTTTGGGCGACGCCATGGCCGGCTGGAAAGTTGAGTTCCATATCGTCGATGCCCCACGGAATGACGGGACGTTTATGATCCCGTTTTTTAGCCGCATTACCCTGCGCGACGAAAGCCGCATACTGAAGGGTATGGCTTTTGATGTGTCGCTGCGCTTTATCCCGACGCCTCCCGCTTAGTCACGTTCGACAACAAGATGCCGCGTTTTGATGACGGCTTCGCACGCTGCGACCGCAGCATCGAGCGCTGATGACCAATGTCTCTTAAGGGCCGGAATGCCAGACCATCGAAATGAAGAGAGCCGGCCTTCACCGAACTCGCAGGGAGTCTACGACCAGTCGCATTGCCGCGCTCATGTGGGTGCGGCTGGGGTAATAGAGGTAATAACCCGGAAATGGTGGCGTCCAGTCATCAAGGACCGTTTCCAAAAGTCCGGCTTCGATGGAGGGGAGGGCTACGTCCTCGGGCACGTAGGCAATGCCGTAGCCCGCAACGGCCGCGTTGATCATGGCGTGCGAGGTGTTGAAAACCGTGGAGCCAGTGACCTTCACCCGTAACTCCTGATCATCTTTCTCGAATTCCCACGCGTGAAGCCCACCCGAACTCGCCTGCCGCGCATTGATGCAATTGTGCACCAGCAAGTCATCGGGATGGCCGGGGCGACCACGCGAGGCCAAGTACATTGGAGAGGCTACCGCAATCATTCGCCAATCTGGACCGATCCTTACCGCGATCATGTCGTTATCGATGGTCTCGCCTAGCCGCACCCCGGCGTCGTAGCGGTCCTCGATGATGTTGCGCAGGGCGGGGTCGCAGATAAGCTCGACAGTTACGTCGGGATATTTATGCAGGACGGGCGCGAGCTTTGGCCATACCACATAATCTAGCGCATGATCCGAAAGCGTGATCCGCACCGTACCGGTCGGCTTGTCGCGCACCTCTAAGACCGAAGCAATTTGCGTTTCTATGTCGGCGATGCGCGGCACCAGAGCCTGAAACAGGCGCTCTCCTGCCTCTGTGGTCGAGACTTTCCGGGTTGTGCGGTTCAAAAGACGCACACCAAGCCGAGCCTCTAACCCCTTGATCGCATGACTTAGCGTAGACTGCGAAGTGCCAAGCCGCGCGGCCGCGCGGGTGAAATTGGCATCTTTCGCTACTTCGATGAACCAGAGCAGATCCTTGATGTCGTCGCGCAGCATGGCACCCCCGATTGATGTTGAATATCGATTACTGATTGCGACTTTACATGTCTATTCACCATCTCTGGAGGGGATAGATTTCAGGTCATCATCCATTCAAACATTCGGGAAAAGAGCATAAATGACCCATCAAGATAGCCAGTTGGCAACAAGTCCCGACCGTCGGACTTTTATGAAGCTTACTGCGGTGGCGACGGCGCTTGGCGCAGGTGCTCAGGCGGCGCAGGCACAAGTCTTGGAAGAAAGTTGGGATAAAACTTTCGCGGAAAGTGACCGTGTCGATCATAAGAAGGTTTCCTACACCAATCGCCTCGGTATCGATCTGGTCGCGGACCTCTACGTGCCGAAGGGGTTGGATCGCAGTCAGCGGCACTCTGCACTCGTCGTCGGCACGCCCTTCGGCGCGGTCAAGGAGCAGGCGTCGGGCGTTCATGCCCAAGCGATGGCTGAGCGCGGCTTCGTTACGCTGGCACATGATCCCTCCTACGTCGGAGAAAGCGGTGGACAGCCGCGGCGGATTGCCTCGCACGAGGCCATGGTTGAAGATTTCAGTGCCGGAGTGGACTTTCTTGGTGGACTGCCCTTCGTCAACCGCAATCAGATTGGCGCGATCGGGGTCTGTGGCAGCGGCGGTTTTGCCCTTGGCGCAGCCGAGATTGACCCAAGGATCAAGGCCGTGGCGACCGTCAGCATGTATGACATAGGACTTGGTAACCGTCAGGGATTATCGCGGGATTTCGATCTCGAAACATTGAAGGAACGCCTCCGGCAGGTCGCCGACCAGCGGTGGACCGAAGTGGACGGTGCTCCCCGCGCCATGGCCATCGGCACACCCGAAAAACTGACCGAAGAGATGGGGCCGATCCCACGCGAATTTTTCGATTATTACCGCACTCCGCGGGGCTACCATCCTCGTGGCACCACGGCCTTTACCGTAACCAGTATGGCGCCAATGGCCTCGTTCTATTCCTTCGACAAACTAGATTGGGTGTCGCCTCGGCCCGTCCTGTTCATCTCTGGCACCGAGGCACATTCGCGCCATTTTAGCGAGATGGCCTACGAGCGTGCGTCGGAACCAAAGACACTACATTGGGTCGAGGGTGCCGGACACGTCGATCTCTACGACCGAGCTGAGTTAATCCCCTTCGCGACGATCCAGACCTTCTTTGAGAATAGCTTCTCGGCAACGTAAGACGCGGCGGGGCAGCCCGTTCATGATGGCGAACTGAACCTCGCCATCATGCAAATCGAGGGCGGCAAACCGCGCTAGCTCCAAATAGAAGTCTTCCGCGAAGGGGTACCCCTTTTGGGCTAGCTGGGGAACATCCTGCCCGAGACAGCCAAACTGCTCATACCCAGTTTCGCCGAAAAAGGTTCCTAATCAAAGGGGGAAGCCGAAAGGCGGGACGCTGTAAATGACGGTTTAGCAGGTCCGGTGTAGGTCACGGCGAACGATTTGGGTTCATCTTATTCGGCTGATTGAGGTCACAGCCGATCAGGCGCAGTGAACAAACCAGAAATGCAAGCGTCCCCAGACAAGTAAAGCGTTTCCCTCACCGGTTCGAACTACAGAGTGCCCTGCTACCGACGGACATCCCGACAACCACAATCGGCGGCTTGCCCTTCAAGTGGATTAACTCCGGGCTGACAGTCCCCAGAGAAGATGCGGCAATTCACCAATGTCCGGATCGGGATGACTGCGATGCAGCGACGCCGAACCCTACGGATGTCGGCTATGGGCCGGAATGTGTCGGGGGCAATCTTCCTTGAAAACTGGGAGATCACCCGTCTGACAATGCCAAGACCTTTTCGAGGCGTGCTATCAGGCCGTGGGTTTTTTCTAGGGCAAATCGGGTTGCTCGCATTCATCCGGCGGTTCCCCAAAAGCAGCCCTCAAACGGTCAGCCCGCAACCTCGCGATGAACGCTGCTTCGTCTTCGGTGAGGCGCTGCTGATTCAGGTGACGCCAATTTCGAGTATAGATGCTGTGTGCCTGTTCTTCGGTAAGTTCCATGTCTGTCTGTCGATGCCAGCACAGCCGTCGAAGTTCGGGATAATCGAAGAGGCGTATCTTCTTCATGTGTTTGTCCCTTTGGAATGAAAGACACCCATTTTGAGTAGTGCATGTGTAGGGCAGGTTTCGACCGTGGCGCCTTTGGCTGAATGTAATGGGCGCATACAGCCAGAGCAGTATGCCGTGAGATCGGGCCGAATGCCTTGCCTTAGATGTCCATGACGATGGCTTCCTTGAAATACTTGGATTCCTCTTCCCCCAAAGGCTCTCCGAGCGGACCGGTCACGTGGATTTTCGGCTTAGCGAACGGGGTCTTTGCATAGACCTCTGTGAACCTTACCCCGGATAAAAAGCCGCCCATCGCCTTATAAGGTGAAACCTGGATGCGTCCCATTTCGAAGCGCTCATGGGGGCGGAACAGCAGATATCGGAGGGGGCCATCAATCTGTGGCAGCCAATAAGAGGAGTGGTCCGCACCCGTGAGACTCGGATCGATGCCGAACTCGAATAGGTATGCCACTGTGATGGTATCCATCCCGACAGTGACCCTGATGTCCTTGGCGCACGCGCTGTCAAGCCGTGGGGATCGTACAACACGGGGCTGGCCGACCGTGTGGAGGTGCCCGTTGATATCATCGGAGCTGAGAAAGTTGTTGCCGAAATTTCGATTCCCGAAGCCTTGATCCCCGAGGGTGACTTCCGGGGGTGATAACAGCGAAAACGGCTTGTTCGCGCCGCGCCACGCGATCTCGTCGGTCTTGTCCGGGTTTTCCAGACAGGACTCGATGGTCCATATAAGGGCATCAGAAATCCACGGATAAACTATTTCTTCAGTGTTCCACTCTGTTGGGACAAGATGGTGTTTGTAGTGCATTTTAACCGATCGCTCGATTTCTTCCGCGAGGCCATCTGCGGCAACGAATGCTAAGGCTTCTCTCACGTGATCTGCATAGGCAAACGAGCTTGTCTTTATCTGCTTGGACCGAGCGCGAGGGTCCTTCGAGGTGCCGAACTTTGTCCCGAATGTTCTGGATTTCTTTTCGAGCTGGAAGATGTAGATATTTCCCTTTTTCGCTTTAGCGCTCTTCATTATTTGTCCTCCAGGGCGGCAATGCGGGGCAGGCTTTCAATCGCGGCTTTGAGGTTTTGGATCTCTGTTCCCCCGTAGTATCTGCTATTTCCGATGCCAGGTGACCGATGGCCCAGTACTTCGTCTTTAAAGAGAAGGCTGACCTCGGGGTTGTTACCGAGGGCTGTTGAGATATAGTGTCGGAGAGAGTGGAAGCTTTTCTTTTCCGGGTTTTCGACCCACTCATCAACGAGTTTACGAAATGTGTATCCGATTTCTTGACCGTGCTCCTCGTCGTCCTTCTGCTTTTTGAACCTAGGAAAGATTGGCTCTTTGCTGTTGGGTGATGGCTTCGCGTATTCTAGGAAGCCCAATTCGAGAATCTGGCTATGGAGTGGCACGCAGCGCTTTGAAGTGCTGTTTTTTATGCGTCGAACATCGTTCTTTCGAATGTCGATACACCAGATGCCGTCCACCTGAATGATCTCGTTTCGGCGAAGGCCGGCTATTTCGGCACGTCGTGCGCCAGTGAATGCCCCCAAGATCGGAAGCCAATAGTATTCGTCTTTGAAAACCCGGTTTCCCGAGCATGTCCGTATTATTCTCGATTTGCAACCCTGCCAGAGAGGAGCTTGAAATAGGCGCTGAATGTCCGATTTTGTGAAGGGATCGCGAGGAGGCTCGGCGTCTTTGGGCTTCTTCTGCTTTAAGATACTGATGTTTATTTTTGAGTCAGTCTCGATTCCACGCATTGCCGCACTTTTTATGAGGCCATTAATGAACGTTAGGTTTCTATTGATGGTGTCTGCGCTAAAACGTTTGATCGATTCATCTTTCTGATCCGCTTCTGCGATGATTTGATTTATTGGCTTTTCTTTCTCTTTCGGGCTTCTTCTGTAGAGGCTGGGAATGCGCCTCATTGTGTCTACAAAACTAGCCAAGTGGGATTGCCTGATTTCTCGGAGATCTCTGATTTCAGATATCTCCATAAAGAGATGAGTGCATTGGGTAATCTGATTGATCGTCTTCATGCTCGCATTCTCAGAGAGTTTATCGGATATGTGCAGTTGTAATATATCTGGCAACAATGAGCTGTATGTACTTCGAGGTTCTTCTGTTTTTGGGGTTGAGAGATTTTCCCTTTCCAAGGGCGTGGATACTGAACAATTTTCATTAGACACTGAAAACACCGAATTGGCGAAAGTCATCGAGTCGGACTTCGCTTTCTCAGTTGCTACAGCGCTTAAGGCTTCAAATTCTTTTTCGAATGAATCTTTCGAGTTCAGATGGACAATCGCTTTCGCCAGAAGGAGAATGCGACGCATCTCGCCTACGGCAACGCTATCCGAACTGTCGATACCGAGCTCTTCTGCGCGAGCCGCTGCGGCGTTCAGGCGAGGATTGCCGAAGCGCCCGAGGCCAGGGGTCGTTTTGAAAAAGTCTTGCCTGTAAAGATTAATTTGCAACTGCCCATCCTTGAGCTCCCGTTTGGAGAAGTTGCGGGCGCGCAGCTCAGGGTGTTGCTTTGGATCGAATTTCGCACCACCGCCGTATTTCGCGAGCAGTTTGAAAGCTTCACCTGCGAGTTGATCCAGTATGCAGTTGTGTTGCCCATAGGACGGCGCCAGCATGGGCGCGCCGTCCCGAGGCGGCGTGTCGCCATGTTGGACAGCAAGGCGGAGGTTCATCCGCTGAACTTCTTCTTCGTAAAAAGTCCTCATGCAGAGGGCTTTCTGGTCTTGGGTCAGGCCGCGTTGTTCGAGCATCGTAAACATCCTTTCACTCGCAAAATTCAACACATGCGCCGAGGATCTAGCTTCTTTCGGGGAAGCAGTCCTGAGGGCTACCTGAAAGTATATATAACTTTTGCGAAAATGGACTCTGGACTCGGAAAAATCTTGTGGATTGCGCTCAAGTGCGCAAATCACCGAGGTCGGGACACGGCGACGCCATGAGTAATTTGCACCACGGCGGAGAAGATTGGGGGCGAGGGACATTTCGTTGCTCCTGTCAGGAACGGAGCGGGCCTGTGTGACAGGCGTGTGATACACATGAGTGTACATCACAAGTTTCTGTCACGGCTAAACCGTTTCGGAACAACATGTTACGGAAGTTTGTGGCTGGGGTGGTAGGATTCGAACCTACGGTGCGCGGTACCAAAAACCGGTGCCTTACCACTTGGCTACACCCCAGTAGCAGTGTGTGGCGGTGTTTACTCAAAGCGTTTGGGGGCTGCAAGGGGGGTGACGAAAAAAAATCACCCCGAACTCGAATTTTTCTCAGTCGAAGACTTCGTCAGCTTTGACACCCCAGATGCCGGACTTCGGAGTCCAGCCGCGATAGTCTTCGACGCGGAGTTCGCACCATGTGGGAATGCACTCCACAATCTGCGCGATGACGCCTTTTTCCAGGCGCACGATTTCTGTGGAGCGCAGGTCGGGGGATGCGTAGAGGCTGACCATGTCTTCGTCGACCAGAGCAGTGCGGCGGCCCGAGAGCAAAGCGTAGTGGATCCAGCCGCCTGCGCCGTCGTGATCGCGGATGCGGCGCCAGTGGCCGTATTCCGCGGTGACTTCGACGGGCAAGTCCTTGCGCTTGAACTCCCAATCGACCCGGTGGGTCTGGCTAGGACCGCGACGCACGTTGGCTTTGGACGACTTGATCGACACAAAACGGGGAAGGGGCAGGTTCGTGACGGGGCCTCTTGTCTCTTCGGCAGGCGCGGGTTGGGCGTCTTGGGCCGAGAGAGGGGCATTTGTCAGGAGAGCGGCGATCAGAGCCGCGCCAAGGATGGGAAATCCGCGAAAGGTCATCTGCTCTTTGTCTTTTTTCAGTGGGGTTCTTGTACTGGCCCGTGTCATGGGACACTCTGCCAGCAACAGCGCGATATGGAAAGATGCGGAGGTTCCGAATGCCATCAGAGCGTTTGAAAGTTGTTGTGACGCGACGTCTGCCAGAAGCAGTCGAAACGCGGATGAAAGAGCTTTTCAATGTAACTTTGCGTGAGAATGACCAGCGCATGAGTCGTGATGAATTGGTCGCGGCCATGAAGGATGCGGATGTTCTGGTGCCGACTCTCACCGATACACTGGATTCGTCTGTGATCGCCTCGGCGGGGGATCGGCTGAAGCTGATCGCCAAC
>CAXQKF010000288.1:0-14945 GCA_964224285.1 Donghicola sp. | reverse complement strand
CGCGACCGGAGAGGCCGAGCGCGCATAGGCGTCCGTGATCGAGATTTCGGCAGTGGCGGATAGGGGCAGGGCGCAGACAGCTAGAGCGGCCATCGCTTTGAGTGCGAAAGTCATAGGGGTTTTCCTTGTTCGGGACTGTGGTGTTTTGGTCTGGGGTCGGGATCAGGCCAGAACAGGAGGCGCACGAGCGCAGGCCTGCGGGGCGTCTGCGCTGCGGGCTTTCCACGTCTCGGTCGGGAAATAGGCGGTGCTTTGATGAGAGGGCGCGTAGGTATCGGGCTGCCACGGGGCAACCGCAGCCAGCAGGGTCAGCGCGCAGTCGGGGCAATAGTGCAGGCTGGCGGGTTTGCCTTCGGCATCGACGCCAACGGTGACAGGGCCTGTGCCGGTGCACAGTTCCATCTGACCGACCGCAGGGGCCTGCCCGCGAATATAGCCCATGTGCACGGCGGTGAACGCCATGAGACAGGCCAGCAGCAGGCTGAAGATATGAAGGCCGAGTTTTCTCATTGCCAGAGATTTACGCACAGCGTGAACGGGTCACAAGGCAGGGCACAAAAAAAGACCCTGCGACCGAATGGTGCAGGGTCTCTTTTCGTGAGCAGTGCAAAACCTGAAATTAGGCGTTTGCAGCCTGCGCTTTTGCGATCTCTTTTTTGATCTTCAGCGCGTTGTCCGATAGCTCAACGTCCTTGGCTTTGGCAAGGAACGCGTCCAGACCACCGCGGTGGTCGACGCTACGCAGAGCAGCAGCCGAAATGCGCAGCTTCACGCCACGGCCCAGAGTCTCGGACTGCAGGGTCACGTCGTTCAGGTTGGGCAGGTAACGGCGGCGGGTTTTGTTGTTTGCATGGCTGACGTTGTTGCCAGTCATGGGGCCTTTTCCGGTCAGTTCGCAGCGGCGAGCCATGTTATGTCCTCGTTTCGATCTCGATGTTCAGTGGCTGGGCGCCACTGCGCCCTCGAATATCAAAGGGGCGCAAATTCATACGCCCCAAAATCCGTATCGCGGTCGTTTAGGTGAGATTAAGGGGAACGTCAAGCGCTTGACCCGTCAACCAGCCCCAATGTTTTCAACATTTCTTGCGCTGCTGAACTGGGGGTCGCCTGACCCTGTGCAACCTCTGCGCCAAGGGCCTGCATTTTGTCGCGCAGGGCACCGGGAGCTGTCAACTTGGCCAATAGGGACTGGCGGACCTCTTCCTCGAACCAGTAGCGGGCCTGATCGGCGCGGCGCTGGTCAAAGAACCCCTGTTCGCGGCGCCAGCCGGACAGTGTCTGCATCTCGTCCCACGCGGTTTGCAGGCCGTTTTCCTCGAGCGCGGAAATCGACATTGCTTTGGGGAAGCCTTCGGGGTCTTGGGGGCGTTTGCGCAGCAGGCGCAGGGCACCGGCGTAATCGGCTTGGGTGCGGGTGGCGACGGGCTTCAGATCGCCGTCGGCCTTGTTGACCAGAATAATGTCGGCAATCTCCATGATCCCGCGTTTCACACCCTGCAATTCGTCGCCGCCCGCGGGGGCCATCAGCAGGATGAACAGGTCGGACATCTCGGCCACGACGGTCTCGGACTGGCCGACGCCGACGGTCTCAATCAGAATGATGTCAAAGCCGCTGGCCTCGCACAGGGCCACCGCCTCGCGCGTGCGGCGTGCCACACCGCCAAGGTGCGATTGGCTGGGGGAAGGGCGGATAAAGGCCATCGGATCGCGGCTCAGCCGCTCCATCCGCGTCTTGTCCCCCAGAATGGACCCGCCAGAGCGCGCCGAACTGGGGTCCACCGCTAGCACTGCCACCCGCAGCCCCAGCGCAGTCAGCATCATGCCAAAGCTTTCAATGAACGTGGATTTCCCCACACCGGGCGTCCCCGACAGACCGATCCGCAGGCCCTGACGGCCACAAGGGCGCAGGTATTCCAGCAGTTCGGTCGCCTGTTCGCGGTGGTCGGCCCGTCCGCTTTCCACCAGCGTGATGGCCCGTGCCAAGGCCCGTCGGTCACCTGCCAGAATGCGATCGCCCATATCGGTGATGTTCATTGCCAAACCCTTCCTCCGTATCGCTGGCGTTTGTGCCAAGGGGGCAGGGCGCTGTCCACCCGTGGACGGGCGCTAACACCTGCGTCATAAGCACTATATGACCGAATTGCCTATTCACGCCGCCCTCGATGACCTGATCCAAGCCCTGCGTTCGCGCGGCCGTGCCGTGCTGCAAGCGCCCCCCGGCGCGGGCAAGACGACCGTGGTGCCGCTGGCGATGATGCAGGCAGGCCTGACGGATGGCCGCATCGTGATGCTGGAACCGCGCCGACTGGCCGCCCGGGCCGCAGCCGAGCGGATGGCCGAAACCCTGGGCGAACCCGTGGGGCAAACCGTGGGCTACCGCGTGCGCGGCGAATCAAAGGTGTCGAAATCGACGCGAATCGAAGTCGTGACCGAAGGCATCCTGACCCGCCGTATCCAGCACGATCCCGAACTGGCGGGCGTGGGCGCGGTGATCTTTGACGAATTCCACGAACGGTCGCTGAACGCCGACTTGGGGCTGGCTTTATGTTTGGAAGTCGCAGGCGCTCTGCGTGACAACCTGATGCTGGTGGCCATGTCCGCGACCTTGGACGCCGAACCCGTGGCGGCTCTGATGGACGCGCCCATGATCACCTCCGAAGGGCGAAGCTATCCGGTGGAAACCCGCTGGCTGGACCGTCCCCTTGGCCCCAAAGCCCGCATTCCCGAAGCCACCGTCGATCTGGTTGTCCAAGCCGTCCGCGAAACCGAGGGCGGCGTACTGGTCTTCCTGCCCGGCGAAGGCGAAATCCGCCGTGTCGAAGGGCTGCTGAACGGTCGCCTGCCAGACGGCTGCGTCGTGCGCCCCCTGTTCGGGGCCATGGACTTTGCCGCCCAACGCGCCGCGATCCAGCCCGCCACGTCTGGCCGCAAAATCGTGCTGGCCACCTCCATCGCTGAAACTTCGCTGACGATCCAAGATATCCGCGTGGTGGTCGACGCAGGCCGCGCCCGCCGGTCACGCTTCGATCCGGCCTCTGGTATGTCCCGTCTGGTGACCGAGCGCGTCACCAAAGCCGAAGCGACCCAGCGCGCGGGCCGCGCAGGCCGTGTGGCCGAGGGCACTTGTTATCGCCTCTGGACCCGCGGCGAAGAGGGCGGTCTGCAACCCTTCCCCCCGGCCGAGATCGAGAGCGCCGATCTGTCGGGGATGGTGCTGGAACTGGCCCAATGGGGCGCGGACCCCGCAGATCTGCCCCTGCTGACCCAGCCCAACGCGGGCTCCTATGCCGAAGCGACCGCCCTGCTGAAAATGCTGGGTGCGCTGGACGACAACGGGCGGATCACCGAGCACGGCCAGCAAATCACCCGCTTGCCGCTGCACCCGCGCCTTGCCCATATGCTGACGGTCGCAGGGCGCGACGCTGCCCCCTTGGCCGCGCTGCTGGCGGACCGAGACCCCTTGCGCGGCGCCCCCGTGGACCTGTCCCTGCGCATTGAAGCGATCCGCGACACCCGGCGCTTCATGGAAGAACGCCCGTATCAGCCGCACCGCCCCACGCTGGAACGCATCAAGCAAGAGGCCAAGCGTCTGGCCAAAGACGCCCCAGACGCCCGCGGCCTTAGCCTGCCGGAAATGGCCGCGCTGGCCTATCCCGACCGCATCGGCGCACGGCGCAAAGGTACCGCCCCGCGATACCTGATGTCCGGCGGCAACGGCGCGGTCCTTGACGAAACCGACCCATCCGCAAACGCGCCCTTCCTCGTGATCACTGATGTGGACGGCGACCGCCGCGAAGCCCGCATTCGCCAAGCCATCGAAATCCGCCAATCCGAGCTGCGCGCTATGTTTGAGGACCGTATCGCGTGGCAAGACATCTGCGAATGGTCCCCCCGTGACGGCCGCGTGATCGCCCGCAAACAGGAACGTCTCGGGGCGATCGCACTGGACGACCGCATCTGGCAGGATCCGGACCCGGCCCAAGTCGCCCTCGCCATGCTGGACGGCGTGCGCCAACTGCCCCTGCCATGGACCAACGCCGCCCGCCGTTTCGCCGCCCGCGTTGAACTCGCTCGTCCCAACGACCCTGACCTGCCCTCGATGAGGGACGAAGACCTGCTGGCGACCGCAGAGGACTGGCTCTTGCCCTATCTCGACGGGATCAAATCCGCGGGTGCATGGAAAAACTTCGACATCCTGCCTGCCCTACGGGCCATGCTGGACTACGGCCAGATGCAGGCGCTGGACCGCGAGACGCCCGCACATTTCACCACCCCGCTTGGCCGCCAGATCCCCATTGACTATGCTGGGGAGCACCCGTCCATCGAATTGCGCCTGCAGGAAATGTTCGGCCAGAAAACCCATCCGACTGTTGCTGGGAAACCCTTGCGCGTAACCCTCCTGTCGCCAGCGCAACGGCCCGCCCAAACGACGATGGATATACCGGGCTTCTGGGACTCCTCCTATGATGACGTGCGCAAAGACATGCGCGGTCGCTATCCCAAACACCCCTGGCCCGACGATCCGCGCCAAGCCGATCCAACGCTGCGCGCGAAACCACGGTCCTGAATTGAGTATTTTTCGCAAAAAGAAGTCAGGGTAGTTAGCTTCTTTTTGCCTCTAAATACTCAAAAACAAAGGCCGCCCCGAAGGGCGGCCTGAAAACCAAACCTGTGCGCGGGCGTGCCCGCGCTCCGCTGGATTAGAGGTTGGGGTACAGCGGGAAGCGTGCGCAGAGCGCTGCGACTTCTTCGCGGACTTTTGCTTCGACCGCGTCGTTGTCTTCTTCGCCGTTCGCAGCCAGACCGTCGACCACTTCGATGATCCATTTGCCGATCTGACGGAACTCTTCCTCACCGAAACCGCGGGTGGTGCCGGCGGGCGAGCCCAGACGGATGCCGCTGGTGATGGTGGGCTTTTCGTCGTCGAACGGAACGCCGTTCTTGTTGCAGGTGATGTGCGCGCGGCCTAGAGCTTTCTCGGTCGCGTTGCCCTTCACGCCTTTGGGGCGCAGGTCAACCAGCATCAGGTGGGTGTCGGTGCCGTGGGTCACGGTGTCCAGACCGCCCTTGTGCAGTTCATCGGCCAGCGCTTGTGCGTTCTTGATGACCTGCTTCTGGTAGTCTTTGAATTCGGGACGCAGCGCTTCGCCGAAGGCAACCGCTTTGGCCGCGATCACGTGCATCAGGGGGCCGCCCTGAATGCACGGGAAGATCGCCGAGTTGACCTTTTTCGCGATGGCTTCGTCGTTGGTCAGGATCATACCGCCGCGGGGACCGCGCAGGGTCTTGTGGGTGGTGGTGGTCGCAACATGCACGTGCGGGAAGGGGTTGGGGTATTCGCCCGCAGCCACCAGGCCAGCAAAGTGTGCGATGTCGGCCATCAGGATCGCGCCAACGCTGTCCGCGATTTCACGGAATTTCGCGAAGTCCAACTGACGGGGGATTGCCGAGCCGCCAGCCACGATCAGGGCGGGCTTGTGCTCGTTCGCCAGTTCCTGGATCTGGTCGTAGTCCACGTCGAGGGTCTGACGGTTTACGCCGTACTGCACTGCGTTGAACCATTTGCCCGACTGGTTCGGCTTCGCGCCGTGGGTCAGGTGGCCGCCAGCATCAAGGCTCATGCCCAGAATGGTGTCACCGGGTTTGATCAGCGCCTGGAATACGCCCTGGTTCGCCTGCGAACCCGAGTTGGGCTGAACGTTGGCGAATTCACAGCCGAACAGCTGCTTGGCGCGGTCGATCGCCAGGTTTTCAGCGATGTCCACGTACTGGCAGCCGCCATAGTAACGACGACCCGGGTAGCCTTCGGCGTACTTGTTGGTCATGACCGAACCCTGCGCTTCGAGCACAGCAGCCGATACGATGTTTTCGGACGCGATCAGTTCGATCTCGTCGCGCTGGCGGCCCAGTTCCTGACGGATCGCGCCGAACAGTTCAGCGTCGCGGGATTCCAGCGATTCAGTGAAAAAGCCATTGTCACGGTGAGGGGCGGTCATGGGTGCCTCCGAAGCCAAAGGATGTGATTGGCGCCGTCTCTATAGGAAACTGTCACAAAGGCAAAGATCGTAAAACGACCTAGTGCATCTTGGCCGCGGCAATGCTGGCGCTCTGGGGAAACTTGTGGTTGTTTCGGAACCGACCTCTCCTTCAGGAAACAGGGTATGACGATCCGAATTGCATTTAGCGCCAGTTCCGCCCCGATTGCGCAATCCGCCAGAGAGGCCTTGGTGCGCCGCTATGGAGAGGTCCCTCTGGAAGAGGCTGACGTCATCGTTGCCTTGGGGGGCGACGGTTTTATGCTGCAAACCTTGCACGCGACCCAGGATCTGCCCGCCCCTGTCTACGGCATGAACCGCGGGACAGTGGGTTTCTTGATGAATGAATATTCAGAGGCGGATTTGCCCGGCCGGTTGGCCCGTGCCGAAGAAGAGATCATCAATCCCCTTGCCATGAAGGCTGTCACTGTCGATGGCGAGGTCCACGAGGCGCTGGCGATCAACGAGGTTTCGTTGATCCGGAACGGCCCTCAGGCGGCCAAGTTGCGAATCACGATCGACGGTCGGCTGAGGATGAAGGAACTGGTTTGCGATGGTGCGCTGGTGGCGACGCCTGCGGGGTCCACGGCGTATAACTATTCTGCGCACGGGCCGATCCTGCCCATTGGTGCGGACGTTCTGGCGCTGACCGCGATTGCTCCGTTCCGCCCCCGCCGCTGGCGTGGGGCGCTTTTGCCCAAGAAGGCGGTCGTGCGATTCGACGTGATCGATTCGGGGAAACGTCCGGTCATGGCGGATGCGGACTCGGCGTCGGTTACCAATGTGGCCTCGGTCGAGATTCACGTGGCACCAGAGATCAAGCACAAGATCATGTTCGATCCGGGCCACGGCCTCGAGGAGCGGCTGATCCGCGAACAGTTCGTCTAAGGCCGCTCTTTTCCAGTCGAGTGATTCTTTGATGGTCCTCTCTGATCGTCGCGGCCAATGGTTTGCGAAGGGCGGCCCGCGCATTCTTGTTTGGTCTGCCTTGCGCAGTAGGCACTTTTGCCATCTCGTCCGCCGCGAATTTGTTCGAATTTAGTTTTCTTCAGAAACTATTTTGGCGCTCGGCTCATTTGGGTCATCCTCAAAAGACTACCCCAAGAACCTTGTTTTGTTGACCCTGCGGCCTGTGGGGGATCCCGCCATGCGTCGGTCATGCGCGAGGGCTGGCCGCTATTCGGAGGAGACTGCCCTATGCCCGCAGCAGCCGTTACTGCCGCAATTATCGGTGCCATTTCGACCGGCGCCGCAACTGCCTCTCAACAGTTGCACCAATCTATTCGGGATGCCGGATCAAGTTCTGTCGGCGGTGTCTTGGTGAACGAGTCACACGAGAGCTACAACATCAGAACCTACAGCCCGAACCATGGTCACTACGTCCAGAGCCCCTCGATCTACCTGCCGGGGTACTTTTACGAGTATTCCAAGTTCATAGCCGCGGTCAAAGAGCGCTATGGCAAGTCATTCACCACCGCTGACGAAGACAGCATGATCGCGGAGTGGAAGGGCAAAAGCCTGTTCGAAACCTACTCAAAGGGCACTACGACCACCTTGGACGGGATCGGCTCTGGCGCCGGTTTCGAGTGTGCCCTGCGGCTGGATGCTTCGGGCGGCGGGTATTTCCACCAGATCGCCATTGTCATTCGGAAAAAGCCCGGTGGCGATTATGGCGTTGGCATCGGCATTGCGAACTTTGATTTCTATTCGGACAAGAAGAACGACAAATACGGGGATTTCATCCTCGACCACATCAAGGGCGTTCACACGAAACACTGTCAGTACTCTGACGGTGGCGGGAACATTTCTGTCGAACTCGGCGGGATTACGGTTTCGGCAAGCGCACCGGGCGAAGTGAACACCATCGTCATCAAGGATAGCTGAAACGAAAAAGAGCGCCCTGATCGGGGCGCTCTTTCTGGAAATGGCCGGGTGCCTTAGCTGGCCGGATAGCCAAGCGTTTTCAGTGCCACGGCGATTTCGTCGAGGATCGCGGGATCGTCGATGGTGGCGGGCATCTTGAACTCTTCGCCGTCTGCGATTTTCACCATGGTGCCGCGCAGGATTTTGCCCGAGCGGGTCTTGGGCAGGCGGTCTACCACAACAGCCAGCTTGAAGGCCGCCACGGGGCCGATCTTGTCACGGACCAGCTTGACGCATTCCTTGACCACATCCGCGTGGTCGCGGCCGCAGCCCGAGTTCAGGCACAGGAAGCCAAGGGGCAACTGGCCCTTCAGGGCGTCTGCCACGCCGATCACTGCGCATTCGGCTACGTCGGGGTGGGATGCCAGAACCTCTTCCATGCCGCCGGTCGACAGGCGGTGGCCCGCGACGTTGATCACGTCATCGGTGCGCGCCATGATATAGAGGTAGCCGTCCTCGTCCTTCATGCCCGCGTCGCCGGTTTCGTAGTAGCCGGGGAAGGTGTTCAGGTAGCTTTTCTTGAAACGCTCTTCGGCGTTCCAAAGGTTCGGCAGGGTGCCGGGGGGCAGGGGCAGCTTGATCGCGATCGCGCCAAGGGTGTTCGGCCCCACCGGATGACCGGCCTCGTCCAGAATTTGCACGTCATAGCCGGGCATCGGAACCGAGGGGCTGCCCAGTTTCACCGGCAGCTGTTCGATCCCCAGCGGGTTTGCGGCAATGGCCCAACCGGTTTCGGTCTGCCACCAGTGGTCGATCACCGGCACGTTCAGCTTTTCCTGCGCCCATTCGATGGTCGCGGGGTCCGCACGTTCGCCAGCCAGATAGACCGCGCGCAGGCCGCTCAGGTCGTACTTCTTGATGAACTCGCCGGTGGGGTCTTCGCGACGCACAGCGCGGAAGGCGGTCGGCGCGGTGAAGAACGATTTGACCTTATGCTCGTCAATGATGCGCCAGAAGGTGCCTGCATCGGGGGTGCCAATGGGCTTGCCCTCAAAGACGATGGTGGTGTTGCCGGTGATCAGCGGACCATAGCAGATATAGCTGTGACCCACGACCCAACCCACGTCCGACGCGGCCCAGAACACCTCGCCCGGCTCGACGGTATAGATGTTCTTCATGGTCCAGTTCAGCGCAACCAGATGGCCCGCGGTGGGACGCATGACGCCCTTGGGCTGACCGGTGGTGCCCGACGTGTACAGGATATAGGCGGGGTGGTTGCCCTCGACCGGAACGCATTCCGCAGGCTCGACGCCGTATTGGAAGCCGTGCCAGTTGTAATCGCGGCCCTCTTCCAGATGGGCGACCTCTTGTTCGCGCTGGTAGATCACGCAGAAGTCGGGCTTGTGCTTGGCCAGATCAATGGCGCCGTCCAGCAGGGGTTTATAATGAACCACGCGGCCGGGCTCGATCCCGCAGGAGGCTGCGATGATCGCCTTGGGGGTTGCGTCGTCGATCCGGACGGCCAATTCGTTCGCCGCAAAGCCGCCGAACACGACCGAGTGGATCGCGCCGATACGCGCGCAGGCCAACATCGCCTCGAGCGCCTCGGGGATCATGGGCATATAGATGATGACGCGATCACCCTTTTCCACGCCCTTGGCACGCAGGGCACCGGCAAGGCTGGCCACACGGTTGCGCAGCTCGAAATAGCTGATCTCGCGTTTGGTGTGGGTGACGGGGCTGTCATAGATGATCGCGGTCTGGTCGCCGCGTCCTGCCTCGACGTGGCGGTCCACGGCGTTCCAGCAGGTGTTGACCTTGGCGTCCGCGAACCATTCGTACAGGGGCGCGTTGTCGCTGTTGAGTGCTTTGGTCGGCTTCTCGACCCAATCAATGGCCTCGGCCTGAGCCATCCAGAACCCCTCGGGGTCGTTCTGCCAGCTCTTATAGATATCCTGATAGCCCATGGCGTCCTCCTCAAAATCTCCTCGATCAAAGTGCTAGGGCACGAGGGGGGCTTTGGGCAAGCGCGTTACCGTGAACATCGGGCGGAATTTGCAAAATGCCGCAGGTGCAGCATGAATGGGTTTGCAAAGTCTTTTCAGGTTTTCAGTTCAAGGGTGGGTTGTGTGTCAATTTGCAAAGTTCGGGCGTTTCGCGGGCAGATGATCAGCTGAAACCAGAATCACCTGCCGCAAAACAAAACAGCACCGGCGCGGGGCCGGTGCTGCATCTGCATTCGTTGTTCGGGTCAGCCGTAATGGGCGACAGGCGTCCCTGCGATGGCCGCCATGTTCAGCAGCCCGCGCGAAGATATCGAGTGGTTCACGATGTGTGCGCGGTTGCCCATGCCCATCAGGATCGGGCCGACCTCGAGTCCGCCACCCTTCATCTTGAGGATATTGCGCACGCCTGATGCCGCGTCCGCGTGGCCAAAGATCAGCACGTTCGCCGCACCCTGCAGACGGTTCTGGGGGAAGACGCGGTGGCACAGTTCGGGGTCCAGCGCGGCGTCGATGTTCATCTCGCCTTCGTAGATAAAGTCGCGGGGTTCGCTGTCCAGAATGTCGATCGCGGCGCGGATGCGCTGGCCGGTATCACAGTTGGTCGAGCCGAACTGCGACTGGGCGCACAGCGCGATGCGCGGGGTCAGGCCAAAGCGTTTGACGTGACGTGCCGCACCGATCACCGATTGCGCGATCTCTTCGGGGGTGGGGGTGGACCGCACGTGGGTGTCCGCGATGAACAGCGGGCCATCCTCGAGGATCATCATCGAAAGGGCGCCGTGGGGCCGGTAGCCCTTGGAGCCGAGGATCTGCTCCACATATTTCAGGTGCCAGCGGTATTCGCCAAAGGTGCCGCAGATCATGCTGTCGGCTTCTTCGCGCTGGACCATGACGGCGGCAATCGCGGTCGAGTTGGTACGCATGATCGCGCGGGCGAGATCAGGGGTGACGCCGTCGCGGCACATGATCTGGTGATAGGTCTCCCAATAATCACGGTAGCGGGGGTCGTTCTCGGGGTTCACCAAGTCAAAGTCACGACCGTGGCGGATGTTCAGACCCATCCGCTCACAGCGCATCTCGACCACTTCGGGGCGGCCGATCAAGATCGGCTTCTCAGTGGTTTCCTCTAGGATCGCTTGGGCGGCACGCAGGACGCGCTCGTCTTCACCTTCGGCGAAAACGATGCGGCGGGATGCGGTCGCGGCGGCCTCGAACACGGGGCGCATCAGCATGGCCGATTTGAAGACCGACTGGTTCAGCTTGGCTTTATAGGCTTCCAGATCCTCTAGCGGGCGCACGGCCACGCCGGTTTCCATCGCGGCCTTGGCCACGGCGCTGGACACCACGCCAACCAGACGGGGGTCGAACGGCTTGGGGATCAGGTAATCCGCGCCAAAGGTCATCTGCTCGCCCTGATAGGCGGCGGCGGCCTCGGCGCTGGTGGTTGCGCGGGCCAGAGCTGCGATACCCTCGATACAGGCCAGCTGCATCTCGTCGTTGATCTCGGTCGCGCCCACGTCCAGCGCGCCGCGGAAGATGAACGGGAAGCACAGGACGTTGTTCACCTGATTGGGGAAGTCCGAACGGCCGGTCGCGATGATCGCATCGGGGGCCACGGCGCGGGCCGCATCAGGCAGGATTTCGGGGTTCGGGTTGGCCAGCGCGAAAATGATCGGCTGCTTGGTCATCTTGGCGACCATCTCGGGTTTCAGCACGTTCGGGCCCGAGAGGCCAAGGAACATGTCCGCGCCGTCGATCACATCGGCCAGCGTGCGCAGGTCCGACTTCTGGGCATAGGCGGCCTTCTGCGGGTTCATGTCCACTTCGCGGCCCTCATAGACCAGACCGTGGATATCGCAGAGCCACACGTTCTCGCGCTTGACCCCCAGTTTCAGCAGCATGTTCAGACAGGCGATGCCCGCTGCGCCGCCACCGGTGGAAACGATCTTGATGTCTTCGAAGCTTTTGCCAGCGACGTGCAGGGCGTTCTTTGCCGCTGCGCCCACCACGATCGCAGTGCCGTGCTGGTCGTCGTGGAAGACGGGGATGTTCATCCGCTCGCGGCAGATTTTCTCGACGATAAAACAGTCGGGGGCTTTGATATCCTCGAGGTTCACGGCGCCAAAGGTCGGCTCCAGCGAACAGACGATGTCGGCCAGCTTCTCGGGGTCGCGTTCGTTGACCTCGATGTCAAAGGCGTCGATGTTCGCGAATTTCTTGAACAGAACGGCCTTGCCTTCCATCACGGGCTTCGATGCCAGCGCGCCGATGTTTCCCAGACCCAGCACCGCAGTACCGTTCGAGATGACCGCCACAAGGTTGCCCTTGGCGGTGTAGCGGGCGGCGTTCTGTGCGTCGTCCTTGATCTCGAGGCAAGCTTCGGCAACGCCCGGCGAATAGGCGCGGCTCAGGTCGCGGCCGTTGGCCATCGGCTTGGTGGCGCGGATTTCCAGTTTCCCCGGTTTGGGGTGTTCGTGGTAAAACAGCGCCGCCTGGCGCAGGGTTTCATTCTGTTGCTCTGACATGACGCCATCCCTTTGGGAATTTTTGTTTAGCGTTAAACTATTTTCATGCCCGTTGGAAGGCAGCGAATTGTAAAACATTCGCCGCACTGCCGCATGAGGGGCGTGACGTGGCGCAGTTCCGCTGGTCAGGCTCTTGTCAAATCATGTGGTAAAAGGTTCACTGTTC
Source organism: Donghicola sp. (assembly GCA_964224285.1). Taxonomy (GTDB): domain Bacteria; phylum Pseudomonadota; class Alphaproteobacteria; order Rhodobacterales; family Rhodobacteraceae; genus Donghicola. Next base: position 2,350 of record CAXQKF010000288.1, on the reverse strand, counting down.
TTGACCATTTGATCAAACGGCGGAGAGCCCTGATGTCCTTGCGCGATGACGCGATGAAAGTGCGTGAAAACGCCTATGCGCCCTATTCGAATTTCAAGGTGGGCGCGGCGGTGCGTGCCACTGACGGCGCGGTGCATCAGGGGTGCAACGTGGAGAACATCGCCTACCCCGAGGGCACCTGCGCCGAAGCGGGCGCGATTGCCGCCATGTGCGCTGCGGGGGGCAGTCGCGAGATCGCCGAGGTTTACGTGATCGCCGACAGCCCGACGCCCGTACCGCCCTGTGGGGGCTGTCGCCAGAAGCTGGCCGAATTCGCGCCGCGCGAAACGCCGGTGACTTTGGCGACCGTTGATGGGGCCGAGCTGAAGACAACCGTGGGCGATCTGCTACCCGGTATGTTCGACGCAAGCCACATGGAACGCACCTGATGGACACCCGCCGTCTGCTGTCTGACCTGCGAGCGGGCCGCGTGCCCGCGCCTGATGACCTGCGCGCTTTTGCGCTAGGGCTGGGCACGGGCGAGGTCAGCGATGCGCAGGCGGGGGCGTTCGCGATGGGTGTTTGCCTAGGCGCTTTGGGGGCAGAGGGGCGCGTGGCGCTAACCTTGGCCATGCGCGACAGCGGCGATTGTTTGCAGTGGGATTTGAATGGGCCGGTGCTGGACAAGCACTCGACCGGTGGGCTGGGGGATTGCACCAGCCTGATCATCGCGCCCGCCCTGGTGGCCTGCGGGGCCTATGTGCCGATGATCTCGGGGCGAGGCTTGGGGCATACGGGCGGGACGCTGGATAAACTGGAGGCGATCCCCGATCTGCGTACCGATCTGTCCGAGGCGCGATTGCGGCGGCAGGTGGCGGATGTGGGCTGCGCGATTGTCGGGGCCACGGGCCGGATCGCGCCTGCGGACAAGCGGCTCTATGCGGTGCGGGACGTGACCTCGACCGTGGATAGCCTCGATCTGATCACCGCCTCGATCCTGTCCAAGAAGCTGGCCGCGGGGCTGGATGCCTTGGTGTTGGATGTGAAGTGGGGGACGGGGGCATTCATGACCTCGCCCGAGGCGGCGCGAGAACTGGCGCTGTCCTTGGTCGGGACGGCGAATGCGGCGGGATGCCCGACGACGGCGCTGATTTCCGACATGAACCAACCCTTGGCGCGGTCGATGGGCAACGCGCTGGAGATCGCCGAGGTTATGGCTGTGCTGACGGGTCCCGAACGTGGGGCTTTGTTCGAGTTGTCCTGCGCGTTGGGGGCCGAGGTTCTGGTGTCTGGCGGTTTGGCGGCAACACCGGAAGAGGGCGTCCAGCGCATGGAAATGGTGATCAACAGCGGCACCGCTGCCGAGGTGTTCGAGCGTATGATCGCCGCCCAAGGCGGACCTAGCCGGTTTGCCAGTGAATGGGGTGCACTCTTGCCCGAGGCGACGGTGATCCAAGAGGTCTACGCCCCCGAGGCGGGGTTTGTGGCCGCGATGGACGGGCGTGCTTTGGGCGCGGCGGTGGTCGCTTTGGGCGGGGGGCGATTGGTCGAGACTGACCGCGTGGACCCGTCAGTCGGAATTTCGGACATGGCGCGGTTGGGGGACGCGGTGGACCGTGGCCAGCCCATCGCCCGCATCCACGCCCGCACCGAAGCCGAGGCCGAACACGCCGCCCAAGCCGTTCTGGCTGCGGTGCAGATTGGCGAAATGCCTGAACCTGCGCCCTTGGTCGTCGAAAGGATCACAGCATGACCCGCGCGTTTTTGGTGGTGATGGACTCTGTCGGGATCGGTGGAGCGCCCGACGCGGACCAGTTCTTTAACGGCGCTCTGCCTGACACGGGGGCGAACACGCTGGGCCATATCGCGCAGGCCTGTGCCGAGGGGCGGGCCGAAGAGGCGCGCTCTGGTCCTCTACGGGTGCCGGTGCTGGAAGGTTTGGGCTTGGGGCAGGCGGTGCGTTTGGCCAATGGTGATCCGGTGGGGGATCAGCCGAGCGGCCTCTGGGGTGCGGCGACCGAGGTGAGCCGCGGCAAGGATACCCCCAGCGGGCATTGGGAACTGGCGGGGGTGCCGGTGCCTTGGGACTGGACGTATTTTCCCGACACCACGCCTGCGTTCCCCGATGATCTGGTTGCTGAGGTTGCCAAGGCCGCCGGAACCGATGGCATCCTTGGGAACAGCCACGCCAGCGGCACCGCGATCATCGACAAACTGGCCGAGGAGCACATCCGCACCGGCCAACCGATCTGCTATACCTCGGCCGACAGCGTGTTCCAGATCGCCGCGCATGAGGAGCACTTTGGTCTGGATCGGCTGCTAACGCTGTGCGCTGACATCGCGCCGACCCTGCACAAGATGAAGGTCGGGC
>CAXQKF010000287.1:0-3088 GCA_964224285.1 Donghicola sp. | reverse complement strand
TGTAGCCTTCGCCTGCTTCGGTCGGAGTGATGACCATTTTAACGCGTGCGAACTGACCCGAACCACCCGACTGTTTCTTGTGGGTGTAGTCGATTTCGGCTTCGTGCGAGATGGTTTCGCGATAGGCGACCTGCGGTGCACCAATGTTCGCTTCAACCTTGAATTCGCGCTTCAGACGATCGACCAGAATGTCGAGGTGAAGTTCGCCCATGCCCTTCATGATGGTCTGACCGGACTCGAGGTCGGTTTCGACGCGGAACGAGGGGTCTTCTGCTGCCAGACGCTGCAGACCCATGGACATCTTTTCCTGGTCGCCTTTGGTCTTCGGCTCGATCGCGATTTCGATAACCGGATCGGGGAAGGTCATGGTTTCCAGAACAACGGGGTCCTTGGGATCGCAGAGGGTGTCACCAGTGGTGGTGTCCTTCAGGCCGCCAAGCGCGATGATGTCGCCGGCAAATGCCTCTTCGATCTCTTCGCGGTTGTTCGAGTGCATCATCATCATACGACCGACGCGCTCTTTCTTGCCTTTGGTCGAGTTCTGGATCGAGTCGCCTTTGGCCAGCGAGCCCGAGTAGATACGAACAAAAGTCAGCGAGCCAACGAAGGGGTCGTTCATGATTTTGAACGCCAGACCCGAGAAGGCCATGTTGTCATCTGCACGACGTGCAATGTTACGAACTTCTTCTTCGTCACCGGGTTTGAAGCCCATGTAATCAACAACGTCCAGCGGGCTGGGGAGGTAGTCGATCACAGCGTTGAGCAGAGGCTGAACGCCTTTGTTCTTGAACGCCGAACCACCCAGAACAGGAACGAATTCCAGCTTCAGGGTGCCCTTACGCAGCAGCTTGCGCAGGGTCGCTACGTCAGGCTCTTCGCCTTCGAGGTAGGCTTCCATCGCGTCGTCGTCCATTTCGACAGCCGCTTCGATCATCTTACCACGCCATTCTTCGGCCTGGTCTTTCAGTTCGTCACGGATCTCGACTTGAACCCACGATGCGCCAAGGTCTTCACCCTTCCACAGCCACTCTTTCATGGTGACCAGGTCGATCAGACCTTCCAGCTCGTTCTCTGCACCGATGGGCAGACCAACGGGTACAGCGCGTGCACCGGTGCGGTCTTCGATCATGCGAACACAGTTGAAGAAGTCTGCGCCGATCTTGTCCATCTTGTTGACGAACACGATACGCGGAACCTTGTAGCGGTCAGCCTGACGCCACACGGTTTCGGTCTGGGGCTCAACACCGGCGTTTGCGTCAAGAACACAAACAGCACCGTCGAGAACGGCGAGCGAACGCTCCACCTCAATGGTAAAGTCAACGTGACCGGGAGTGTCGATGATGTTCAGGCGGTGCTTGGGCGAGTCAGCAGTTTCGCCATCTTCGGTGCGCTCCCAGAAAGTGGTGGTCGCCGCCGAGGTGATGGTGATGCCGCGCTCTTGCTCTTGCTCCATCCAGTCCATGGTCGCTGCGCCATCGTGCACTTCGCCGATGTTGTGCGACTTACCGGTGTAGAACAGGATACGCTCGGAACAGGTAGTCTTACCTGCGTCGATGTGCGCCATGATCCCGAAGTTACGATATAGGTCGAGGGGATATTCGCGTGCCATTGGGTAGGGTGTCCTAGGCTAGAGTTACCAGCGGTAGTGGCTGAATGCTTTGTTAGCTTCTGCCATCTTGTGGGTGTCTTCGCGCTTCTTAACAGCAGTACCACGGCTGTTAACAGCGTCCAAAAGTTCGCCAGCCAGGCGCTCTTCCATGGTGTTCTCGTTGCGAGCACGCGATGCCGAGATCAGCCAGCGGATTGCCAGCGCTTCACGGCGCTCGGGGCGCACTTCGACGGGAACCTGGTAGGTTGCACCACCAACGCGGCGCGAACGAACTTCGACCGACGGTTTGATGTTGTCGAGTGCTTCGTGGAACACTTCGACGGGTGCGCGCTTGGCTTTCGACTCAACACGGTCCAGCGCGTTGTAGACGATTTTCTCGGCGGCAAATTTCTTGCCGTCGATCATCAGGTTGTTCATGAATTTGGTCAGTACGCGATCGCCATACTTGGCGTCGGGCAGAACTTCGCGCTTCTCAGCGGCGTGACGACGAGACATTCTCTAATCCCCTTACTTCGGACGCTTCGCGCCGTACTTCGAGCGACGCTGCTTACGGTCTTTAACGCCCTGGGTATCCAGAACACCGCGCAGGATGTGGTAACGCACACCGGGAAGGTCTTTTACACGACCGCCACGGATCAGGACCACCGAGTGTTCCTGCAAGTTGTGCTTTTCACCCGGAATGTAGCTGATCACCTCAAAGCCATTGGTAAGACGCACTTTGGCGACCTTACGCATAGCCGAGTTCGGCTTCTTCGGAGTGGTTGTATAGACGCGAGTGCAGACGCCACGCTTTTGAGGGCACGACTGCAGGTGCATCGACTTCTGAGATCTGACTTTGGGCTGCCGCGGCTTGCGGATCAGCTGTTGGATCGTTGGCATTCCGGTTCTTTCCCCGTGTTGCAACACATGTTCATTTTCAATCGCGCCCTACGCCCTTCGCAAAACGCAAAAACCGCATTCGTCCCCCGAAACGAGGAACGACGCGGTGGGTATCCAGAGGATCGGGCGACTTACCGCCGGATCTTGACCGCTACAGTTCTGATGGAGGCCGCGGACGCACCCCGGCCATGAGTGCGCGCTAATTAGAGGGAGTCGGACAGGTTGTCAACATCCCAGCTTTTCGCGCGCAGGACATAGCCGCCATCGGGTTTCCATGCGGTCTAAATCGAGGCCGAACCTGTCCTCTATCTCGGCGGGAATGTCAAATGGATCGATGCGGAATTTCTGCAATTTCCGCTTTTCCACAGCACTATCGTTGTCGTCATGGGCCCCCCGGATGAACATCGGGTGGTCAACGTTAGAAATCACGGGAAACCGCTGCCAGAGGCGCAAATGACGGGTATCGAGCAGGCTTTTGGGGTGATCGGGGCGATTTATCATCACCAGCGCGGGTGTCCAAAGCCGTGAAAGGACCGGAGAAATGTCCAATCCCCCCTTCTCGCCACGAAGCACAAACCCTTTGGCAAAGTCCAACGCCGC
>CAXQKF010000286.1:0-3313 GCA_964224285.1 Donghicola sp. | reverse complement strand
GGCACCTTTCTCGCCGATCATGGTTGCCGGCTGCTTGTTGTTTCCGCCGACCAGCGTCGGCATGATGGAGGCATCGACCACCCGCAGGCATTGCAGGCCATGCACGCGCAGGCGCGGATCGACCACCGCCATCGGATCAACACCCATCTTGCAGGTGCCAACCGGGTGGTACGCTGATTCACCGCTGCGCCGTACCCATGCGGCGAGATCGTCGTCATTCTGCAGCGCCGGCCCGGGCAAGACCTCAACCTCGTGGTGCGGGGCAAACGCCGCCTGCGCCAGGATCTTGCGCACCAGGTGGACACCGCGCACCAGTCGCTCGACATCGGCGGACTCGGCCATGTAGTTGGGGTCGATCAGCGGCGCGGCAAACGGGTCGGCACTGTGCAGACCGACGCGCCCGCGCGACGACGGCCTAAGCCCGTAGATCATCACCGCGTAGCCATAACCGCTCATCGCGGTCTTCAGGTCTCGCCCGTGATCGTCGTACAGCATTGGCGCGAAGTGCAGCTGCAGGTCGGGTACCGGCTCCTCGGGCCGGGAGCGGATGAACCCGCCGGCCTCGGCGCCGTTGCTCGACAGCACGCCCCGCCGACCGCTCAGATACGTCAAAGCGCCCCACAGCCCCTTGAGCCAGTAGCTCGGATGCATCGAGATGCTTTGGCGGCTGCGGGCGCTGACGCGCACGAACAAGTCGATATGATCCTGAAGATTCTGCCCGACGCCCCCCAACGCATGGCGCAGTTCTATGCCATGCCGGGACAGTTCCTCCCGCGGACCGATCCCGGACAGCATCAGCAGTTGCGGCGAGTTGAACGCGCCGCCGCAGAGCACAACTTCGCGCCCGGCACGAACCTGCGTCAGCCCCTTTGTATCGCGGTATTCGACACCGGTGGCGCGGGTGTCTTCGAGTAGCACCCGGGTGACATACGCGCCGCTGCAAACCGTCAGGTTGGAACGCGCCGTGGCGGGTTCGAGATAGGCCCGCGCGTTGCTACAGCGTGTGCCGTCTTTCTGGTAGGCGTAGTAGAAGCCCACGCCCTCCTGCTCACTGCCGTTGAAATCTGTATTGAGCCGGTACTTTGCCTGGGTCGCCGCCTCGACAAACGCCGTGCTCAGCGGATTGGTATAGCGGCGCTCGGCAACGTTCAGCGGACCACCCTGACCATGAAATTCTGCCTCATTCGGCGTAAGTTTGGGCTCGAAATGTTCCGATCGGCGGAAGTAGGGCAACACCTCGGCGTATGACCACCCTTTGCACCCCAGCCGTGCCCACTCGTCGTAGTCCCGGGCATGCCCGCGAATATAGACCTGCGCGTTCATGCCGCTGGAACCGCCAAGCATCTTGCCCCGCGGCTGAAAAAGCGCCCGGTCGTGCATGTGACGCTGCGGTTCGGTATTGAACTGCCAGTTGTAGCGGCGGCTGAACATTAGCTGCAGGAAACCCAGCGGCATGTTCACGAAAGGGTTGCGGCGGCTCTCCGGACCGGCTTCAAGCAGCAGCACAGAATGGCGACCGCTCTCCGACAGGCGGCTGGCGACAGCACATCCGGCCGAGCCCGCGCCAACCACGACATAGTCAAATTGTTCGGTCGTCATCCTGGTTAGCCTGTTCATTAACTTTTTGGTGTCAGCTGGACCATCAGCTCCGAATAGCCCCGCACGAAGTTGGACTGCACGCGCTCCGGCTCGCCGACGACTTCGATCTTGTCAAAGCGTTTGAGAATCTCTTCCCATAGGATACGCAGTTGCAATTCGGCCAGGCGGTTGCCCATGCAACGGTGAACACCGTAGCCAAATGACATATGGTTTCGTGCGTCCTTGCGATCGATAATGAAGTGATCGGGGTCCTCGAACTTGCGCTCGTCACGGTTGCCCGAGGCGTACCACATCACAACGCGATCGCCCTTTTTGATGGTCTGGCCGCCCAGCTCAACATCTTGCTTGGCGACTCGGCGCATATAGGCCAGCGGCGTTTGCCAGCGGATGATTTCCGACACCCTGTTCGGAATCAGTTCCGGTTTTGCCTTCAGTTTTTCGAACTCCTTTGGGAATTCGTTCATGGCCACCAGGCCACCACTCATTGAGTTGCGAGTGGTATCATTGCCGCCAACGATAAGCAGCGTCAGATTGCCGATAAACTCCATCGGGCGATTGATCAGATCTTTGGTGTCGTCGTTGCTCTGTAGCAGGCTGATCAAATCGAAACCGGGCTCTTCGCCCGCCGCGCGGCGCGCTTCCTTATCCCTCCAGAGCCTGGAGAAGGACCAGGCCATGTCAGCCGCGTCGTCAAACATGATCTCTTCATCGGCATACTCGCCGCCGGTTGCCGATGCTGCCCCGGCCATCCGATCCGACCACTCAACCAGCTTGTGACGTTCCTCGTAAGGAAAATCCAGAAGGGTTGCGAGCATGCGACCGGTGAGTTCCTTCGATACAGTGGGCACCCAGTTGAAGGGCTGGCCCAGAGGCAGGCTGTCAAGCACATCGCCGGTACGCGATCGGATCAGCTCCTCCATTTCCTTCAGGTTCTTTGGTGCCACCACGCCTTGAACCGAGCTGCGCTGCACATCGTGTTTTGGCGGATCCATGGCTATGAACATTTCCACCGACAGCCCCTCTGGAGGGTCGCCTAATATGATTTGCGGCTCGGCGGAAAACAGGTCGTGACTCTTATCCACGAACATGATGTCTTCAAAGCGAGTCACCGACCAGAAGGGGCCGAAGGGGCTGTTCTTCTGGTAATGGACCGGAGCCTCATCACGCAACCGTTTGAAATAGGCGCGCCACTGATCCTGCCGATACAAAAATGGATTGCTGACATCGATGTCCTCAAGGGCCAGCGTGTTAACGTCCGGGATGACTGATTCAACAAATTCGGGCACCGGCCGGCGTGGGCCGAAGGCCTTCTTCTTGGCGCTCATTAACAGTTTCAGCCCCTGGATCTGCCTGTGCATCGGTACCACCCTGGAGGTAGCATTGATCACTCGGGATTGAATGTCGTCAAATGTTTTAGACAGTGTTGGCATGCGTCCTCCTATGTTCACATCTGGAACTCGGGTAAATGCACGGTCATGCCGTCCATTTCATCAGTAATGACCACCTGGCAGCCCAGGCGCGAAGTGCTTGCCCGCTCCGGGGTCATTGACAGCATTTGCTCTTCCTCACCACCAGGCGTACCTGTCTTTCTGAACCAATCGTCCGAGACGATCACGTGGCAGGTACCACAGGCACACTCTCCCCCACAATCCCCGTCAATACCGGGAATCAGATTGTCAACGGCGATTTGCATTACCGAGGAACCAGCTTTGAA
>CAXQKF010000285.1:0-2856 GCA_964224285.1 Donghicola sp. | reverse complement strand
TGCAGAGATCTTTGTGACCACGGGCGGCGCCTTCGGGACCAAGACCCTCAGCTACCTGATCTTCCAACGTGTTCTGGAAAGCCAGAACGTGGGCCTCGGCTCTGCGGGTGGTGTCTACGCAATCATTTTGTCCAACATCGTTGCGATCTTCCTGATGCGCATCGTCGGCAAGAACCTGGACGCGTGAGGAGGACAGCATGGCACGCGCAGTGACAACAAATCGCAAGATCATCAACACGGCCTTCGCCTGGGGTATCGGTCTGCTGCTCTTCGTCCCGATCCTCTGGACCATCCTCACCAGCTTCAAGACCGAAGCCCAAGCCATTGCAGATCCACCGATTTTCCTTGGCTTTGACTGGACGCTCGAAAACTACAGCGTGGTGATGGAGCGGTCTGACTACGGCAAGTACCTGTGGAACTCGATCGTGATCGCCGGTGGCTCGACCATCCTTGGGATCATAATCGCGGTCCCTGCAGCGTGGTCGATGGCCTTTGTGCCGTCAAAGAAAACCAAAGACATCCTGCTGTGGATGCTCTCGACCAAGATGCTGCCGGCGGTGGGTGTTCTCTATCCGATCTACCTGTTGTTCATCAAAATGGGGATCCTCGACAGCAAGGTCGGTCTGGTGATCGTCCTGATGCTGATCAACCTGCCGATCATCGTCTGGATGCTCTACACCTACTTCAAGGAAATCCCCGGCGAGATCCTCGAGGCAGCCCGCATGGACGGCGCAACGCTGAAGGAAGAGGTGATCTACATCCTGACGCCCATGGCCATCCCCGGCATCGCGTCGACCCTTCTGCTGAACGTCATCCTCGCCTGGAACGAAGCCTTCTGGACCCTGAACCTGACCGCAGCCAAAGCGGCTCCGCTGACAGCGTTCATCGCCAGCTACTCCAGCCCCGAGGGCCTGTTCTACGCAAAACTCAGCGCGGCCTCGACCATGGCAATCGCGCCGATCCTCATCCTTGGCTGGTTCAGCCAGAAGCAACTCGTCAGCGGCCTGACCTTTGGCGCGGTGAAATAAGGAATAACCATTATGGGACGTATTACGCTTGATAAGGTCACCAAAAGCTTTGGCGATGTGAATGTCATCCCGCCTTTGGACCTGACCATTAATGACGGTGAATTCGTGGTGTTTGTTGGCCCGTCGGGTTGCGGTAAGTCTACCTTGCTTCGCCTGATCGCCGGTCTCGAAGATGTCACCAGCGGCCAGATCCGCATCGACGGGGAAGACGCGACCAACCTGCCGCCCGCTAAGCGCAAGCTGGCCATGGTGTTCCAGAGCTATGCTCTGTACCCTCACATGTCGGTCCGCAAAAACATCGCATTCCCCATGAAAATGGCGGGTGTCGATGAGGCAGAGCAGAAGAAGCGCATCGAAGCGGCTGCCAAAGCCCTGAACCTGACCGACTATCTGGACCGCCGTCCGGGTCAGCTGTCGGGTGGTCAGCGTCAGCGTGTGGCCATCGGCCGTGCAATTGTCCGCGAACCCAGCGCCTTCCTCTTCGACGAACCCCTGTCGAACCTTGATGCCGCGCTGCGTGTGAACATGCGTCTGGAAATCTCCGAGCTGCACAACCAGCTCGAGACCACCATGATCTACGTGACCCACGATCAGGTCGAAGCGATGACCATGGCGGACAAGATCGTTGTTCTGCGCGCCGGTCACATTGAACAGGTTGGCAGCCCGCTGGAGCTATACCGCGAGCCCCGCAACAAGTTCGTCGCTGGCTTCATCGGCTCGCCCAAGATGAACTTTGTCGAAGGCCCCGTTGCGCAGCAGCAAGGCGCCCACACCATCGGCATCCGTCCCGAGCATATCTCGGCTTCGGCGACCGATGGCATGTGGACCGGCAAGGTCGGCGTGGCGGAACACCTCGGCTCTGATACCTTCTTGCACGTGCACGAAACCGGTCTGGCGGAAACCATCACCGTCCGTGTGAACGGCGAATTCGGTCTGCGTCACGGGGACACCGTCTACCTGACGCCGGAAATGGACAAGCTGCACAAGTTCGACGCGCAGGGGCTCCGGATCGCATGACACGTCTCGCTGGCAAAACAGCCATTATTACAGGCTCGGCACGCGGCATCGGCCGCGCCTTTGCCGAACGTTATGTCGCCGAGGGCGCGCGCGTTGTGGTTGCGGACATCAACCTCGATGCGGCGTCGAAAACCGCAGCCGAGATCGGGGAGGGCGCCATCGCCCTGCCCATCGATGTCACCAATCAGGACAGCATTGATCTGTGTGTCCGCGAGGCGGTCAAGCAGCTTGGCGGGATCGACATCCTGATCAACAACGCCGCGCTCTTTACCGCAGCCCCCATCGACGAGATCGAGCGCCGCGACTACGACAGAGTGTTCTCGATCAACGTCGCTGGCACGCTGTTCACCATGCAGGCGGTCGCCCGCCACATGATCGAACGCGGGCAGGGCGGCAAGATCATCAACATGGCGTCCCAAGCAGGCCGCCGCGGTGAATCCTTGGTGGCGGTCTATTGCGCCAGCAAGGCGGCGGTGATCAGCCTGACCCAATCCGCTGGTCTGAACCTGATCCAGCACGGGATCAATGTGAACGCCATCGCCCCCGGTGTGGTGGACGGCGAACACTGGGACGGCGTCGACGCCTTCTTTGCGAAATATGAAAACAAGGCCCCCGGTCAAAAGAAGAAAGAGGTCGGCGAGGCCGTCCCCTTTGGCCGGATGGGCACCGCGCAGGATCTGACCGGAATGGCGGTCTTTCTGGCAAGTGATGATGCCGAATACGTTGTGGCGCAGACCTACAACGTGGACGGCGGCAACTGGATGAGCTGAGGCCCCGACATGGCTACCCCCCTCTCGCTGAACACTTTGGA
>CAXQKF010000284.1:0-12708 GCA_964224285.1 Donghicola sp. | reverse complement strand
TGCCTTTTGCGGTGTGGCACTGGGGGCCACTGGGGGCCTGCTTCTGGCACCGTTCTACAGATTGCGCCGTGTCCGGTGGCCCTGCATCGCGATCCGCGCGTTGCACGAGATTTTCTGGGCATTGCTGATGCTGAATATCACCGGTCTATCGCCGCTAACCGGTGTGCTAGCCATCGGTCTGCCCTATACCGGCATCTTTGCCAAAGTCTTTTCAGAATACCTCGAAGAAGCCGACGCCCGCGCCGAAGCCGCGATTCCGCAGGTAGAGCACCCCTTGATCCGCCTGCTCTGGGTGCGATTGCCCGCTTGCCTGCCGCAGATCGCCACCTACAGCCTGTACCGGTTGGAATGCGGCCTCAGGTCCAGTGCAGTGCTAGGGTTCATCGGCCTGCCCACTCTGGGCTTTCACCTAGAAAGCTACTTCAAACAGGCCCACTATGCCGAGGCCGCAGCCCTTTTCCTGATCTTCCTCGCGCTGATCTTGCCCCTGCGCCATTGGGTGCGCTGGCGGCTGGTCCCAATCTATATCGCCGTGTCGATCTGGGCCCTGTCCCAAGTCCCCTTCCCCCCGATGGGAGAGGACGCGGCCTGGCGTTTCCTGACCGATCTGGTGCCTGCCCCTGCCCGCACTGGCGCCGAATGGGGACCGTGGCTCGACAAGGTACTGATCCAGCAGGCATGGCCCGGAGCGGTGGCAACCCTGAGCCTGTCGCAGATCGCATTGGGCGGCGCGACCCTGATCGCGGCCCTCGCCTTTCCCCTGATCGTCCCGCGTGTCGTCGGACGGGTCGGAGCCCTGCTGGGTCACGGCATTCTGGTCATTCTGCGCTCGACGCCAGAGTACATGCTGGCATTTGTGCTGCTGCAGATCCTCGGGCCATCAATGCTGCCCGCGATCCTCGCCCTTGCCCTGCACAACGGAGCCATCATCGCCCACCTGCTGGGGCGCCAGTCCGGTACGCTGACACTGCGGCCGGACGCGCCGACGGGGCTGAATTTCTGGGGATGGGAGCTATTCCCGCGCCTGACCGGCAATTTCTGGGCCCTGTGCTTGTATCGGTGGGAGATCATCCTGCGGGAAACCGCGATCATGGGGCTGCTGGGGGTGACCACGTTGGGCTTCTACGTCCAGACGAACCTGCAGCAACTGCGCATCGACCGCGCCCTGCTGCTGCTAATGACCACGATCCTTCTGACGGCCCTAGTGGACAGTTTTTCCAGAACATTGCGGGCCAAAATGCAGGGCAGCAAACCGCTACGCATCGAAGGCACCCGCGGCGGCGCCTCCGCGCCCGCACAAAACACGTGCCGATAGAGGCGTCAGCCCTACCATTATGGATATAAAACCGTTCCTGACTATCAATTTCGGTCAGGATCAAATAGGCTTGACGCAATACACTTTTCGTTGGCAGATATAACCAATTAGGCAGGAAAGTGGTGTCCAAGAGAAAGAAAACGCATGTCTCATGCCTCTCACTTGCCGAGAGGTTTTGAACGAGTCCGAAGCAAAGCAGGTTTGCGCAGCATCGCATTCTACGCTCTGCCACTAATTGTACTGATTACCTCTGTCTCGGCCCTATTCGGTTGGTTCTTCGGAATTGCCCGACTGCTGGACATTTGGCCCGGCTTTTCCTTGATGTCCTTCAACACGGCGCTGAGCTTTGTCTTTGCGTCCGGCATCGCCCTGTCGCATCAGGCCAGAAGTGACAAACTGGGCTTTATCTTCGGACTGCTGACCGGCATCCTGCCGACCCTGAGCCTCTTGCGCTATGCGGGCGCGATTGATCTGCCCGTGGACGATCTGTTGTTCCCGACCACGCCTTCAGGCGGGTTCATGGCCGTCACCACGGCAATCGGGCTGGTCTTTGCCGCGATCAGCGGTGTCCTTCGGACTGTGATCGGCGACAAAGGATGGGTGAATGGCACAATCGCGGCCCTTGGTCTGGCGATCCTCGGGTTGGGTCTGACCGGTCTTGCGACCTATGGCGTGAACATCATGGCCACGTATATGTGGGTGGCCCTCACGGGGATGGCGCTACACACCGCCCTGAACTTTGTGTTTCTGGGCATCGTGATCAGCACTGCCAGCCGCGGACTGGAGAGCACCCTTCCTTATCAGCGCAAAGGAACACTCCTTACCTCGCTGGTTGTAATGACTGCGGTCGTGGCGACATGCGTTGTCTGGCGGCACCTGCTTGAGAACGACCGCCTTGATGCCCTCGAGAACGTCGAGCACGAGTCGAGCTTCATTCAGGAACTAATCCACGTCGAATTCGAGAACCTCCAGGAAGCACTGGAACGCATGGCCGAACGGCAGGCCGCAAAAGAAGAGATAACCGCCGAAGCATGGCAAGCCGACGCCGAGAAATACGCAGCGGATTTCCAGCAGCTTCCCGGAATTGGGCTTGTGGACAAGGACTTCAAGCTCATTGGCGCAGCACCCTACGAGAAGTTCCAGTCCGCCATTGGCATCGGTCCGAACTACAACGCGGACCGCACCAAAGCGATGCAAGAGGCCGCCCTGCGGGGAACGAGCGTTCTGACGAAACCCTTTGTGATCTCCAAGGGCCAGCAGAGCATCGTCCTGTTCTCGCCCATCATCAGGGGGTCCGAGTTCCGCGGTCTGATCGCGGCTTCGATCGAGCTGGAACCGATGATCCGCTCTTGGCTACGCGAGGACTTCGTGAATTTCGAAGTGCAGCTGCGCGACGAGGGCGACGAAGTCCTGTCGATTGCCTCGCCAATCGAAATAGCGCCCTCTTTTGCGGACATACGGAATGTGCCGGTTCTGAACCGCACATGGACCCTGATGATGGTCCCCGACAAAAATTTCGTGCGTCAGGAAGTCCAGCCCCTGTCCCAAGCCGTTCTGCCAATGGGGATGATCCTGTCGTTGCTGCTTGCGATCTCGATCAACCGAGGCCTGACCGTCGCCCACCAGAATGAACTGCTGCGCATCAGTACGTTCAACCTGCAGAACCGCGAAGCGCGTCTGGAATACATGGCCCAAGAGCGCGAACTGATCATCTCGAGCACGTCTGAGGCGCTGATCTATCTGGACCGTCACCGGAATGTGCGGCTCGCCAACCAGTCGGCGGCCAAGCTGCTCAAGACTGACCGGTTCTTGCTGGTCGGGCAGCGGTTCAACTCTTTGCCCTTCTTCTTTGCAGGGACCAAATCGAAACCCTCGCTCGAACAGCTGATCGAATCCGAACGCATCGAGGACATCGAACTGCACCCCAGCACCATGGGGGATCACCCTCTCAGCCTATCCTTGTCAGCGGCGCCGATCCTCTCGGCTTCGGGGCAGACCGATGGCTATGTGATCGTCTTTTATGACATCACAGAGCGCCGGCATCTCGAACAGTCCAAATTCCGCCTCATGGAAACTCTCGAGAAATCCAACGAAGAGCTCACCCAGTTCGCACACATCTGTTCCCACGACCTTCAGGAACCATTCCGCATGACCGGGGCGTTTTCCGAGATGCTGGAGCTGCACCTGAACAGCAAGGGCGAGAACGACGAGCAAACCAAGCTCTACCTGAAGTTCCTGACGGATGCCTCGGATCGGGGGATGGCGCTCATTCGCGATATTCTGGACTACAGCCGCGTCCAGCATGGCAGTGACCATCTGGTTGATGTGGACAGCCGCATCATCGTTCACGAGATTTTCTCGAACTTCCGTGGAACCTCGGACCGCAAACTGGACCTGACCCAAGAAGACCTGCCAACGGTCCCGTATAGCAAAGTCCAGATGATGCAGCTTTTCCAGAACCTTATCGGGAATGCGATCAAATACTCCAAACCCGATGCGCCAATCCGGGTCCATGTCAAATGCCACGATATGGGCGACTACTGGCAGTTTGATGTCGAGGACAACGGCATCGGGATCGCGGAGAAAAACCAGCAAAAAGTGTTTGAAATCTTCAAACGCCTTCACCGGCGAGACCAGATTCCGGGAACAGGGATCGGTCTCGCTATTTGCCGCAAGATTGTCGAACGACACGGCGGAACAATCTCGGTGCAGTCAGAATACGGGCAAGGATCAACCTTTTACTTCACTGTGCCAAAGAATAGAGCGAGCGAGCCATGAGCAACCCAGGCAAAGCAGTAATCCTGTTGGTAGAGGACAACGAGGGGGACATTGTTCTAACCCAGGTTGCCATGCGCGAAGCCAAACTGGCGAACGAGCTTCTGATCGCCCGCGACGGCGACGAGGCTCTGGATATCCTGTTCAAACGCAACGGCTTCGAAGATGCTCCGATCCCCGATCTCGTCCTTCTGGATCTGAACCTGCCCAAGACCGACGGCCACGAAGTTCTGGCGACAATGAAAGCCTCGGACGAACTGCGCTGGATTCCTGTGGTGGTTCTGACCACCTCGGAATCCGACTCGGACCGCATCAAGAGCTATAACCTCCACGCCAATTGCTTTGTGTCCAAGCCGTTGAAAGCCTCGTCCTTTGTCAGAGTGGTGCAAGAGATCGAGTCATTCTGGCTAAGCATCGTTTGCCTCCCCCCCAAACCCGCTGAAGAGTAGAAGCACAAAAAATGGTTAAAGATTTGCAGAATGACCGCCTCTCTTACGACGCGGTATTCGAGAGTTTCAATCTCTTCGTCAGTGCGCTGCACCATGACGTTTCGGCGGCCTTGCGCCATAGCAACGGCTTTGCCACCCTGCTGCAAGAAGAGGCCGACACCGACCCCGAGGCCTTGGAGAACTGGACCAAACAGATCATCACGGCCTCGGCCAAGGGTCAGAACATCCTGCTCGCTCTGACCCATTGCATGCGCCGCGCCCTGTCGCCCAACACCCCGGAGCATATCGAAAATCTGGACGCATTCGTCGACCAGTTGTCACTTTCGGCCCGTCTGTCGTTCAACGTAGCCCAAGCGCCCTTCACCGATCCGACAAAGCTCGAAGATATCTACACTGCGCTCGACGAGACCTTGCGCCTTGTCAGTTCCACGCCCGAAACAAGCCGTATCGACACCACCCGCGAGGCGGATCGGCGCTATCTGCGGATCATCGGCACGACCCCGACCACCGCAGTCAGAGACAGCAACGTCGAGCGGTTTTTTACCCCGATGAAGTTTGACCAAGGCGACCGGACCGAGATCCGGACACCGGTCATTTTCAAGATCAAAGCAACTGCGGCGGCCCTGCACGGGAACGCCTTGGCATCAGTCACCCCTGACGGATTTCTCAAGATCGAGGTGATGATCCCTGATTTTCCGCGTCCTTTTGCAGAACCTCAGCTTCCCCAAGACTGACCAGCCCTGCGTGCACGCGCTGGTCAACTGGCCACGCGTGTTCGCAGAACGCCTGCAAAGAACGCGGTCAAAGCGGTCCGGTCAGTGAGTGGCAGAATATGCGCCACATACTGATCGGGCCGCACAACGACCACACATCCACGCTTGCGATCTATCCCGCGCATTTGGTAGATATCCCCCTGCCCCTTGTGATCGACGCAGAACACCTTCTCGTAGTCCTGCAAGCCATAGCGCCCCTTCTTTGGCTTCAACAAGGATGGCATCGCGCCGTAATCCAACGCATCAAAGCACACAGGGAACACCGACCGCACATCAATGATGCTGTCGATGTCTTCGCCCGCACGGGTATGCCGCAGAACTGGCGACTCCGGATCGCGCTCCAGCCAGTCCGCCAGATCAAAAAGGGCAGCTGTCTCTTCTCCGGCAAAGGCATAGAGCCGCCAACGCGCGTCGGCGTCGGCCACGTGGCCTAGCTGCATCTGCATCGCATCAGCCACCCGCACCACCGGCGCAGAGTGGAACCGCTTGCCGATCGTCAGCCCTGTGGCCAAGTCCTGATGGACAGGTTCGGCAGTCAGGGTGGACGGGTCATACTTCACCGCCAAACCGCCGGTAAACTCGAGGTTCTCGATGAACTGCTTCTGGAACCGCGGCATCCCTGCCTCGTCCAGCTCTGACTGCCCCGGAGGCGCCGACATAATCCGCGCCCACTGGTGGTCTGTGTCGATCAGGCGCTTGGCCTCGACCCAGCGTTCGGCAGAGTAGGTCCGCAGGAGGTCTGGATCGGAACGCCCTTGCAGCCCGTGCACCAGTTTCCACCCCAGATGGAAGGTATCCTGCATCGACACGTTCATGCCCTGCCCCGCCTTGGGGCTATGGGTGTGGCACGCATCCCCTGCTGTAAAGACACGGGGATCGCGATCCTCGCCCTCGGGGACATCATCGAAACGGTCGGTCAAGCGGTGGCCGATCTCGTAGATGGACCACCAGACAATCTCTTTCACATCTATCGTATAGGGCGCCATGATCCGGTTCGCCGCCGCAATCATATCATCGGAGGTGAAATTGCGGCTAGAGACCCGCTCGTCGGGATTCAGCTTGTCCAGTTCCACATACATCCGGAACAGATAGCCCCCCTCGCGGGGCAGGATGAGGATATTGCCCTCGGACCGGGAGGCGATAAGGCACTTCTGGCGCACGTCGGGGAAATCGGTATTCGCCAGAATATCCATCACCCCCCATGCCTGATGCGCCGCGTCCCCGTGCAGCGTTCCACCGATGGCTTCGCGCACCCTGGACCGCGCCCCGTCGCAGCCGACCACATAGCGGGCACGAACCGATCTGGTATCGCCCGCATTCACACCCGTATTTTCCAGCGTCACCGTGACCGGATAATCCTCGGCATCCGGATCGACGACCACATCCACCACCTGCCAGCTATAGTCAGGCTCAAGCCGCGTAGGTGCGTTCCGCATAACGTCCAGAAACAGCTCGTGAATCCGCGCCTGATTGATCAGAGTATGCGGCATCTCGGACGAGTCATCGGGCACATCCTGAACACGGCCCACACGCTTGATGTGGCCAGTGTTCGCGGGGTCCGGCGTCCAGAAAGTCGTCTGGTTCACCCAATAGCTCTCGCGCTTGACCTTCTCCCCAAAACCAAAGGCCTGAAACATCTCCATCGTGCGGGTATTCACCCCGTCAGCCTGCCCTTTTTCCAGCGGGCCGGGCTTTCGCTCGACGATCATGGTCTCGATGTCAGGGAACTGCGCCAGTTGCGCCGCAAGACACAGCCCTGCCGGACCGCAACCCGAGATCAGGACATCCACTTTCTCTGGGAGAGGCGCAAAAGCCCCCCGATCCCGCCGCCCCCGCGCCGCAGTACGGATATCCGGATCACCCCCGCGAAAACCATTTTCGTAGAACTGCATAGCCACCTCCCCTGACGCATCCCGCTATCGACAAGTTAGTATCTATACATATTAATTTTCAATCAAAAAAGTAAGTGTACATCCTTTCATTCATAATCTACTGTTTTACCGAAGGTTTCCCAGACGACGCGAAAGGTCCAGAGATGCATGCGACCAACATGGCGGGGCACTTGATTCGCCGGATGAACCAGATTTCAACTCAGGTCTTTTCGAAACGCACGCAGGCCGAAGGGTATGATCTGACGCCCGTGCAATTTGCCGCCCTAGACGCGATCATCGCTGATCCCGGCATCGACCAAGCCAGCGTGGCGGCCAAAATCGCCTATGACCGCGCCACAATCGGCGGGGTGATCGACCGGCTGGAACAAAAGGGCTATGTCTCGCGCACTGTCAGCCGCCGCGACCGCCGCGCTCGCGAAGTCCGCGCGACCGAGGCAGGGCAAACCGCTTTTGCAGAGCTCCTTCCCATTGTCCGCGATTTACAAGACGATGTCCTGCAGGGGCTTGATGCGACTGAACGAGAACTGTTCCGGACCCTCGCCCGCAAAGTGATCCAGCACGACGCTGCAGAGTGACAGCCTCGGCGCGGCAAATAACATCGCTGGGATGGCGACCAGGGCCTCATCCAATCGACCGTCAATGGTGCGCCCGGTCCGGAAAAGACAGGGCGCACAACCTGCACTAGCCCGGCACAAAGGGCTGCACGGGCTCCTCTTGGGCGTTCATCAGCGCTTCGAATTCAGGCAAGCCAAAGGTGCCTAGGGTCTCCCCATCTGGCCCCAGAATTTCATAGATAATCCCGTTGGTGACCTTGTTGCTGAACCAACCGATGCAATCCACATCGCCGCCGCCCTCGGTGTGCGGCGCGCCACCGCCAGGCTTTTTGACATAGCTGGCGGTGGGCCGGATTTCCGTCAGCGCACCGTCGGCATCATAGATGCGCAGCTCGCCCTGCAGAATAAACGTGCTGTAATCCGCGTGATGCCGATGCAGGGCGATCCGTTGATTGGCGGCGAACTTGAACAGCACGTCCACCACCTGCAGATCGTGGTCCACGTTCAGAACATGATACCACAGGTGATCCAGCCCCTGCAGGGTGTTCCATTTAATATTGCTCTGATCAAATTCTGCGGCAGCCTGTGTCGCAGCCCTTGCGGCATCCGTGCCCGTGGCCAGAGACGCGACGGCCGCCCCCAGCGTCGCCAATCCTTCGCGGCGGGTCAGTGTGGTCATGTGTTTCCTCCCGGTCTTTCCAATCCTGTTGGTGCGCTGCGGCGCCCGACCCGATCGGGACGCAGCGCAGCAGCGGCAGGGAAAAACCAGCAGAGAACCCGCCCGCATGTGCGAGGTTTGTGCAATTTCTTTGCAAGAACAGTGCAAAATCTGCGCTCAGCGCAGCAGACGATACCCCACCCCGCGCACGGTCTCGATCAGAACCGGCAGGGTTTTGTCAGGGTCCAGTTTGCGGCGCAGGGTGATCATGTGCTGATCCAAGGCGCGAGAGTTCGGCATATAGTCCCGCCCCCACGCCCTGTCATAGAGTTCGTCTTTGGTCACCACATCACCGCGACGCTCTGACAGCAGTGCCAGCAACTTCAGATCGCGCGGGGTCAAGGGAACCTCGAGACTGCCGCGCATGGCCAGATGACGCTCTGGCAGCAGCCGGAAGGTCGCAGCTTCGGCGACCGCATTGTTCAGTGACACGCCGCGCCATCGCACAAGGGCAAGAGCCCCTGCCACCACAGCGCACCCTAACAGGATCAGGGATATCGGAAACGTGCGGTTCGGGGCCAGCAATGCCCCTGACGGCAAGTCCAAGGTTTGCACCAGCTGTTGCCGGTTGTAGACCAGACAGATATCCGGCGCAGAGCGGCAATAGAGCAGCTTGTCCGTGGTCGCGTCGAACAGATCCCATACCGGCGCGGCGGATGTTTCCCGAATACGCGCCAACCGGTTCACGCTATCCTCGGACAGCTCGTAGGGGAACGGAGTCATGCCTGTCGGCGGAGGATACAGACGGCCTTCTTCGCCCCAAACCACCACATGCAATAACGCCGGATCCTGAGAGAGCTTCCAGCTGATCCGGTCGGCGCTGTGCAGGCTTTGGTGGATATGCTCCACATCCATCGTGGCCTTGGCATCGGCGGTGGCCCAAGGATCGGGCCACAAGGCAGCAATACCCCCGCCCGCGAGGAGTACTATGCACATCACTGTCAGCCACCGAACCATAGCCGGAATTTAAAGGCGATTGGCCCAGAGGGGATAACCGGACTTTAGTCCAAGGTGACCCTTCGCCCATCGCGATAGTCAAAGGGCGCAAAGCAAAAGAGCGCGGCGGAGTGAACTTGCTCCTACGCGCCCTTGGTGATTTCGGCCTGAGACCAGGAACTGGCGAGGTCAGGTGATCCGGCGGATCGAAGCCATGATCTCGTCGCGCTCGAACACGCCTTTCCAGTCGTCGCGCATCAGTGCAGGGATGCCAAACTCGATCGCCTTGTTACATGCGTCCGAGAACACGCCTTCCTGCACGTTAAAAATCACCGCTCCGAGGATGTTCATATGCCCCAACAGGAAATCACGGGCGCATTCCTCGGAGACGCCGGTTTTGACGACCTCGTCCATGGCTTGCTTCATCACGACCAAGAGCGAGGCGCAGACGGTTTCCGAAAGTCCCGGCTCCAGATAGGCCATCTGCTCGACCGTAACGCGGTAGGTTTTGCGAACTGGCGCGTAGATGGCTTTGGCCACTTCGTCCCCAATGGCGTAGTGCTCTTCGGGGCCTTGCATCAGGGCGTTTACCACGCCTTGGGGATGGGCCACACCGCCGAAACGGTCCAGACGCGCGGCCTCGGTTTCCTCGTTGTGGTAGATCATCGGGTGGCAGGGGTGCGTGACGAAATAGGTGATGTCCGCGCGTTCGGGCAGATGGCCGGCAAAGGGCGCCGCCGCATCCAGAATAACCACCATGGTGCCCGGCTTCAGCTTGTCCACGATGCCCGTTGCCACAACACCAATCGCGGTGTCCGGAACAGCCAGCAGGACCACATCGGCATTGGCAATCGCGGTGTCAGCGTCCACGCAATCCACGCCGACAGCCTCTTTCAGACGGGCGCGGCCAGCCTCGCTCACCTCGACATGGGAGACGGTGAAATCGGTCTTGGCCAGGTTCAATGAACACCGCACCCCCATTTTACCGCCAGCGCCAAATACAGCCACGTTCGTCATTTTAATCTCCTCCGGAGCCCCAACGGGGCGTCTTGCATAACTGGTATGATCAGATAATATTATCATCACAATGTCAATCAGCCGATTGCAGTGCGCCAAAGCGGAAGGAAGATCAGTGAACCCATTGATAACTTGGTACGGTGACGACTTTACCGGTGCGGCCGCGGTGATGGAGGTTCTGGCCTTTGCGGGTATTGAAACCGTTCTGTTTTCCGACATTCCCGACGCTACGATGCTGGCGAGGTTCCTCGATGCGGGGGCCATTGGCGTTGCCTCGACCGCGCGGACCGAAGGGCCCGAGTGGATGGACCAAGAGCTGCCTCCGGCCTTTGATTTTCTGAAGGCCCTCGGGGCGCCACTGCTGCACTACAAGGTATGCTCGACCTTTGATTCTTCGGCGGAAGCAGGCAGCATCGGGCGGGCGGCAGAAATCGGGTTGCGTGTGACGGGGGCGCGCGCTGCGCCTGTGCTGACCGCAGCGCCGCAGATGCGCCGGTATCAGGCGTTCGGCCACCTGTTCGCGGGCACATTCGATGGCGTCTACCGGCTGGACCGGCACCCCGTCATGTCCCGCCATCCCGTCACACCGATGGCTGAATCCGACCTGATGCGGCATCTGGCAGACCAAACCGCGCTGCCCTCGGGGCTGATTGATCTGGAAGCTCTTTGGTCGGACCCCGCGCCGCGCCTTGGTCAGCTTTTGCAGGATGGCGCGCGGCTCTTGTCTGTCGACAGCATGGAGGACCGCTCCGAAGCCGCCGCAGGCCGCCTGATCTGGGAGAACCGCGACGACCTGTCCTTTGTCATCGGATCGCAGGGGGTCGAATATGCTTTGGTTCGCCACTGGCAGGAAATTGGCCTGATCCCAAGCGTCGCGGCCCCTGCTTCGGCGGGGCCTGTGGACCAGATCGCGGTGATTTCCGGCTCTGTTTCCCCAAGCACCGCCCAACAGATCGCGTGGGCAGAGCAGAACGGATTTACCCTGATCCGGCTGGATGCTGCGCGATTGATCGCGTCCCCCGATCAGTCCGGCACCATCATCGCAGAGGCCGTCGCAGCCGCCCTGACCGCCGTATCCAATGGACAAAGCCCGCTGGTATGTTCGGCCACCGGCCCCGAAGACCCTGCCGTGGCGCAGGTCCGCGCGGCGGCAGACCGATGCAGCATCCCGATGGACGCGGTGAACAAAACCATCGGCGTCACGTTGGGGCAAATTCTGGACGGCATTCTGCGGGGATCGGACCTGCGCCGCGCGGTTATTTCGGGCGGCGACACCTCTGGCCACGGGATGCGGGCACTGGGGCTGCAGGCGATCAAAGCGATCGCCCCCACCATCCCCGGCGCATCCCTTTGCATCGGTTACGGCGGCGACCACCACGACGGTCTGCAAATCGCCCTGAAGGGCGGGCAGATGGGCAGCATGGATTTCTTTGGTTGGATCCGCGAGGGCGGCGGCCCGCGCTAGGATTTGGGCTCGAACACCGCGGCAGAGCGTGCAAGGTGGCGGGTCATCATCGCCACCGCGCCTTCGGCATCGCGCTGCTCGATCAGGTCGATCATCTGCGCGTGCTCGGACAGGGTCACGTCCTCTTTGCCGTTCCAGTGCAGCAGGCTGACGTGATATTCGAACAGCCATCCCAGCATAGCCTCGGAAACCGCCATGATGATCGGGTTGCCGGTGATCTGCGCAAGGCGTGTGTGGAACCGCATATCCGCTGCGATAAAGGCATTCGGATCGTCCAGATTTGCCGCCTGCTCCGCTTGGATGGCGCGCAGGTCGGCGATGTCCTCGGCGGTCGCGTTTTGTGCCGCCACGCGGATCATGCCCAGCTCGAACATCTGACGGGCCTGCTTCAGGTGTTCCAGATTGGCGGGGACGGTACTGAGGACCAGTCTGGCGATCTCGTCCGATTGGGTCAGGACAGTGCTGGCGTCGATGGCATTCACACGGGACCGCTCCCCGTGGTTAATGCTTATCAAGCCACTGTTGTGCAAGGATTGCAGAGCCTCGCGCACGGCAGGGCGGCCCACGCCGAACCGCTCCATCAATGCCCGCTCCGAAGGCATAAAGTCCCCAGGTTGCAATTCGTGGGACAGGATCATTTCGCGCAACTTGTCCAGCACCTGATCCGACAGCTTGCGTCTGACGATTTTGTCCGTGTCGGTCTTTTTGTTTGCGGTCGGGGCCATGCCGGTCTCCAGCTGCTGCGATCTTGGCACATCCTTTACAGGTGCTGTGCTCATCAGTCCAGAATGGCCCGCCTACACCCATTCATAGG
>CAXQKF010000283.1:0-2864 GCA_964224285.1 Donghicola sp. | reverse complement strand
CTCCAGTCGTTAAACTAGGAGGAAATGGTGCCCAGGAGAGGACTCGAACCTCCACGTCCATACGGACACTAGCACCTGAAGCTAGCGCGTCTACCAATTCCGCCACCTGGGCAGGTGTCGTGGGGGGCTTCTACGCCCAGTGCATAGGGGCGTCAACAGCTTTTTTCGGGGAAAATGCAAATTGTCTGAATGCGCTTGTTTGCCCCCCTGCGCGGCGCTACTAAAGACCCCAACGAATATTGGCCGGAGGCTATGACAATGGCGCAGCTCGTCACCATTTTTGGCGGATCAGGTTTTGTAGGGCGCTATATCGCCCGTCGTATGGCTCAGCAGGGATACCGCGTGCGCGTGGCGGTACGTCGCCCGAACGAGGCCGGATTTGTACGCACCTATGGTGTCGTCGGTCAGGTCGAGCCCATTCTGTGCAACATCCGTGATGATGCCAGTGTTGCGGCGGCGGTTGCGGGCGCGGATGCGGTTGTGAACTGCGTTGGCATTCTGGCCGAGTGCGGCAAGAACCGGTTCGACACTGTTCAGACCGAAGGCGCAGAGCGTGTGGCCCGTCTGGCTGCCGAGGCTGGCATCACCCGCATGGTCCAGATCTCTGCCATCGGCGCGGACGAAAACAGCCCCAGCGAATACGCCCGCACCAAAGCGGCTGGCGAAGCAGCGGTTCAGGAACATATGTCGAGCGCGGTGATTCTGCGTCCCTCGATCATCTTCGGGAACGAAGACGAGTTCTTTAACCGCTTTGCCGGGATGATTGGTCCCGTCCTGCCCGTGGTTGGCGGCAACACCAAATTCCAGCCCGTCTATGTGGATGATGTCGCTGCTGCGGCAGTCAAAGCCCTGAACGGTGACGTGCCCGCAGGGGTATATGAACTGGGTGGCCCCGATGTCCGCACCTTCCGCGAGTTGATGCAGGACCTGCTGGGTGTGATTCACCGCCGCAAGCTGATCGTTGGCGTCCCGTTCTTTGCGGCGTCGATCATGGGCAGCGTTCTGGATTTCGTGCAGACCGCCACTCTGGGTCTGTTCAGCAACACCATCCTGACCAAGGATCAGGTGCAGAACCTGAAGTCCGACAATGTGGTTGCCGAAGGAGCCAACGGTTTCGAAGCGTTCGGGATCGTCCCCACCAACTACCACGCGGTTCTGCCCAGCTATCTGTGGAAGTTCCGTCCCTCGGGTCAGTACGACGCGATCAAGGCCTCGGCCAAGAACGTGCGCGGCTGATCTCTAGCGGATCATTGGACAAGACAAAGGGGCCCTGAGGCCCCTTTTTTATTGGTGATTTGTGTGGGTCAGCCCATGTAGGCCCAGATCAGCAGGCCAATCCCGAAGACGATCCGGTAGATCACATAAGGGGTAAAGCTGACGCTGCGCAGAAGCCGCATCATGAGGGCCAGAGCGAGCAGGGCTGAGCCGAATGCCAGCACGGCGGCGATGGCGCCATCTTTGGCAGCTGCCGCATCGGCGGTGGCGACGACCTCGATTCCCAGCAACGCGGCGGATGCGAGAATCGTGGGGATCGACATCAACATCGAGATTTTTGCCGCGTCTTGGCGGTTATAGCCCATAAAACGGGCACCTGTGATGGTGATACCCGACCGCGATGTACCCGGAATCAGGGCGATGGCCTGCCAGAGACCAAGCTTGATCGCGTCGGCCACGCCCCAATCGGTGGCTTCTTTGGTTTCGGGGCCTTTCTGGTCGGCCCAGTACAGGACAATGCCGAACAAGAGCATCGTCCAGCCGATCACTTTGACCGAGCGCATGGCATCGTCGAGGCCGGTGACTTTGAGGAATAGCCCCAATAAAATAACGGGAATCGTCGCGATAATGAGGCTCAGAGCCAGACGGTCACCGTCGGAATGGATGCGCCCGCGCAGGGCGTTGGGGAGGCCGATCAGGCCCGCTTTGACGTCGGACCAGAAGAACAGGACAACCGCAAAGAGGGTGCCGAAGTGGACAGCCACGTCGATGACCTGTCCTTGGTCCTCCATGCCGGTCAGGGCGGGCAATAAAATAAGGTGTCCGGAAGAAGAAATTGGCAGAAATTCCGTGATCCCCTGGATCACGGCGACTAGAAATAAATGAAAAAGGGTCATGCTGCGTCCGCAATGGAAATAGATACTGCCAGTGCAGCATAGAGAGTGCTGATATCTTTGGCGAATACTTCCTTTAGGTCCGGTTCGGACTTAAAATTTACACGTGCCGCGCGTATTTCGGCGGGGTAAATGCAAAAAATCAGAATTTAGGTCAGTACCTCTGACTTTTCATCTGATAAAGACTGTTTTAATACGCGCTCAACAGAGAAACCTATAGGGAGCTGACCACCATGGCGAAGCAACCCATGCTCAAGTTCGTCAAAGTCGAACGCGACATGCCGACCAAGCGTACTGCAGAAGACCGCAAACAGGACTTCAACGAGATTTATGCCGAGTTCGCAGCCGCAAAGGCGAACGAGCAGGCCAGCCGTTGCAGCCAGTGCGGCGTTCCCTACTGCCAGAATCACTGCCCTCTGCACAACAACATCCCCGACTGGCTGAACATGACCGCGACCGGCCGTCTGGAAGAGGCTTATGCGATCAGCCAGGCCACCAACACCTTCCCCGAGATCTGCGGTCGTATCTGCCCGCAGGACCGTCTGTGCGAAGGCAACTGTGTGATCGAACAGTCGGGCCACGGCACCGTCACCATCGGCGCGGTCGAGAAATACATCACCGACACCGCGTGGGATAACGGCTGGGTCAAACCCATCGTCCCCGACGCAGAGCGCACCGAAAGCGTTGGCAT
This sequence comes from Donghicola sp., assembly GCA_964224285.1. Classification (GTDB taxonomy): domain Bacteria; phylum Pseudomonadota; class Alphaproteobacteria; order Rhodobacterales; family Rhodobacteraceae; genus Donghicola. The sequence goes on along the minus strand of CAXQKF010000283.1, from coordinate 65 downwards.
CATCGGCGCGGGCCCCGGCGGTCTGGCGGCGGCGGATATGCTGCGCCGCGCTGGCATTCAGGTCA
>CAXQKF010000282.1:0-3068 GCA_964224285.1 Donghicola sp. | reverse complement strand
ATCACCCTCGATGAGACCACCGGTGAGATTGTCGTGGCACCCGGCACCACGGCGGGCACCTATCTCTTCACCTACGAGATTTGCGAGGTCCTCAATCCCGCCAACTGTGACACCGCTGTCGTCACCGTCGTGACCGATCCGCAGGCCACTGTGGCCGTCGATGACACCCCTGCCGCTGTGAACGGCGCGCTCGGGGCGACTCTGCCCAACGTGGTCGCCAATGACACCCTTGGCGGTGTGGCGAACCCCGCCATCGGCACCGAAGTCACTCTGAGCGGCACGGGCACCGCGGCCGACGGGACCGCACTGGGGCTCGACGTCATCCCTGCGGCGGGTGGCATCACGCTGGATGAAACCACCGGAGAGATCATCGTGGCGCCCGGAACGCGGGCAGGAACTTACCAATTCACCTACGCAATCTGCGAGGTCCTTAACCCCGCCAACTGCGACACCGCTGTCGTCACCATCGTCGTCAACGCTGTAACCATTGACGCCGTCGATGACACCCCTGCCGCTGTGAGCGGAGCCACCGGTGCGACGATCCCCTATGTTCTGTCCAACGACATCCTCAACGGAGCAGCAGGCCCGACCATCGCCACAGATGTCAACGTATTCACCAGCGGCCTTTCGCAGGATGGAAGCACCTCTGCCGGTCTCGATGTGGTCCCGGCGTCAGGGAGCATCACCTTCGACGGCGCAAGCGGCGATGTGACGATTGCACCGGGGACTTCCGCAGGCACCTATGTTTACACCTACGAGATCTGTGAAATTCTGAACCCGACCAACTGCGATACCGCTCAGGTCAGAATTCAGGTCAGCCCCGCAACCATCGTCGCCGTGGATGATGACTTCTCTTCCAGCGCGGTTTCGAGCGAAGAAGATACGACTGTCGGTCCTGTCTTGGGCAATGACACTCTGGATGGAAATAGCGCGCCGACAGATGGCACCCTGATCTCGATCGCTCTGACCGACAATGGCGGCATCGACGGCGCGGCACTGGCAGCCGACGGGACGATCACGCTGCCTGCGGGGACAGATGACGGCTCCTATACCCTGAGCTATGAAATCTGCGAACTGCTGAACCCCACCAACTGTGATAGCGCAACGGTACAGGTCCGTGTCAGCAACCCCGATCTTCTAGCTCTGATCAAAGAAGACCTGACCACCATCCTGAACGATGACCGCGCGGCAGCAATGACGCAGCAGGCGGCCCGTATGCAGGGCTATGCAGCAGGCGGACTCGAGCGCCTGAAGGCACGCAGCGCGACAGAATGTCAGGAGGCGGTGAACATCGAGGCAGAGAATATCCTCTTCGACACCGACCGCGCTGTCATCAAACCCGAGAGCGCCCCGACCCTTGACCGGATCGCGGATATCCTCGGCACCTGCAAAGGCGTGGACTTTGAAATCGCGGGCCACACCGACAGCGATGCGTCCAGTGCCTACAACGTCGGCCTCAGCCAACGGCGTGTGGATGCAGTCCTGTCGGCTCTGACGGATCGCGGTGTCGATACGAACGGGTTTGTCACCAGCGCCTATGGTGAATCCAGCCCGATCTCGACCAATGCCACCGCTGCCGGTAAGGCCCAGAACCGCCGTGTCGAGTTCAAGCTGCTCAATCAAGAGCCCTTGATCACGAGCTGTAACGATGGCGGCATTCTACAGCGCCGCCTTGATGGCGACGCGGATGGAACAGGCGCGCAGTTCGACGGCGGCCTCTATAGCGAAAGCTATGACTGTGTCCGCGAAGAATGGACAATCGTCGAGAGCGCCCTGAGCTTCTACGAAAGTGACGAAGGTCAATCTCAACGCCAACTCAACCTCTCTTTCCGCCGCGAGCGTTTCAGCGACGAGAACAGCCTGCGCGGATGGTTCTTCGGGATCTATGGCAGCCAGAATGACATCAGCGGCCTCGCCGACGGCGAGATCTCGGGTCTGGGCTTGAATGGCGGCCTCTATGGCGCCGACCAGCTCCGCAATGGCCTCTACCTCGACTACTATCTGGGTGCAGCAGCCGGACGTCACGAGTTCGATCTCGCCTTTGATCGGTCGATCGGCACCATCGATGCAAATGGTCACTACACCTACTTCGCGGGCTTCGGAGGCGTCGCAATTTCCGGCGACTTCGATCTAGGAGAGGTCACCATCACGCCCCGTGCCGGTCTGGAAATCTCCTACTCGCCCGAAGCCGAGGTCGAAGTCGAAACGAGCCTGGGTCAACTCACCCAATACGGAGAGTTCAGCCTCAGCCCGATTTCCGGTGGACGCGCCTTTGTCGAAATGCGCAACGAATGGAGCATCTTGGAAGGCATGGGCCGATTTGCCATCGCCCCGCGGATCGCCTGCTATGAACCGCTGACAGACGAAGTCATGGGCTGCGCAATCGGCGGCTACATCGAGATCGAGCAAGCCGACGATGACAGTCCCCTGTCCTATCAGGCGCGTCTCGACTTCGAACGCGGAGAGCGCTTTAGCACCGGCGCTCTTACTGCCAGCATCGCTCGCAAAATCCGCCACGGTGTCGTCCGCGCCGAAGCAGCCGTCGATGCCGATGGTGAGGCCACAGTTGGCACGCTGGTGGAGATGAATTTCTAGGGCCAGATCCTCAGAAGACTTGCTCATAGAAACTAGGTCACCGCTCTTGGATGAGCGGTGACTTTTCTATATGTTGGAAACCGCTTCCACACAGCTCGATCTCAATGCATCTGATCTATCTTCATAAAACACTGAGTTTATAGAAGCTCATTGCGGCGACTACCTCTTCCGAGAACTGGCCCCTCGGAAATCGCAAGAAACCACACTGCTGCACATCGGCGTTTTCATGTCTGTTTGGATAATCTTGTACGGTTTGGTTCAGGGATTGGCACCGAAGATCCTGAATGCCGGATCACGGACGGAGGTTTCACTTGTTCGGTCTGCGCGTCAATGGGCTCTGCTTTTGGCGGTGATCCCCGGGGTTCTTACGGTCGCCGCTGTGTCGGCTGCGGGCCCGTCGCTCTGGCTCACGATTGTGCTCGTGTTCGGGCTTCTCGCATTCGGAGCAGTGTTTGCGGTGAACTCATCGCTGC
>CAXQKF010000281.1:0-14898 GCA_964224285.1 Donghicola sp. | reverse complement strand
TTCTATCTGGAAGGTCAGGCTGCGCTGGCCCTACCGCAGGACGACGGGGATATGGTTGTGCATTCCTCGACCCAGCACCCCAGCGAAATCCAACACAAGGTGGCCGATGCTTTGGGCCTGCCGATGCACGGGGTCAAGGTCGAGGTGCGCCGGATGGGTGGCGGCTTTGGCGGCAAGGAAAGTCAAGGGAATGCTTTGGCCGTGGCCTGCGCCGTGGCGGCCAGCCTGACCGGCAAGCCCTGCAAGATGCGCTATGACCGCGACGACGACATGGTGATCACCGGCAAACGGCACGATTTCCGGATCAGCTATCGCGCGGGGTTCGACGATGCGGGCCGCGTGCTGGGGATCGAGTTTGTGCACTACACCCGCTGCGGGTGGGCGCAGGACCTGAGCTTGCCGGTGGCAGATCGGGCGATGCTGCATGCGGACAACGCCTATTTGTTCGAGAACATCCGGATCGAGAGCCACCGCTTGCGGACCAACACCCAGAGCGCGACGGCGTTTCGTGGCTTTGGCGGGCCGCAGGGGATTGTCGGAGTCGAACGGGTGATGGACCATATCGCGCACCATTTGGGGTTGGACCCGCTGGAGGTGCGCAAGGTCAACTATTACGCCGAGATGGAGGGCGCGGACGGGGGGCTGTCTGCCCCCCGCGCGGCTGCGCCGCTGCCCCCCGAGGGTATTTTGCCCAAAATGAAACAGGTCACGCCCTATGGGCAGGAGGTTACGGACTTTGTTCTGAACGGGTTGACCACTGATTTGGCGGGGCGGTGTGATTATGGGGCGCGGCGTTTGGCTGTGGCCGAGTGGAATGCCGAGAGCCCTGTATTGAAGCGCGGGATTGCGCTGACGCCGGTGAAGTTCGGGATTTCGTTCACCTTGAGCCATCTTAATCAGGCGGGGGCCTTGGTGCATGTGTATCAGGACGGGTCCGTTGCCTTGAACCATGGCGGGACCGAGATGGGTCAGGGCCTCTATCAGAAGGTGGCGCAGGTTGCGTCTGGCGTGTTCGGGATCGGGCTGGAACAGGTGCGGCTAACCGCGACTGACACGTCGAAGGTTCCCAATACTTCGGCCACGGCGGCGTCTTCGGGGTCGGACCTGAACGGGATGGCTGTGTTGGCGGCGTGCGAGACGTTGCGGGTGCGAATGGCGGAGCATTTGGCGGCTGTTCGGCAGTGTGATCCGGCTGTTGTGGTGTTTGAGGGCGACATGGTACGGGTCGGCGCGGATGAGATGACTTTCGCTGCGGCGGCCAAGGAATGCTACGAGGGACGCGTCAGCCTGTCGGCCACGGGGTTCTACAAGACGCCAGATATCAGCTGGGACCGGATCAAGGGAGACGGGCGGCCGTTCTATTACTTTGCCTATGGGGCGGCTTGTTCCGAGGTGGTGATCGACACGCTGACGGGCGAGTATAAGGTTCTGCGGACGGATATCCTGCATGACGCGGGGCGCAGTCTGAACCCTGCGTTGGACATCGGGCAGATCGAGGGCGGCTTTGTGCAGGGCGCGGGCTGGCTGACCACCGAGGAACTGGTGTGGGACGACAAGGGGCGGCTGCGGACCCATGCGCCCTCGACCTATAAAATCCCGGCGACGTCGGATCGGCCAAAGGTCTTCAACGTGGCCCTGTTCGAGGGCGACAACCCCGAGGCCACCATTCACCGATCGAAGGCCGTGGGCGAACCGCCGTGTTGCGTGGGGATTTCGGTGCTGATGGCCTTGTCTGATGCGGTTGCGGCCTGCGGGGATGCCTATCCGGCGCTGGATGCGCCCGCGACGCCCGAACGGGTGCTGAAGGCCGTGATGCGAGTGCGCGGCGATGCTTGATCGTGATGCCTTGGACCGTGCGATTGCTGACCACGGGCGAGTGGCGCGGGTTGTGATCCTCGAGGTGCGGGGATCTGTGCCGCGCGGCGCGGGAACCGAAATGCTGGTCTGGAGCGGCGGGCAATGCGGCACCATCGGCGGCGGACGGCTGGAGTTTGATGCGGCAGAGGCGGCGCGTCAGGCCTTGGACGGTGGCGGCGATCTGGCGCGGGTGTACCCCTTGGGGCCGGCGCTGGGGCAGTGCTGCGGCGGGTCTGTGCGCGTGTTGACCGAGGTGTTCGATGCGGCGCGTGCAGATGCCCTGCCCCAAGCGGGCCTGTGGGCGCGACCCCTTCCCGGTGTGACGGGTGGCCATGCCCCGATGGCCGAGGGGCTGTCCCACGGCTGGTTCGCGGAAAACATCGCGCCCGCCCGCAGGCCCTTGTGGGTCTGGGGCGCGGGGCATGTGGGGCGGGCGGTGGTGCACACCATGGCCCCCCTGCCCGACTATGCCATCACGTGGGTCGATACGGGGGCAGACCGCTTTCCTGACGCGATCCCCGAGGGCGTCGATCAACTAATCGCGGCAGAGCCAGAGCGGCTGGCACCCCATGCCCCCGAGAACGCGATGCACCTGATCCTGACCTACAGTCACGATCTGGATTTGGCCCTGTGCCACGGGCTACTCACGCGGGGCTTTGGCTTTTGCGGATTGATCGGGTCCGCAACCAAGTGGGCGCGGTTCCAGAAACGGTTGCTGACCTTGGGGCACGCACAGGACCAGATTTCGCGCATAACCTGCCCGATTGGCGATCCGGCTTTGGGGAAACATCCGCAAGCCATTGCAGTCGGGGTCGCTGCCGCGCTACTGATTTCACCAAATGATCAAATAACAAGCGGGGATGGGACGCAGTGGGCACGCCACTCTTAACTCTCTCTGGCCTGACCAAGGCCTATCCGGGCGTTGTCGCGAACGACGACGTAAGCTTCGACATCCAGCCGGGCGAAGTGCACGCCTTGCTCGGGGAAAACGGCGCGGGCAAATCGACCTTGGTCAAGATGATCTACGGGTTGGTGAGCCCAGACACTGGCAAGATGGCCCTGAATGGCGCGCCCTACACCCCAGCCAGCCCCAATGCGGCGCGGGCCGCGGGCGTGGCGATGGTGTTCCAGCACTTCTCTCTGTTTGACGCTCTGTCTGTGGCCGAGAACGTAGCGTTGGGCATGGACAACCCGCCGCCCCAAGGCGAGCTAGCCTCGAAAATCAGAACCGTCTCGGATGCATATGGGTTGCCCTTGGACCCGCACCGCACAGTGGGCGATCTTTCAGCCGGCGAACGCCAACGAGTCGAGATCATTCGCTGTCTGCTGCAAGACCCCAAGCTGCTGATCATGGATGAACCGACCAGCGTTCTGACCCCCCAAGAGGTCGAGATCCTGTTCAAGACCCTGCGCAAACTGTCCGCCGAGGGCACGGCGATCCTCTATATTTCGCACAAGCTCGAGGAAATTCGCGCCCTGTGTGACAACGCCACGATCCTGCGGTTGGGGAAAAAGGTTGCCACCTGCATCCCCGCCCAGAAGACCGCCGCGGAATTGGCCGAGATGATGGTTGGCACCAGTCTAACGCCGCCCAAGCGCGTCTCGCAGGTGTCTAGCGAAGTTGCCCTGCATGTCAGCGGGCTGAACATGGCCCCTGCTCAGGCGTTCGGGACCAGCCTGCGCGACATCACCCTGACCTTGCACAAGGGCGAGGTTCTGGGAATCGGCGGTGTGGCTGGCAACGGTCAGGATGAACTGCTGGCCGCCCTGTCTGGTGAACGGCTCTGCGCGGCCGAACAGATCAAGCTGGACGGTAAACCTGTGGGCAATCTCGGGCCGACCGCCCGGCGGCGCCTCGGCCTGCTGGCCGCACCCGAAGAACGTTTGGGCCATGCTGCTGTGCCGGACATGAGCCTGACCGAGAATGCCCTGCTGACTGGCGTGACCCGTCAGGCTCTGGCCAAAGGCGGTTGGATCAACTGGGCCGCCGCCAAAGGCTATGCCGAGCGGATTATTCACCAGTTTGACGTGCGCACCCCCGGCCCGCACGTGGCTGCACGGGCGCTGTCGGGTGGTAACCTGCAGAAATTCGTCATCGGCCGAGAGGTCCTGCAAGCCCCCCATGTGCTGGTCGTGAACCAGCCCACTTGGGGCGTGGATGCCAGCGCGGCGGCGGCGATCCGGCAGGCCCTGCTCGATCTGGCGGCCCTAGGCGCAGCCATCATTTGCATCAGCCAAGACCTTGACGAACTTATGGAAATCAGCGACCGCTTTGCCGCATTGAACGAAGGACGCCTGACCCATGCCCGCCCCGCTGCGGGCCTAACGATCGAGGAAATCGGTATGATGATGGGCGGCGCACACGGCATGGAGGCCGCCCATGTTTAAGATCGAAAAGCGTCCGATCCCTTCGGCAAAATGGAACTGGGGTGCGCCCATCGTGGCAGTTCTGCTGACCATGGTCTTTGGCGGCGCACTCTTTGCGGTTCTCGGGGTGAACCCGTTTCTGGCGCTGGAGAAGATCTTCTACGAACCGCTGCTTGGGGAATACGCATTCTACTACCGCCCCCAGTTGATGGTCAAAGCCGCGCCCCTGATCCTGATCGCCATCGGCCTGAGCCTCGGGTTCAGGGCGGGCATCTGGAACATCGGGGCCGAAGGGCAATACATCATCGGTGCCCTCTGCGGCGCGGGTCTGGCACTGGCGCTCTACCCGATGGAGCTAATTATTCTGCTGCCCCTTATGGTCATTGCGGGGGCGATTGGTGGCGCGCTATGGGGCCTGATCCCCGCCTTCCTCAAGGTCCGGTTCGGCACCAACGAAATTCTGGTCTCGCTGATGCTCGTCTACGTGGCCGAGCAATTGCTGGCCTCGATGGCGCTCGGCCTGATGAAAAACCCCGAAGGCATGGGATTTCCCGGATCGCGCAACCTGCAGCAATACCCCAGCGCCCATAACGCCGAGATCATCGCAGGCACGGGGATGCACTGGGGCGTCGTCGCGGCGCTGGTCGCTGTAAACTTTGCCTATATCTTGCTCAGCCGTCACATGTTCGGCTTTAGCCTGCGGATGTCCGGCATGGCGCCCCGCGCGGCCAAGTTTGCGGGCGTGAACCCGACGCGCATGGTTCTGATCTGCATGGGCATCTCGGGCGGTCTGGCCGGTATGGCGGGCCTGTTCGAGATCGCGGGCCCCGCGGGTCAGGTCAGCATCGACTTCAATGTGGGCTACGGATTTACCGCGATTATCGTGGCTTTCCTTGGACGTTTGAACCCCATCGGCATTCTACTGGCGGGTGTCCTGATGGCCCTGACCTATATCGGCGGCGAAATCACCCAGAGCCAGATGGGCCTGCCGCTCGCGGCCATTCAGGTGTTCCAAGGCATGCTGCTGTTCTTCTTGCTCGCGATGGATTTGCTGACGAACTACCGCTTCCGCCCCACAGCCAAGGAGGCCGCGTGATGGACCTGTCCTCGATCAATCCTGTCCTTCTGCTGGCCAGTCTGATGGTCGCCGCGACTCCGCTGTTGTTTGCCGCCCTTGGCGAGTTGATCGTTGAGCGCGCAGGTGTCCTGAACCTCGGGGTCGAGGGGATGATGATCACAGGCGCGGTCGCGGGCTTTATAATCGCGGTTGAGTCCGGCTCCCCTGCGCTCGGGTTTATCTGTGCGGCCATTGCGGGCGCTCTGCTATCCCTGCTGTTCGCCCTGCTGACGCAGGTTTTTCTGGCGAACCAAGTCGCCTCGGGTCTGGCGCTGACACTGTTCGGGCTCGGGCTGTCGGCGCTGCTGGGTCAGGGCTATGTGGGCATAAAACCGCCCTCGACGCCCAAGCTGGATCTGGGAATGCTGGCGGATATTCCGTTCATCGGGCGCGTTCTCTTTACCCATGATCTGATGGTCTATCTTGCGTTGGCGCTGGCCGTCGCGATCTGGTTCTTTCTTCACCGCACACGCGCGGGCCTCATCCTGCGCGGTGTCGGTGAAAACCACGATGCCGCCCACGCGCTGGGGTACAAGGTCGTCATGATCCGCTTTGCCGCAATTGCTTTTGGCGGTGCCTGTGCTGGCCTTGGCGGGGCTTACCTCAGCCTCGTGCGTGTGCCCCAATGGACCGAAGGCATGACCGCAGGCATCGGCTGGATCGCCCTCGCCCTTGTTGTTTTTGCCAGCTGGAAGCCCGGCCGCGTGATCCTCGGGGCCTATCTGTTCGGCGGAGTCAACGTGCTCCAGCTGAACCTCCAGGCCGCTGGAGCTGCGATCCCTGTCGAGTATTTGGCAATGTCCCCTTATCTGGTAACCATCCTTGTGTTGGTTATCATGTCCGCGGATCGTTCCCGCGCTCCGGCCTCTTTGGGCCGTCCGTTCCACGCCTCGCACTGAGGCCATAAAAAAGACCACCAACAGGAGTTGAAGAGAATGAAACTCATCAAGCATCTGGCCACCGCCACTATGGCGCTTGGCGTTGCAACCGGCGCAATGGCAGCAAGCCATGGCGAAAAGACCAAAGTCGGCTTTGTCTCTGTCGGTCCCGTGGGCGACGGCGGCTGGACCTATGAACACAACGTCGGCCGTCTGGCTGTCGAAGAGCACTTTGGCGATCAGGTCGAGACCGTGTTCGTCGAATCGGTCCCCGAAGGCCCCGATTCCGAGCGCGTGATGACCCAGATGGCGCTCGAAGGTGCGGACCTGATCTTTACCACCTCGTTCGGCTACATGGACCCCACCATCAACGTCGCGTCGAAGTTCCCCAACGTGAAATTCGAGCACGCCACCGGCTACAAAACCGCTGACAACGTGTCCGTCTACTCGGCCCGTTTCTACGAAGGCCGCGCTGTTCAGGGTCTGATCGCCGGCAACCTGACCGAATCGAACATCATCGGCTATATCGGCTCTTATCCGATCCCCGAAGTGATCCGCGGCATCAACAGCGCCTACATTCAGGCCAAGAAAGTGAACCCCGACGTCGAATTCAAGATCGTCTGGGCCTACACTTGGTTCGATCCCGCCAAAGAAGCTGACGCGGCTAAAGTTCTGATCGAACAGGGCGCAGACGTGATCCTGCAGCACACCGACTCGACCGCGCCCCAAGCAGCGGCTCAAGAGGCTGGCAACGTCTACACCTTTGGCCAAGCGTCGGACATGATCGAATACGCCCCCATGCCCCGCGTCTCGTCGATCATCGACAACTGGTCGCCCTACTACATCGCGCGCACTCAGGCCGTCATTGATGGCACCTGGGAAAGCACGAACACTTGGGACGGCATCGGCGCAGGCATGGTTGGCATCGGTGAGATCACCGACGTTGTTCCCGCAGACGTCAAAGAGGCCGCATTGGCCCTGAAAGACGCGATCGCGTCGGGCGAAGTTCACCCCTTTACCGGTCCGCTGAACAAGCAGGACGGCACCCCGTGGCTGGCCGAAGGCGAGACCGCGGATGATGGCACTCTGGCCGGTCTGAACTTCTACGTCGAAGGCATCACCGGCGAAATTCCGCAATAAGCCGGATAAAATCGCAAAATGGTACCGCGTCCGAGGTTTCGGGCGCGGTTTTTTATTGCAATTCTCAGTCCCACGCGTGAATCGGGGTATAACGATAAAATCGAGCACACTGCGGTGCACCATGGCAGGCCTAATCTCTCAGTTCTTTCGGCGTGGCAGCCGGAAACCGGTCATTTATGATTTCGCAATCGTCGGCGGCGGCATTGCGGGACTGTCTGCTGCTGCCGCGCTTGCGCCTATGGGCTCTGTCGTCATCATCGAGGCAGAGCGCCAACTGGCCTATCACGCGTCCGGCCGATCCTCCGAGATGTTCCTGCCCCACCACGGCAGCAAAGCCGTCCGCGTCCTGACTCAGGCCAGCACGACCCACCTGCATTTTTCGAATGGCGGGGTGCTACGCAAACGCGGGATGCTCTTGGTTGGCCGCACCGGAGAAGAGCAGTATTTCGATTACGAAATGCGCGCGGGTCATCTGTCGCCCATCCCGATCGAAGACGCAGGCGTTTATTTCCCTCTGCTGGATCAACGCACGGTGTCACGGGCCGCTTGGTCCAATGACGCGCTGGATTTGGACGTTCATACCCTGATCAAGAGCTACGCCGACCAAGCCCGCAACGACGGCACAGAGCTGAAACTGGACTCTCAGGTCTTGGGGCTGGAGCAGAACCAAGGGTAGTGGGAAATCACCTGCCCCGACAAAGTGATCCGGTCGCGGTTCATCATCAACGCCGCAGGCGCGTGGGCGGATGTTCTGGCGGGCTTGGCGGGGCTGCCGCCGTTGGGGCTGACCTGTTTGCGCCAGTCCATGATCGACCTACCCAGCCCTGCGGGCCATGACCCGCGCCGTTGGCCCTATGTCTGCGCGGCTGGCGGACGCTGGTACGCCAAAGCCGCGGGGAACGGCTTGCTGCTGTCTTGCGGCGAAGAAGAGCCGGTCATGCCCACCGAATCCAATCCCGACGAGAGCGTTCTCGCCAATGGCCTAGCGCGGTTCGAGGATATGACGACCTTTTCGATCAGCCGCGTGAACAACACATGGTCCGGCCTGCGCACCTTTGCTGCGGACCGCTCGCCTGTGGTCGGAGCGGACCCGTTGAACCCGTCATTCATCTGGCTCGCGGGCCAAGGCGGCACAGGGTTCCAGACCGCCCCCGCCCTGAGCGACCTGCTGGCCGATCTGATGAGTGGCCGCGCGTCCAGCCTGCCTGCCGAAACCGTCTTTGCCATTTCACCCGATCGCCTGCGCGGTTGATGTCGATAAAGGCACCCTGCCGCGCCAAGTGATTTTGCTGTCGCTGAAATATGCGAAAGGCAGAATACATGAGCTGGCAAGACAAGATCGACGCAACCAAAGACCAACTGCGCAACCTGAACAAAGCCATCCCTGACGTGACCAAAGGCTTTGGCACCCTGAGCAAAGCGGTCAAACAGGACGGCGCGCTGGATTTCAAAACCAAGGAATTTGTGGCTTTGGGGATTGCCGTCGCCACCCGCTGCGAGGCTTGCATCACCCTCCACGTAGACGCGCTGATCAGATGCGGCGCGACCCGCGAAGAGGTCGCGGACTGTCTGGGGATGACCATCCAAATGGGCGGCGGCCCTTCGATGATGTACGCCGCCAAGGCGCTGGAATGTTTCGACGCTTTTGCCCAGAAAAATTGACATTCGAACAACGGAATGTATTTGGACCTGCGTTTAAGAAGCAGCAAAGCAAGAAAGGACATTCCATGAAACCCATCCAGCTAGCCCTGCCCCTACTGTTTGTTGCCTCTGTCGCGCTGGCCGAAGGCGGCGTCCCCGGATCGCACTTCATCGAGAACTGGGATCTTGATGGCGATGGTCAGGTGACCTTGGCCGAGGCCCAAGAGCGTCGCGGCGATGTCTTTTACAGCTTTGACGCTGACGAGGACGGCTACATCGACGGCGAGGAGTACAAATTCTTCGATCAGGCGCGCAAGAACGACATGGAAGGCCAAGGCGGCCATGGCAACGGCGCGATGAAGAATGCCGAAGGCGGGATGCATCTGGCCTATAACGACACCGATGGCGATGGCCGCGTTAGCCAAGCTGAGTTCTCTGACCGTACGGCAGCATGGGTCACCCAGATGGACCGGAATGGCGACGGCGTCATCAGCAGCGCGGACTTCGGGCGCAAGTAAAGCGCCCCCCACGAACAAAAAAGCCGCGCAAGGAAAACCCTGCGCGGCTTTTTCTATCTCCGGCGGAGGAGAAGGGTTAACCGTCCTTGCGGATGGTTTCGTTTTTGCTGTCGTAGGGGCTATCAACCACGATCTCACCGTCGAACAGCTGGTTGAACATCTTTACCTGCACCTTGGTGCCGGGGACAGCGTGCTCGGGCTTCACGTAGCCCATGCCAATCGACTTGCCGAACGCGACCGAGTAGCCACCCGAGGTCAGACGACCAATCTTGGTGCCGTCGATGTACAGCGCCTCGCGGCCCCACGGATCCGCATCAGCCGGACCGTCGATCAGAACAGTGACGCATTTGCTGCGCACGCCGGTCGCTTCCATCGGGGCTTTGCCGTGGAACTCTTTGGACAGGTCCACAAAACGCGGCAGGTCTGCCTCGAGCGGGGTCGCGTCGCGGCCCAGTTCGTTACCGAATGCGCGGTAGGATTTCTCCTGACGCAGCCAGTTCTGTGCACGGGCACCGACCCACTTCATGTCGAAATCTGCGCCTGCTTTTTCCAGCAGGTCGAACAGGTAGTTCTGCATTTCGATCGGGTGGTGCAGTTCCCAGCCCAATTCACCGGTGTAGGCCACGCGGATCGCATTGACGGGGCACATACCCAGTTCGATCTTGCGCGCCGACAACCACGGGAAGCGTTTGTTCGACAGCGCGGTCTCGGGGTCTGCGTCTTTGATGATCTTTTTCAGAACGTCACGCGACTTGGGCCCAGCGATGGCGAACACGCCCCACTGGGTGGTCACGTCCTGAATGTCGATACGGCCGAACTCGGCTTCCATGTCTTCGGCGGCTTTGATCAGGAAGTCCTGATCGTACTCGTGCCAAGCGCCTGCGGACACCAGATAGTACTCGTCATCTTTGAGGCGGACGATGGTGTATTCGGTGCGCACGGTGCCCAGTTTGGTCAGGGCATAGGTCAGGTTGATGCGGCCGGTCTTGGGCAGCTTGTTACAGGTGAACCAGTCAAGGAACGCAGTCGCGCCGGGGCCTTTGACGATATGCTTGGTAAAGGCGGTCGCATCGACGACGCCGACGCCTTCGCGGATCGCTTTGGCTTCTTCGACGGCGTACTGCCACCAGCCGCCTCGGCGGAAGCTACGGGCATCATGGTCAAAGTTGTCAGGCGCATCCAGCGGGCCGTAGTAGTTGGGACGCTCGAAGCCGTTCACGCAGCCGAACTGAGCGCCGCGGGCCTTCTGACGCTCGTAAGCAGGACCAGTCCGCAGGGGGCGGCAAGCCTCACGCTCTTCATCGGGCTGGTGCAGGATGTAGACGTGCTCGTAAGCTTCTTCGTTCTTGCGCGCGCCGTACTCGGTGGTCATCCACTTCTGGCCGAAACGCTTGGGGTCGAGCGACGCCATGTCGATCTCTGCTTCGCCAGCGACCATCATCTGGGCCAGATAATAGCCGGTGCCACCAGCCGCGGTGATGCCAAAGCTGAAGCCTTCGGCCAGCCACATGTTGCGCAGACCGGGTGCGGGGCCAACCAGCGGGTTGCCATCGGGGGTGTAGCAGATCGGGCCGTTGAAATCGTCCTTCAGACCGACTTCCTCAGTAGAAGGAATACGCTCGATCATCGCCATGTATTCTTCTTCGATGCGCTCCAGATCCAGCGGGAACAGGTCCGCACGGAAGCTGTCGGGCACACCGTATTCAAAGCACGCGGGCGCGCCACGCTCGTAAGGGCCAAGGATCCAGCCGCCGCGCTCTTCGCGGACATACCATTTCGCGTCAGCGTCACGCAGAACGGGGTGCTCGCCGTGGGTCTTGCGGTATTCGACCAGCGCGGGATCGGGCTCGGTCACGATGAACTGGTGCTCGACGGGGATGGCGGGCATCTTGATACCCAACATCTTGGCAGTGCGCTGTGCGTGGTTGCCGGTGCAGGTGACCACATGCTCGGCGCGGATTTCGAACTTTTCTTCGCCGGGGACAAGGTTGCCGCCCTTTTCGACCATGATGGTGCCGCGCACGATCCACTCGCTGCCGGTCCATTCGTAGTCATCCACCTGACACTTGCGGTAGATGTCGACACCGCGCTGACGAGCGCCCTTGGCCATCGCCTGTGTCACGTCCGCAGGGTTAATATAGCCGTCGGTCGGGTGGTAGATCGCGCCAACCAGACCTTCGACATTGACCAGCGGCCAACGCTCTTTGATCTGCTCGGGGGTCAGGAATTCGTAGGGAACGCCCACAGTCTCGGCGGTCGAGGCATAGAGCATATATTCGTCCATACGCTCTTGGGTGCGGGCCATACGCAGGTTGCCCACGATCGAGAAACCCGCGTTCAGGCCGGTTTCTTCCTCGAGCGTTTTGTAGAATTCCACCGAGTACTGGTGGATGTGGCTGACCGCATAGCTCATGTTGAACAGGGGCAGCAAACCGGCCGCGTGCCAGGTCGAGCCGGCGGTCAGTTCGTCACGTTCCATCAGGACGACATCGTCCCAACCGGCTTTGGCGAGGTGATAGGCGACCGACGCACCGATGGCACCACCACCGACAACCAGCGCTTTGACTTGGGTTTTCATCAAGGGACTCCCTGCGGGCAGAATTCTTTGAGTCTTTTCTATCCAGAACACGGGGATTGCCGCAGGGTCCAGCCGACATTTTGCGGCATAAAACCGACCGTAACGTCGCAGGATACAGCCGTTGTTCTTGCCCCCGCAGAAAGATAGAACCCTACCAAAGCCAATCGGAGGGGGCCAAATTGGAAATCTGCACCACCATCGCCCAGATTCGCGGGACCGTGGCCGCCTTTAAACAGGCGGGCGAACGGGTCGCTCTGGTGCCGACCATGGGTTATCTGCACGAAGGGCACATGACGCTGGTCCGCCGCGCGCGGGCCGAAGGCGACCGCGTCATCGTCTGGATCTTCGTAAACCCGACCCAGTTCGAAAATTCCGATGATCTGGCGAAATACCCCCGCGACACAGACCGCGATCTGGCCATGCTACGGGCCGAGGGCGTCGATGCCGTGTTCCTACCCGAAGCCGCAGAGATTTATCCCGAGGGCGCGGAAACCATTGTCGAGACGACGAAACTAGCGAACATGCTGCACGGTGCGGTCCGTCCGGGCCATTTCCGCGGCGTGACCACAGTGGTCACCAAGTTCTTTAACATCATCCAGCCCGATGTCGCGATTTTCGGCGAGAAGGACTACCAGCAACTGCAGGTGATCCGCCGCATGGTCCGTGACCTGCACATGCCCATTCAGATCGTCGGTCAGGCCACCGTCCGCGAATCCGACGGGCTAGCCATGTCCAGCCGCAACGTCCGCCTTGCGCCCGAAGACCGCGCCGCCGCCGTGATCCTGAGCCAATCTCTGGCCGCAGCCGAGGCCGCTGCCAAAACCGGTGCAACTGTCGCTGACCTGCATCAGATCATCGCAGACACCATCGGCGCCGAGCCCCGTGCAAAACTTGTCGGCTGTGATATCGTCGCCGCCGAGACACTTGCCGATATCTCCGGTCCCTTGACCGGCCTGACAGCCATCATGATCTCGGTCGAGGTCGGTGGCGTCATGCTGATCGATCAGAAGGAAGTTACGCCATGAGCGCACAGAAACAGGTCCGCCGCACCACTGTTCCCCAGATTGCACAGCGCAAAGGGGGCGAACCTATCGTCTCGCTGACCAGCTATCACGCGCATACCGCCGCAATCGTCGACAAACACGCGGATTTCATTCTGGTGGGCGACAGCCTCGGTATGGTGATGCACGGCATGGAATCGACCGTAGGTGTCCCGCTCGACCTGATGATCATGCACGGCAAAGCTGTGGTGCGCGGCACCAAGCAGGCACTCATCGTCGTAGACATGCCCTTTGGCACCTATGAGGAAAGCCCGCAGGTCGCCTTCCGCAATGCCGCCAAGATCATGAAGGAAACCGGCTGCGGCGCGGTGAAACTCGAGGGCGGTGCCCGCATGGCCGAAACCATCCGGTTCCTGACCGAACGGGGCATCCCTGTCATGGCCCACATTGGCCTGACCCCGCAATCCAGCCACGTCATGGGCGGCTTCAAAACCCAGGGCCGCAATGAGGACAGCTGGCCGCTCCACGAGGCGGATGCCAAAGCGGTGTCCGAAGCAGGCGCCTTCGCCGTGGTCCTCGAGGGCATGGTCGAACCCCTCGCCGCCAGGATCACCAAACAAATCGACATCCCCACCATCGGCATCGGCGCCAGCGCCGACTGCGATGGCCAAATTCTGGTGCTAGAGGATATGCTCGGCCTGAACCCGTGGACCCCGAAGTTCGTCAAGGTCTACGGCCAGCTTGGCCCGATGATCGAACAGGCGGTCAGCGACTACGCAGCGGACGTCAAATCCCGCGCCTTCCCGACCGAAGACGAAGTCTACCGCTAAGAACGAACAAGGGGGCCACCGCGGCCCCCTCTTTCTTGGCATAAATACCCACTGCGCCAAGGCCCGCCACAACGCCGGCCAGCCGCAATCAGAGCATCGCGGGAACCACCAGATCCGGCGGACGGTGCCCATCTGCAAAGGTCTTGACGTTCAAGAGCACCTTCTCGCCCATCTCCAGACGTCCTTCGATGGTCGCCGACCCCATATGGGGCAACAGCACCACGTTGTTCAGCTGACGTAAACGCGGGTTGATCTGGTGCCCATGCTCGAACACATCCAGACCCGCACCCGATATCTCGCCCGCCCGCAACATCCGGGTCAGCGCATTCTCGTCGATCACCTCACCACGCGAAGTATTCACGATCACCGCGCTCGGCTTCATCAGCTTGAGACGCCGCGCGTTCATCAGGTGGAACGTCGCAGGCGTGTGCGGACAGTTGATCGAGATGATGTCCATCCGCGCAACCATCTGGTCAAGGCTCTCCCAATAGGTTGCCTCCAGTTCATCCTCGATCTCGGGACGCAAACGGCGGCGGTTGTGGTAGTGCACCTGCATGCCAAAAGCCTTGGCCCGCCGCGCAACGGCCTGACCGATCCGGCCCATCCCCAGAAGACCCAAGCGGCGGCCACCCACGCGGCCACCCAGCAGAGCGGTCGGCGCCCAACCATCCCAATCACCGGACTGCATGGTCGCCAGCCCCTCGGGAATGCGCCGCGTCACAGCCAGAATAAGAGCGATGGTCATATCCGCCGTGTCTTCGGTCACAACACCGGGTGTGTTCGTCACTAACACCCCGCGCTGGCGCGCCGTATGCACATCGATGTGGTCAATCCCGGCCCCATCGTTGGCGATCAGCTTCAGCCGATCCCCCGCCGAGGCGATCACAGACGAATCCAGTGTATCGGTGAGAGTCGGCACCAGAACATCCGCATCCTTCATGGCCGCGACCAATTCATCACGACTCATGCGC
>CAXQKF010000280.1:0-6103 GCA_964224285.1 Donghicola sp. | reverse complement strand
TGTTCGGGGACTTTGTCCGCTCACCCTATGCCCATGCGCGGATCAAGTCGATCGACACGTCTGCCGCACTGGCTTTGGACGGAGTTCTCGCGGTTCTGACCGCAGATGATCTGCGTCCCCTCGGTCTGCACTGGATGCCGACCCTTGCTGGCGACAAGCAGATGGTGTTGGCCGACGGCAAGGTACTGTTCCAAGGCCAAGAGGTCGCCTACGTGGTGGCCAAGGACCGCTACATCGCCGCCGACGCGGTCGAGCTGATTGACGTGGATTACGAAGAGCTGCCCGTCATCGTCGATCCGTTTGAATCGATGACATCAGACATCGTCCTGCGCGAGGATCTGGTGGGCGAGGACGGATCACTGCCCGACGGCGCGCATGGTCCACGCAAGCATCACAACCACATTTTCACATGGGAAGTCGGCGAAAAAGAAGCGACCAGCCAAGTCATCGACAGCGCTCAGGTCGTCGCCGAAGAGACCATGTACTATCACCGGACCCACCCCTGCCCGCTGGAAACCTGCGGCTGTGTGGCCTCGATGGACAAGGTGAACGGCAAACTGACGCTCTATGGCACGTTCCAGGCGCCCCACGCGATCCGGACGGTTGTCAGCCTGATTTCCGGCATCGAAGAGCACAACATCCGCGTCATCTCGCCCGATATCGGGGGAGGCTTTGGCAACAAGGTCGGCGCGTATCCCGGCTATGTCTGCTCGGTCGTCGCGTCGATCGTCACTGGCGTTCCGGTGAAGTGGGTCGAAGACCGCATGGAAAACCTGATGACCACCGCCTTTGCCCGCGACTACTGGATGAAGGGCAAAATCTCGGCCACGCCAGAGGGAAAGATCACCGGCCTGTGGTGCGAAGTGACGGCGGACCACGGCGGCTTTGACGCCTGCGCGGACCCGACCAAGTTCCCCGCAGGGTTCATGAACATCTGCACCGGGTCTTACGACATTCCGACCGCCTATCTGGCTGTGGACGGCGTCTACACCAACAAAGCGCCGGGCGGGGTCAGCTACCGCTGTTCCTTCCGCGTGACCGAGGCCGTCTATTTTATCGAGCGGATGATCGAGGTTCTGGCCATCGAGATGAACATGGACGCCGCCGAATTGCGCCGGATCAACTTCATCAAGAAAGAGCAGTTCCCCTACCAATCCGCTCTGGGTTGGGAGTATGACAGCGGCGACTATCACACCGCATGGGACAAGGCCCTGAAGGCCGTCGATTACGATGGTCTGCGCGCAGAGCAGGCCCAACGGGTCGAGGACTTCAAAGCCGGCAAGACCCGTAAACTCATGGGCGTCGGGCTGTCTTTCTTCACCGAGATCGTCGGGGCCGGACCGGTCAAGAACTGCGATATCCTCGGACTCGGCATGTTCGACAGCTGCGAGATCCGCATCCATCCGACCGGATCGGCGATCGCGCGGCTTGGCACCATCTCGCAGGGTCAAGGGCACGCAACGACCTTTGCCCAGATCCTTGCCAGCGAGATCGGCCTGCCAGCGGACAGCATCACGATCGAAGAAGGCGACACAGACACCGCCCCCTACGGTCTGGGCACCTATGGCTCGCGTTCGACCCCTGTGGCTGGTGCAGCGACCGCAATGGCTGGCCGGAAAATCCGCGCCAAAGCCCAGATGATCGCGGCCTACCTTCTCGAGGTGCATGACGACGACGTGGAATTCGACGTGGACCGATTTGTCGTCAAAGGCGCGCCCGAGAAGTTCAAGACCATGAAAGAAATCGCCTTTGCGGCCTACAATCAGGCCATTCCGGGGATCGAACCGGGTCTGGAGGCGGTCAGCTACTACGATCCGCCGAACATGACCTACCCCTTCGGGGCCTACATCTGCGTCATGGACATCGACGTAGACACGGGCGAAGTGGACATCCGTCGCTTCTACGCGCTGGATGACTGCGGCACCCGCATCAACCCGATGATCATCGAAGGGCAGGTTCACGGCGGTCTGACCGAGGCGCTTGCCGTCGCTCTGGGCCAAGAGATTGCCTATGACGACATGGGCAACGTCAAGACCGGCACGCTGATGGACTTCTTCCTGCCCACCGCATGGGAAGTCCCGAACTACGAGACCGACCACACCGTCACGCCCTCACCGCACCATCCCATTGGCGCCAAGGGCGTGGGCGAAAGCCCCCATGTGGGCGGTGTGCCGTGCTTCTCGAACGCTGTGAACGATGCCTTCCGCGCCTTTGGCCTGCGGCACACCCACATGCCCCACGACCATTGGCGGATCTGGAAAACCGCCAACAAACTGGGGTTGCACGGGTAACAGAGCTTCGGTGTGTATGGCTGAGCGGCCTGTGCGCACCGATCCTCGGGGGAGGCATCGCCTCCCCCACAACCCGCTATCAGAATTCGCATTTCGAACGGCAAGAGGCTCCGATGAAGGACTATCGTGCGCTACAGACCTGCCTGAAAACGCTGGGCTATGTCGCATCCGACGATCTGTCTGTTGCGCTGCATCTGGCATTGCAGCTGCAGCGCCCGCTGCTGCTCGAAGGGGCCGCTGGTGTCGGCAAAACCGAAGTCGCCCGCGTGCTGTCCAAAGCTCGCGAGACCCAGCTGATCCGTCTGCAGTGCTACGAAGGGCTGGATGCCGCGCAGGCCATCTATGAATGGAACTACCAACGCCAACTCTTGGCCATCCGCGCTGCCGCCGAGCGCGGCGAAGACACCAAAGGCATCGAAGAACGCATCTTCTCGCGCGATTACCTGCTGGAACGTCCCCTGCTGCAAGCGATCACCCAAGAGGTCTCGCCCGTTCTGCTGATCGACGAAATCGACCGAGCGGATGAAGAGTTCGAGGCGTTCCTGCTGGAGGTGCTGGCCGAGTACCAGATCACGGTGCCTGAACTCGGGACCATTGCCGCAGTCAGCAAACCTATCGTCATCCTGACATCAAACGGCACCCGCGATCTGTCCGACGCTCTGCGCCGCCGCTGCCTGTTCGCCTACGTGGACTATCCCGACCGCGCTACGGAACTGGCAATCCTGAAGGCCCGCTGCGCAGGAATCGAAGACCACTTGGCCGCGCAGATCGTCGGCTTTGTTCAGACCCTGCGCAAAGAAGATCTTGAAAAGACCCCCGGCATTGCCGAAACGCTGGACTTTGCGGCCGCGCTCATGGGCCTCGGGATCGGGGATCTGACCCGCGATCCGGTGATCTTGCAGAACACCCTGACGACCTTGCTGAAAACCCAATTGGACCGCGCGGCCATCCCGACCGAAGTCGCACAACGCATCGCAGGGAAAGCAGCATGAGCCGTGTCACCCGCTTTGCCGCCCGCGATCCGGGCCCGACTGCGCGAATGTCTGGGTTTCAGGCGCACCTGCGCGAAAACGGCCTGCGCCTCGGGGCCCAAGAGACGGAGGTCGCGCTATCCGCGTTGACCCATGTCGAAGCTGCGCGCCCGATGCTGGCCCGCGCGGCGCTCAAGGCTGTGTGCACCGGCACCAAGGACGAGGCACAGCGGTTTGACGCCCTGTTTGACGCCTATTGGATGGATATGGGCCGCGTCCGGCAAAAGGTGGTGCCCAAAGCGGTCCCGCAACAGGCGCAGGACTCCATGCACTCTTCTCGTGATGCGGCGGGCGAGGACACGGGCGGCGCGGGTCAGTCCATCGCTCCGGACGGGGGCGAAGGCGAAGCAGAGCGCGACGGCGAAGGCAAACTGATCGCCACAGAAATGCGCAACCTGTCCCGACGTGACCTGCGCGATCTGGTCCGCCCCGAAGACATCGCCGAAGCCGAAGCGGTGGCCCGCCGTCTGGGCCTTGCCCTGCGGGACAAACGTTCCCGCCGCCGGATCGCGGCACGGCGCGGCGACCGGCTGCACTTTCGCAAAACCATCCGCCGCAGCCTGTCCACAGGCGGCGAGCCCTTGCGCCTGTTCCGGAAAAAACGCCCTGATCGCAGCCGGAAAATCGTCGCGCTATGCGATGTGTCGGGCTCTATGGGGGTCTATGCGCAGGTCTTTCTGGCGTTCCTCGCTGGCTTGATGCGCGGCGACAGCACTGCAGACGCCTACCTGTTTCACACACGGCTCGTCCGCATTACAGAGGCGCTGCGCGACAAGGACGCCATGCGCGCCATCGGCCGGATGTCCCTGATGGCAGATGGTTTCGGGGGTGGTTCCAAGATCGGCGAGAGTCTTGGACGGTTCGCAGAAACCTATGCCCGACGGTTTGTCGATGGCCGCAGCGTCGTCCTGATCCTGTCGGATGGCTACGACACCTCTACGCCGGACCATATCGACCAAGCACTCGCCCGCCTGCGCAAACGGGGCTGCCGGATCATCTGGCTCAACCCTCTGAAAGGGTGGAAAGACTATCAACCCGTCGCCGCAGGCATGGCGGCAGCGATGCCCTATCTCGATCTTTTTCAACCTGCAAACACGCTCGCCGATCTGGCGGCGCTCGAACCGGAGTTGACCCGCCTATGACCCCTGCCGAGTTCCTTAAAGCTGACCTTGCCGAAGTGGCCCATTCCCTGCGGTCCCGTCAGGAACCGTTTGTTCTGGCCACGATCGTCCGCACCGCCGGCACCACCGCCGCCAAACCCGGTGCCAAAGCGATCCTCGATGCCGAAGGCACAATCCTGCACGGCTTTCTTGGCGGGGGCTGCACCCGCGGGGCCGTCAAACGTGCGGCGCTCGCTGCGATCCAGTCAGGTGCGCCCCGTCTGATCTCTGTAACCCCCGAAGAGCAACTGACCCAGCGCGGTGTCGCTGCAGGTGCCGAAGTGGACGGGATCACCTTTGCCTGCAACGGTTGCCCATCGCGCGGAACCATCGACATTTTCATCGAACCGAACCTGCCCATGCCTGAACTCGTTGTCCTCGGTGCCTCACCTGTGGCACAGGCTCTCGCCGCGCTGGCCCCGCAGTTCCACTGGTACGTCGAAGGCACATTGACCGAGCCTGTGACCCTGCCCCGGATGCGCGCCATCGTCGTGGCCACCCAAGGCCAAGGCGATCTGGACGCACTGACCGCAGCCCTGAAATCCGGAGCCAACTATGTGGCTTTCGTTGGCAGCCACAAGAAGTTCGCCAGCCTCGCCGCCAAGCTGATCGACGCCGGCATCCCAACCGCCACCGTAGAGCAGGTCTCGGCCCCTGCGGGCCTCGATATCGGAGCCGTCACACCCGAAGAGATCGCCCTCTCGATACTGGCTGAATTGATCCAGGTGCGCCGCAAGCCAATCGGGGGCAGCGCAAATGAGTGACGCAAACGCACCGCAGTTACCCTCACCTGCAGAGGCAGAAAAACCCGAAACACGCGGCCTTATCGCCCGCCTCCGCAAAACTTTTTCAATGACTGAAGCACAGGCACAGACGCTGGCGCAGATCAAATTCCCATGCTGTTAACCAAGAGGACGTTCTATGGAACTCAAAGATGAAATCAGGATCTCGGCACCGAAACATGTGGTCTACGACGCCCTGCAAAACCCTGAAATCCTGAAGCAGTGCATCCCCGGCTGCGAAGAGCTGATCAAGAAGTCAGAGAGCGAACTCGAAGCAATGGTTGTGCTGAAGGTCGGACCGGTCAAAGCAAAATTCAGCGGCAGTGTGACGTTGGACACCACTGGTGTACCGCACTCATTCACCCTGACCGGCCAAGGAAACGGCGGCGCAGCGGGCCACGCCAAGGGTGGCGCAGACGTTTTTCTGACCGAAGACGGAGACAAAACAATCTTGAGCTACAACGCGAAAGCAGAGATCGGCGGCAAGCTGGCACAACTCGGTAGCCGTCTGATCCAAGGGACCGCCCAAAAGCTGGCAGGCAAGTTCTTCAAGTCGTTTGGGGAAGCTGTCGAGACGGAGAAGGTCTGACCGGAGAAAGAGTGGGCTTCAGTCTCCGGTCTGGTTTAGGGGTTTGCGCCGCAGATCCTGAATGCTGGATCACGGACGGAGGTCTCTCTCGTTCGCGCTGCGCGTCAATGGGCCTTTCTTTTAGCGGTGATCCCCGGGGTTCTTACGGTCGCCGCTGTGTCGGCTGCGGGCCCGTCGCTCTGGCTCACGATTGTGCTCGTGTTCGGGCTTCTCGCATTCGGAGCAGTGTTTGCGGTGAACTCATCGCTGC
>CAXQKF010000279.1:0-5262 GCA_964224285.1 Donghicola sp. | reverse complement strand
CGCTCTCACCGACCGGCCTGCTCGCCGAACCGGTCGGTGTCGCACGCGTCGCGGAAGTTGGGTGCGAGGAGGCCCGCGCGGCCGCCCCCGATGGCCGAGCAGTACGACAGGCCGGTTTCCAGCGCCTTGCCGGTTGCGTCCTGGTGTACAGCAACGAGGCAGGGCACGCCGCCGCCTTTGGTGTATTCGCCACGCAGGGTGTGGCCGGGGCCTTTGGGGGCCATCATGATGACGTCAACGCCTTCGGGCGCTTCGATCAGGCCGAAGTGTACGTTCAGACCGTGCGCGAATGCGATCGCTGCGCCGGGCTTCAGGTTGTCTTTGACGTATTTCTTGTAGGTCTCTGCCTGAAGTTCGTCGGGCATGGTGAACATGATGACATCGCACCATGCTGCTGCTTCGGCGATACCCATGACCTGCAGGCCTTCGGCTTCACATTTCTTGGCCGAGGGCGAGCCTTCGCGCAGAGCGATAGCAACGTTCTTGGCGCCCGAGTCGCGCAGGTTCAGCGCGTGTGCGTGGCCCTGCGAGCCGTAGCCCAGAATCGCCACTTTCTTTTCTTTAATCAGGTTAACGTCGCAATCGCGGTCGTAGTAAACGCGCATCGGAATTCTCCTCGCTAAGGTGTTCGTTGGCGACCTTATCGCATGAAAGATTTGTGAATACGCTTTTAATTTCGCGGCGTTTTTGCGATATGGTGAAAAACCTATTCGTCATTTTCGGCGCTAAGCGAGTAATTCATGCTTGATGACACAGATAGACGCATTCTGCGCCTTTTTCAGGCAGATCCGTCCATTTCTACAGCAGACCTTGCCGATAGGGCGGGTGTCAGCACCGGTGCGTGCTGGAGAAGGCTTGAAAAAATGCGCAGCACAGGGGTCATCAAGGGCGTCGAGGCCGTGATCGACTGGCGTGCCTTGGGCTACGAGGTCGAGGTGTCCCTACGCATCGTTTTGGACAAAACCGTGCCGCTGGCCTTTGACGAATTCAGCGCCGCCGCTCGCAACGTACCCGAGGTGCTGGAAATCCAGAGCTTTCTTGGCCGCGTGGACCTGCGCCTGTCCCTGATCGCCCGCGACATGCCCCATTACCAGCAGCTCTACCGCGACCGCATCCTGACCCTGCCGCATATCGTGGACATCGAAGCCCTGATGCACGTCGCCCGCATCCAGAGCAAAGGGACGCTGCCCATATGATCGACCTTGATGAACTTGACCTCAAAATCCTGCACGCCCTGTCACAGGACGCCACCCTCAGCGCCGGGGCCTTGGGGCGCCGGTTCGGCCTGTCCCAACCGGCGGCATGGCGCCGCATCAAGCGCCTCTGGACCGAAGGCGCATTTTCCCACCGCCGCCTTGTGCTGGACCACGAGGCGCTGGGTTTCGGCGTGACTGTTTTTCTCGGCGTCAAACTCGCCACCAAAGGCCGCGTCAGCCTAGAGGACTTCGAGCGGGCCGTCACAGCCATCCCCGAAGTGCAAACGGTCGAACACATCCTCGGGGTCTATGACTACCGCTTGCGCATTGTTGCCCGTGATATCAGTGACTTCGAGCGTGTTCTTCGTAGGCGGATCATGGCCTTGCCCGGTGTCGGTGACGTGGAATCAAACGTCTTGCTCAGCGAAGAACGTCTTCCGGGTCCGCTTGGCGGATAACGCCCAACATTGAGTATTTGGTCAAAGCAGAAAGCGCAGTCGGCTCTTTATCTTGGTCCAAATACCCATGTTCCTATGGACAGCCACACCTCCTGAATGCAGGAAAGGGCACATCTGCATGCCAAAGTATTCCTCGCCACATGGCACGGGGCTGGTTACTCCTTGTTGCAATGGAAGTGAGAGGAGTTGCCCGTGGCTTTGCTTGATAACGTCGATCCGACCGGACTGGATGAATTCTCGGTGGTGTTCACTGACCGGTCCCTGAATCATATGTCCGCGACATTCCAATCGGTTATGCGTGACATCTCGGGGATGCTCAAAGAGGTGTATAAGGCTGACGGTGTGGCGATCGTACCCGGTGGCGGCACCTATGGGATGGAGGCCGTGGCCCGCCAGTTTGCCAAGGGTGCCAAGGTTTTGGTTGTGCGCAATGGCTGGTTCTCGTTCCGCTGGAGCCAGATTATTGATGCGGGCGATTTGGCCGCCGAGACCATGGTGATGAAGGCCCGTCAGCAAGGGAACGAACCCACTGCGCCCTTTGCCCCTGCGCCGATTGACGAGGTGGTCGCAAAAATCCGCGAAGAGCGTCCCGATGTGGTGTTCGCGCCCCATGTGGAAACTTCGGCGGGGGTGATCCTGCCGGACAGCTATATCACAGCGCTGGCAGAGACTGCCCATGAGGTTGGTGCCCTGATGGTGCTCGACTGTATCGCCAGCGGCTGTATCTGGGTGGATATGAAGGCGACCGGTGTGGATGTGTTGATCTCTGCCCCGCAAAAGGGATGGTCCTCGACGCCGTCTGCGGGTCTGGTCATGCTTGGGAAACGGGCCATTGCGAAGCTGGACGAGACGACTTCGGATAGCTTTGCCGTGGACCTGAAGAAGTGGTTTCAGATCATGCAGGCCTATGAAAACGGCGGGCATGCCTATCACGCGACCATGCCGACGGATTCGCTGCGGGCGTTCCGCGATACCATGGCCGAAACCCGTGCCTATGGCTTCGAGCGTCTGCGCGAGGCGCAGTGGGCGCTGGGGAATGGCGTGCGCGAGTTGCTGGCCAAGCGGGGGATCAAATCCGTCGCGGCCGAGGGCTTTGGCGCACCGGGGGTGGTAGTCAGCTACACTGATAATCCCGAGGTCCAGTCGGGCCGTGCCTTTGCAGCGAATGGCACCCAGATCGCGGCGGGTGTGCCGCTGCAATGTGATGAACCGCAGGGGTTCTCGACCTTCCGTCTGGGGCTGTTCGGATTGGACAAGCTCTATGATGTGCCCGCGACGATTGCCCGTCTGACGCGGGCCTTGGACGCGGCGCTGTAAAGGCGCCGCACGGGGGGCTTAGCGCATGCCGAGCCCCAATTGCATCAGCGTCTTGCGCACAGGCCCGAGGGCATAGAGCGCGTTCAGCCCCGCCGCGCGCAGGTCGCGCAGGGGCTGGGCCGACAGCTGCGATGTGCGATTCAGCAGATCAATGCCGGTGACGCGGGCCAGCACCTCTGGGTGGCGGCGACGGTGATAGTGTTGCAGCATCTCGGGCGCGCCGATGTTGGCGGGGTCGGCCTTGGCCAAATCCAGCAGGCAGCGCTGATCGGCCAGCGACATGTTCAGACCTTGGGCGCCGATGGGGGGCACGACGTGGGCGGCCTCGGCCACCAGCGCGGTGCGGGCGCCGTACATCGTGTCGGCCCACTGGCTGATGATCGGCCACACAGTCCGGCGCGAGGCCAGCGTCAGCGGGCCAAGGATCTGGCAGGACCGTTCGTTCATGGCTGCTTCGAAGTCGGCTTCGGGCAGGGCCATCAGGCGCATCGCCTCGGGGCCATCCTCCATCCACACGACCGCAGAGCTGGGGCGACCCTGATAATCAGGCAGGGGGACCAAGGTGAACGGCCCGCCCGAGCGGTGAATCTCGGTCGAGACATTCTCGTGCGGCAGGGGGTGGGTGACCGCAAAGGCCAGTGCCTTTTGCCCATAGGTGCGGGTTTTTACTTGGATGTTCAGGGCCTTGCGCACGGGCGAGTTGCGACCATCGGCGGCGACCAGCAGGCGGCACTGGGCCACGGTGCCATCGCTAAGCCGCACGCGGGCGTGGTCGGTGCGGGTTAGAACGCCAGCGGTTCCAACGCCGGGGCGGAAGGTCACAGTCTCCATCCCCTGCAAATGCGCGACCATCTCGCGGCGGAGCAGCCAGTTGGGTAGGTTCCACCCGAAGGGCTGATCGGAAATTTCCGAGGCGACGAAATCCTTGGTCACGCGGGGCTCGGCCACTTCACCGCCTGCGTCGATGATCCGCATGATGTCGAGGGGCATCGCTTCGGCATCCAGACGCGCCCACAGACCGGCTTCTTCTAGCAGCAGGCGGCCGGGTTGCAGGATCGCCGTGGTCCGCAGGTCGGACCCTTCGGCATCGCGGTCTGTGATGGGGGGCTGCGGGTCCACGCACAATACGGTGAAGCCCGCTGATCCGAAGGCCGCCGCGGCGCTCAGGCCGGCAACGCCGCCTCCGGATACAATGATGTCATAGCTTTGGAATGTCGTCATGGGATCTCTCCTTGATCCATGACATAGGGCGTTTCCGCCCGAAGGTCCAAGCGACAGTTTATCCGCGTGTGATCAGCAGCAGGATCACCCACATCACGGGCACAAACGCGACTGCAGGTAGGTAGAGCGCGGGGATGCCCCAAGTCATCACGGCAGCCGCCCACAGGCTCAGGACCGCGACGAGCAGATACCAGATGTTGTCCTTGTCGCCGTGGAGCAAGTCTTTGGCGATCCAGCCGATCACGGGAAGCGACAGGATGATGCGCATCAGAACGCCGGGCTGGGAGGGGGTGCTGGTGATATCAGCCATGTTAAGGAGTCCTTCGGATAAATTATTTGGACCCTAGGTATGTTTTCCCGTACGCCTGTGCGATTGCCCTCTTTGACGCAGTGCGACTATTTGAGCCGCGACAAAAAGTTTGTCAGATCAACGGTATGGTGGTGGATGTGGTCGGCGGCATGGGGTTCTGGCGCGACATGGACGGTGCGCATCCCGATGGCATGGGGCACGGCCAGATTGCGCTGGTCATCCTCGAACATGGCGGCGGTTTTTGGGCGCAGGTTGTCCCGCGCGAACACCGCGTCAAAGGCTGCAGCCTCGGGTTTCGGGCGGTAATTGGCGTGCTCGATCCCGTAGATGGCGTCGAACAGACCGTTCAGCCCGCGCGCCTGAAGCACCTGTTCCGCATAGGGGGCGGAGCCGTTGGTATAAACGATTTTGCGGCCCGGCAGGTCGCGGATGTGACCGGCCAGCGCCGCGTCCGGTTCCAGCACGGTAAAGTCGATGTCGTGCACATGCTCCAGAAACGGGTCAGGCTCGATGTTATGTTCGGCCATCAGCCCGGCCAGCGTGGTCCCGTGCAGCGCCCAATAGGTGCTGCGCAGGCGGTCGGCTTCAGCCTTGGACACGCCGAGCGTCCCCATGACCCAATCGACCATGCGCTTTTCGATCTGGTCGAACAGGCGAAAGCGCGGCGGGTACAGGGTGTTGTCCAGATCGAACACCCACGTATCGATATGACTGAAATTCTGACGTGGCATGGTTTTGTCCTAGCTCAACCGCGGCGCTT